>NZ_JBEXIA010000010.1:0-204064 GCF_040608335.1 Micromonospora sp. NPDC005194 | reverse complement strand
AACAACCACACAGACCTACAGCTTCCACGCCGAAATCACACTCTTCGAGAAAGGACTTGCCTCCCGCTCACGGCGCTAAACGCAACGGCGTTGTCCTTGTTGTAGTGGCCTCGCGAGTGGCGGAAAGCCACTACATCCAGGATCGAGCACGACCTTGACCGGCGCGGGCTGCCGGCGGAGCGCGGGCGCGGGGCCTACGCACGGGGAGCGCGGGCTGCCGGCCGGGCGCGGGCGCGGGGCCTGCGCGCGGGGAGCGCGGGCCGGAGGCGTCGAGCGGGGCCGCACGGGTAAGTACCTACGGGTCCATGGACCGCTGATCCTCCTCGGGACCGAGGGCAGGACGGCCACCCCTTTCTACCGTGGATTGCAGACGCGGCGCACCGCCGCAGAGTGGGAGTACGACGATGAGTCGCAAACTGGTTCGGCCCCGCCAGGGGCGCATGCTCGCCGGTGTCTGCGCCGGCCTCGGTCAGCGGTTCGGCATGTCCGCCGGGATGGTCCGGCTGCTGTTCCTGCTGTCACTGCTGCTGCCCGGCACCCAGGTGATCGTCTACCTGATCCTCTGGATCCTCATGCCGAACGAGGACCGCTACCTCGCCTCCACCGGCCACTGACCACCCCCGCACAGCACAGCGCAGCGCAGTCTGGAGGCCACCACGTCGACGATGTGGTGGCCTCCGGTCACCCCGCTCCTGGACATGGCGCGAATCTCGGGTGGGCACGAATCGCTGGTGGCGCGCGATCGAGTGGCAGCGCGCGGCCCCGCGGTAGCGCACAGCCCCGCGGTGACGCACAGCCCAGCGGTAGCGCGCGGCCCAGCAGTGACGCACAACCCGGCGGTAGCGCACGACCCGGCGGTGACGCACAGCCCAGCGGTGACGCACAGCCCAGCGGTAGCGCGCGGCCCAGCGGTAGCGCGCGGCCCAGCGGTAGCGCACGACCCGGCGGTGACGCACAGCCCGGCGGTGGTGCTGGTGGCCCGCGCGAAAGTCGCGGCGGTGGTGGCCGGTCCGGCGGGCGGGCGCAACCAGCGGCACAACCCGGACTCGCCGCAAGTCATGCCCCGCAGAAACCTGACCGTAGGGCGTGACCGCGTCGGCGTCACGCGCCCAACCGGCCCTCCACTCCGAGATCTTGGACAGTTTCCGTTAGCTGCTGACGGAAACTGTCCAAGATCTGCTCATACCGCAGCCAGAGGATGGCGCGGACCCGACAAATCGCCCTGCCGACGCCGACGAGCGGCGTGCACGGGTAATTGCCGACCTGCCAGCGGGGACGGAGGACGAGCACGGCGCGGAGGCAGCCACAGCAACGCGGCCCGGGCCGGTGCGGGCACCGAGCAGCGAGCAGCGAGGAGCAGGCGGCGAGCGGCAAGCAGCAGGCGGCGAGCGGCAAGCGGAGAGCACCAGGCGGCGGGCTCCAGGCAGCAGGCGCCAGGCGCCAGGCAGCGAGCAGCAGGCAGCAAGCGGCAAGCAGCAGGCGGCGGGCTCCAGGCGTCAGGCGCCAGGCGCCAGGCGCCAGGCGCCAGGCGGCGGGCGGCGGGCGGCGGGCGGCGGGCGGCGGGCGGCGGGCCAGTGAAAACGCCCGCCCCGACGGTGGTCGGGGCGGGCGCGGCTGCAGTTTCGGAGCGCCGGGCACCGGATTCCGGCACCGAAGCCCCGAGCGTGGAGATGCCGGACCGCCAGGCGCCGAGGGGCCGGATCACCGAGCACGGAGGTGCCGGGGCGTCCGAGCGCCGCAGCGACCTACTGCCGAAGCGTCGAGCGTCAGGGGGCCGTGTAGGTGACCGTGACCTGCTGGTAGCCCAGCGAGCGCAGCAGCCCCTGCAGCATCTTGCGGGTGTTCTCCTCGGCGCGGGCGGAGAGCCCGCTGTCCCGGGCGGCGGCGGTGATCCGTTCCTCAGCCAGTTGGTAGACCTGCTGCTGCCGGTTGGGGTCGTTGCCGACCAGGTCGCCGAGCCGGTTGAGCAGGCCGCGCTGCTCGGCGAAGACGTAGCTCTTCTCCATGTCGAGGTTGGTCTCGCCGAGCTGCGGCGCGGGCAGCTTGATCTCGACCGACTTGCCGTCGGCGGACTGCACGATCGCACCCTCACCGATCTTGGTGAAGTCGACGTACGCCTCGACGCTGCCGGCCCCGACGAACAGGGTGCGTTCGTTGAGCAGGAAGTCCGGGACGTTGCGCCGGTCGTTCTGGGTGTCGACCACGACCTGGAAGTTGCCTTCGGCGGCCACGTAGCGGCTGAGATCCTGGATCGACTTCAGCAGCGGCGGCTGGCTGCGGTCGGTCTGCTCCTTGGTGAACGGGTTACGGAAATCGGGCAGGAAGCCGGTCGCCTGCACGCCGAGCAGCACCACCACGGCCAGCGCGGCGGCACCGAGCAGGAGGAGCAGCCCACGGGCCGCACCCCCACCCCCGCCGGCCGGAGGACCATCGGTGCCACCCGGCCCGCCCGGAGTCGGGTCGGGTGTCGCGGCCGAGCGCTCCTTGAGGTCGTCGCCGGTCGGGTAACCGGGGAACTCCCTCGTGGGCTCGTTGATGCCAGCGTCGCGGGCCATCACACTCACCGTCCTCGTCAGACACGTCGTCTGTCAATGACGGTACGGCCCCGGTACGACAGCCGCGCGGCGAGCGGCCGGAATGCGTAAACGGGCAGGTCAGGCGAACGCGGAGAGCCCGGTGAGCCGCTGCCCGACGACGAGCTGGTGGATCTCGGACGTGCCCTCGTACGTCAGGACGCTCTCCAGGTTGTTCGCGTGCCGCATCACCGGGTACTCCCCGGAGACGCCGTTGGCGCCGAGGATGGTGCGGCACTGCCGGGCGATGGCCAGGGCCTCCCGCACGTTGTTCAGCTTGCCCACGCTGACCTGCTCGGGGCGGAGCCGGCCGCCGTCGGCGAGCCGGCCGAGGTGCAGCGCGAGCAGTTGGCCCTTGACCAGTTCGACGGCCATGTCGGCGAGCTTGGCCTGGGTGAGTTGGAATCCGGCCAGCGGCCGACCGAACTGGGTACGGCTGGTGGCGTACGCCAGGGTGGTCTCCAGGCAGTCCCGTGCCGCGCCGAGTGAGCCCCAGACGATGCCGTACCGGGCCTCGGTCAGGCAGCTCAGCGGCGCCTTGAGCCCGACCGCCTCGGGCAGTTGGGTGTCGGCGGGGAGCCGGACGTCGTCGAGCACGATCTCGCCGGTCACCGACGCGCGCAGGGACATCTTGCGGCCGATCTCGCGGGCCGTGACGCCGGGCGTGTCCATGGGTACGGCGAAACCGCGGACGCCCTCGTCGGTGCGGGCCCAGATGACGGCCACGTCGGCGATCGGCGCGTTGGTGATCCACATCTTGGCGCCGGTGAGCACCCAGTCGTCGCCGTCGCGGCGGGCCCGGGTGGTCATGGACGCCGGGTCGGAGCCGTGGTCGGGTTCGGTGAGGCCGAAGCAGCCGATCGCCTCGCCGGTCGCCATCGCCGGCAGCCAGCGCTGCTTCTGCTCCTCGCTGCCGTAGCGCCAGATGGCGTACATCGCCAGTGAGCCCTGCACCGAGACCAGCGAGCGGAGCCCGGAGTCACCGGCCTCCAGCTCCTGGCAGGCCAGCCCGTACGCGACGGCGGAGGCGCCGGCGCAGCCGTAGCCGGTCAGGTGCATGCCGAGCAGACCGAGTTTGCCGAACTCGCGGGCCAGCTCGCGGGCCGGCACGCGACCCTCCTCGTACCACTCGGCGACGTGGGGGCGGACCCGGTCGTCGACGAGCTGGCGGACGACGTCGCGGATCTGCCGCTCCTCCTCGCTGAGCGACGGGTCCAGGTCGAGCAGATCGAGGGCAGTCATGCCGTCACCTTAACGAAGCCTCAGCTCACGCCGTTCAGTCGATCGGCCCGGAGAGCACCAGCACACGGGCGTGGATCTGGTTGCGCTGCTGCAGGGCGGCACGCAGGGCGCGGTGCAGCCCGTCCTCCAGGTAGAGCCCACCGTTCCACTGGACCACGTGCGGAAAGAGGTCGCCGTAGAAGGTCGAGTCCTCGGCGAGGAGCTTGTCGAGCGCCAGCTCGCGCTTGGTGGTGATCAACTGGTCCAGGCGCAGCGGACGGGGCGGAATCTCCGCCCACTGCTTGAGCGTCAGGTTGTGCTCCGGATAGGGACGCCCGTCCCGGACCGCTCTGAAGATCACGACGGCACGCTCCCCTCCCCGTGGCCGGGCCGACCGACGACACCGAGCCGGGCCGCGGCGGGCACCGCGCGGCGCGGCACCGATGACCGTGCCAGCCTAGCCGTCCAGCGCACGCGACGTTCTGCTCCCTGATGTCAGTTTCGCTACCGCTCGCCCGATCCTCAACTCCGACGAACGGGACGCGCCACTCAACTCCACCGCCCGCGCCGCACCACCTCGTCCATTTCGCGCCGCCCTCGGCGCAGCGATGGTGACCGATGGTCCGGCGCACGGTAACCGATTGTGACGGCACCGATGGGGTGGTACTCCTCCGGCACGCCGAACGCGCCCCGGTACGCGCCCAGCCGCTGCGGCGGAATCCCGAAAAAGCACGCCCCCAGCCCCTCGTCCACGGCGGTGAGCAGCATCAGGAGCGCGGCGAAGCCGGTGTCCACGTACCAGTAGGGCACCGGCCAGCGGTCGGTCGACCGGTCGGTCCAACCCTTGTCCGGCTCGGCGTACCGCCGCAGGTAGGCCGACTCGTTGGCGTGCGGCACCACGATGAGCGGCGCCCTGCGCATCCCCGCCAGCCAGCGCTCCCGCCCGCCACCCTCCGGCGTGGTGGCGGCCCAGAACCGCTCCCGGTCGGCCGGCTCCTCCAGCACCAGGAAGCCCCAGCCCTGGGCGAACCCGGCCGAGGGGGCGCGGACGGCGTGGTCGAGCAGCCGATCCACCACGTCGGGCGGGACGGGACGGTCCGGGTCGTAGTTGCGCACCATCCGCCGTCGGCGGACGACCTCGGCGAACTCCATCAGGCCCCGGGACGGATGCCCCAGGCACCCCGCCAGGTCGTGCCGGGCTTGAGCGTGAGCAGGTCCTTGCCCGAGCGGAACGCGTCCGGCGGGCAGGTCATCGGCTCGATCGCCACCGAACGCCGGTGCCGCTCGCCGATGAGCGCGTCCCCGGTGAACACCTGCCACCAGCCGAACTCGGCGTCCGCCCAGATGCTCACCCCGGACGAGGAGTCCGGCGCGGCCAGGCTCACCGAGGAACCGCCGTCGGCGTCCCGGACCACCTCGCCGAAGCAGAGGTCCAACTCCGCGCCGCCGATCCGGCGCGGGCTGGTCCAGTCGTACTCGGTGCCGGCCACCGGGGTCGCCCCGACCGGGAGCAGCCGACCGTCCACCAGCACACGGGTACGCGCCGGCAGCCGCATGACCAGGTCGTCCACCGCGACACCCGGCAGTTGCAGGTACGGGTGCACCGAGAAGCCGAACGGGGCCACCTCGGCGCCGATGTTGGTCACCTCGTGCTCGGCGCGCAGACCGTCCGCGCCGACGCTCCACCGGCTGACCAGTCGCAGCGGCCACGGGTAGCCGGGCTGCGGCGGCAGGTCGTAGCCGACCGTCACCGCATCCACGGACTGCTCCAGCAGCCGCCACGGCACCCAGTTGACCAGCCCGTGGATGGCGACGTGCCGCTCCGGCTCGGTCAGCGCGAGCTGGTGCGTCCGGTCCGCGAACGGGTAGCGACCGTCGCGGATCCGGTTCGGCCAGGGCGCGAGCACCTGCCCGGCGCAGCCGGGGCACACCTCGTCGGTCTGGTACCCGTCGACCAGGTCGACACCCTCGTGCCGGTACGTCCGCAGCCCGCCGCCCACCTCCACGATGACTGCCTCGTGGCCCGCGGCGGCGATGGTCCACTGTGCGCCGGAGAAGGGGCGCTGGTCGGGGCTTTCCATGTCGGCGACCCTAACCGGTCACGGCCGGTCGCCGCTCGACGCCGTCGTGGCCCGGTAGCGCAGCAGCGCCGGGAAGGCGACCGCGAGCACCACCACGAGCACCGCCGAGGCGAGCCCACCGGCGACCCAGGCCACCCCGCCGCCGAACCCGGCGGCCATGGTGCCGGCCCGCAGGTCACCCAGGCGCGGACCGCCGGCCACCACCACCGTGTTGACGCCCTGGAGCCGACCGCGCATCCGGTCCGGCGCGTACACCAGCAGCATGGACTGGCGCAGTACGGCGCTGACCAGGTCGGCGGCGCCGGCCACGGCGAGCAGTAGGACCATCAGCCAGAGCTGGTGGGCCAACCCGGCCGCGGCGATCGCCAGGCCCCAGCCGACCACCGCGACCACCAGGCCGACCCCCTGCCGGCGGAGGCGACCGATCCAGCCGGAGGTCAGCCCGCCGATCATCGAGCCGATCGCGATGGCGCTGTAGAGCAGGCCGACCGCGCCACCGCCGCCGAACCGCTCCTGGGCGATCTCCGGGAACAGCGCCCTCGGCATGGCCAGGATCATCGCGATCAGGTCCACGCCGAAGGAGAGCAGCAGCACCGGCGTGGTGGCGAGGTACCGGAATCCGTCGATCACACTGGCCAGGCCGGCACGTCGGGCCTGGCCGTCGGCGGTCGGCTCGGGCGGGAGCGAGGGGAGGCGCAGCGCGGCCCAGAGCATGGCGGTGAACAGCACCGCGTCCAACCCGTACGCGATCGGCAGGACCACCGTGGTGTCCGGCGAGGCGGAGAGGATCAGACCGGCGGCGAGCGGGCCGGCGACCGAGGCGGCGGTGAAGGTCGTGTAGTTCAGGGTGGTGGCGGACGCCACCAGGTCGTCCGGCACCAGCCTGGGCAGCATGGCGCTGCGGGCCGGCGAGGTGATCGCGAAGGCCACCGACTGCACCGCCATCAACGCCAGCAACAGCACCGGGCTGCCCACGTTCAGCAGCGCCTGGACCAGCAACCCGAGGGTGGATGCCCAGAGCAACAATGAGCCGCCGAGCAGCACCGCACGGCGGTCGCGGGCGTCGGCGACCGCGCCACCCCAGAGCCCGAAGACCAGCAGGGGTACGAAGGCAGCCACACCCAGCAGACCGACCCAGAACGAGTCCCGGGTCAGGGCGTACATCTCCACCGGCACCGCCACGGCGGTGAACTGGAAGCCGAACATCGCCACGGTGTTGCCGAGCCACAATCGCCGGTACGCCGGAACCCGCAGCGGACGGACGTCGATCGCCCAGCGGCGCGCTCCGCGCGGCCGGGCCTCCTGCACACCCGTCACGGCGCCAGCCGCTCGACGGTCCAGTCGCTTCCGTCGACGCGACGGAACCGCAGGCGGTCGTGCAGCCGACCCGCCCGCCCCTGCCAGAACTCCACCGAGTCCGGCCGGACCCGCAGACCACCCCAGTGCGGCGGGGGCGGGATGACCGTCGCGTCGGCGAACCGCTCGGCCACCTCCCGATAGCGGTCCTCCAGCGTGGCCCGGTCCGGCACCACCTGCGACTGCGGGCTGGCCCAGGCGCCCAGCTGCGAGCCGCGTGGCCGGCTCGCGAAGTACGACTCGGTCACCGCCCGCTCGACCGGGGCGATCGACCCGGCGACCACCACCTGCCGCTGCATGGGAAACCACGGAAAGACCAGGCTGGCGTACGGGTTGGCGGACGCCTCGACGCCCTTGCGCGAGAGGTGGTTGGTGAAGAAGACGAAGCCCTCGGGGTCGTACCCCTTGAGCAGCACCGTCCGGCCGCTGGGCCGGCCGGCGGCGTCGGCGGTGCCCACCACCATCGCGTTCGGCTCGGGCAGCCCGAAGGCCACCGCGTCGGCGAACCAGCTGTCGAACTGGCGGTGCCAGTCGGCGGCCAGGTCAGCTTCGGTCAGGCCCAGGTCCGCGGCGTACTCGTTACGCATCGCGGCCGGGGCGGGTGTGTCGCCCGTCACGTCCCCACTCCTTCTCGGCGGCCCGACATGCACCCTTCCGCGCTGGCCAGTCCGCATCGCCCAGTCTCACCGAGTGGCGCGGAGAATGCGCGTCCTCAGATGTCGTGTGCAGCACAGTCGCAGCGGGTCGCATATCCGGTTACGCAGCAGGCAAGATGTTCCGAACACATCCCTGAGGGTCGCCTAAGGCGCTCGGCCGACCGGGCCGGCTCAGCTGATCAGGCGCACCGACCAGATCCAGGAGAGCGACATGGCCGATTTCAAACCCGGTCTGGAGGGCGTCGTAGCCTTCGAGACCGAGATCGCCGAACCCGACCGCGAGGGTGGCGCGCTGCGCTATCGCGGGGTCGACATCGAGGATCTGATCGGCCAGGTCTCGTTCGGCAACGTGTGGGCGCTGCTGGTCGACGGCCGGTTCGGGCCGGGCCTGCCGCCGGCGGAGCCGTTCCCGGTGCCGGTGCACTCCGGCGACATCCGGGTCGACGTGCAGTCGGCGGTCGCGATGCTGGCGCCGTACTGGGGGCTCAGCCAGCTGTTGGACATCTCCGACGAGCAGGCCCGTGAGGACCTCGCCCGGGTGTCGGTGACCGCGCTCTCCTTCGTCGCGCAGTCCGCCCGCGGCCTCGGCCTGCCGGCGGTGCCGCAGAAGGAGATCGACAAGGCGCAGACCATCGTCGAGCGGTTCATGAAGCGCTGGCGGGGTGAGCCGGACCCGCGGCACGTCAAGGCCGTCGACGCGTACTTCATCTCGGCCGCCGAGCACGGCCTGAACGCCTCCACCTTCACCGCGCGCATCGTCGCCTCCACCGGGGCCGACGCCGCGGCCTGCATCTCGTCGGGCATCGGCGCCCTCTCCGGGCCGCTGCACGGCGGCGCACCGTCCCGCGTGCTCAGCATGCTGGAGGCTGTGGAGCGCAGCGGCGACGCGGAGGGCTACGTCAAGGGTGTCCTGGACCGCGGCGAGCGGCTGATGGGCTTCGGCCACCGGGTCTACCGTGCCGAGGACCCGCGCGCCCGCGTGCTCCGGCGCACCGCCAAGGAGCTGGGCGCACCGCGCTTCGAGATCGCCGAGGCGCTGGAGAAGGCCGCCCTCGCCGAGCTTCAGGCCCGCCGCCCGGACCGGGTGCTGGCCACCAACGTCGAGTTCTGGTCGGCCGTGGTGCTGGACTTCGCCGAGGTGCCGGCGCACATGTTCACCTCGATGTTCACCTGCGCCCGGATGGGCGGCTGGAGCGCGCACATCCTGGAGCAGAAGCGTCTGCAGCGGCTGGTCCGCCCGTCCGCCCGCTACGTCGGCCCGAACACCCGCAAGCCGTCCGACGTCGAGGGCTGGGCCGCCATCCCGCACGGCGTCTGAGCTGCCCGAAGGGCCCCCGCACCAGCCGTGGTGCGGGGGCCCTTTTTCGACCGCTGTCGACCTCGTGGGCCGCTCGATGTGGTGAAGGACTCAGACCGGCCGTCGGGACCCCGGCGGTCGCCATCCGCCCCGGGTGCGAGGATGAGGGCCGGCAGTGTCGCCGGGCCCGCCCTCGCCCTTGCGGAAGGATCTTCAGTACCGTGGCTGACGCACCGATCATCCGGATTCCCGACGAGATCAAGCCCGCCGACGGACGTTTCGGCTGCGGCCCGTCCAAGGTCCGTCCGGCGGCCGTGTCCGCGCTCGCCGAGGTGGCGACCAGCTACCTGGGCACGTCGCACCGGCAGAAGACGGTCCGCGACCAGGTGGCCCGACTGCGCTCCGGCATCGCCGAGTTCTTCTCGCTGCCCGAGGGCTACGAGGTCGTGATCGGCAACGGCGGCACCACCGCGTTCTGGGAGGTCGCCGCCTTCGGCCTCGTCCGCGACCGTGCGCAGTTCGCCAGCTTCGGCGAGTTCGGCGCGAAGTTCGCCAAGTCGGTCTCCGACGCTCCGTTCCTGGGTGAGCCGACCGTCCGCAAGGCCGCGGCGGGCAGCGCGCCGACCCTGGTCGCCGAGGCCGGCGTGGACGTGTACGCGACGCCGCACAACGAGACCTCGACCGGCGTGGCCGTGCCGATCAACCGGGTCGCCGGTGCGGACGAGGGGTCGCTGCTCCTGGTCGACGCCACCTCGGGCGCGGGCGGCCTGGAGGTCAACGTCGGCGAGACCGACGTCTACTACTTCGCGCCGCAGAAGTGCTTCGGCTCCGACGGCGGCCTCTGGCTGGCCCTGATGTCGCCGGCCGCGTTGGACCGGGCCGCCGAGATCAAGGCGTCGGGGCGCTACATCCCGGCCTTCCTGGACCTGGTGACCGCGATCGACAACTCGCGGCTGGAGCAGACGTACAACACCCCGGCGCTGGCCACCATCTTCCTCGCGGCCGAGCAGACCGACTGGATGAACGCGCAGGGTGGTCTGGCCTGGGCGGCCAAGCGCACGGCGGAGAGCGCCGCGACGGTGTACGGCTGGGCGGAGCGGTCCACGGTGGCCACCCCGTTCGTCACCGACCCGGCGCTGCGGTCCAACGTGGTCGCGACCATCGACTTCGCCGACGGGGTGGACGCCACCGCGATCGCCAAGGCGCTGCGCGCCAACGGCATCGTCGACACCGAGCCGTACCGCAAGCTCGGCCGCAACCAGTTGCGGGTGGCGCTGTTCCCGGCCGTCGAGCCGGCTGATGTCGAGGCGCTGACCGCGTCGATCGACTACGTCGTCGAGCGCCTCTGAGCATCGTCACGGTGGGTGTCCGTCGGGGCCTCGATGGACACCCACCGTGATCATCGCCGCAGCTCAGTCGCGACATGCGGGGTGTCGCTTCCCCCACCCCGAGACAGATGCGCGTACGGTGGTCCGAGACGCCTGGGTGGCCGACTCGTGGCGTGCGGCCAGCGAAGCGGGACGGAGGCAACGCTATGCGCCCAGTACGCTTCGTCGCCCTTTCCGAGGACGGCCAGGCGCTGGTGCTCGCCGACGAGGTCGGGCGACTCCTCGCCCTGCCGATCGACGAACGCATCGCCGGCGTGATGCACCCCGAGCCGGGTGCCCCGCCGCTCGCGGTGGCACCGAGCACCGTCGACCCGACTCCCTCACTGTCTCCCCGGGACATCCAGGCCCGCATCCGCTCCGGTGAGTCCGCCGAGGACGTCGCCCGGATCGCCGGGGTGCCGGTCGACCGCGTGCTGCGCTACGCCGGTCCGGTGCTCCAGGAACGGGCGATGCTCGCCCAGCACGCCCGTCGCACCCGACTCAAGGGCGCGGAGAAGCCCACCCCGCTCGCCGAGGTGGTCAACGGCCGACTGAGCCAGCACGGCATCGACACCGAGAAGATCTCCTGGGACGCGTACCGGCGTGACGACGGCACCTGGCGGATCATCGCCACTTGGCCCTCCGGCAAGGCCACCGCGCAGGCCATCTGGGACATGGACAAGGCCCGGCAGGTGGTTACCCCGCACGACGACATGGCGCAGTACCTGTGCGCCGAGCGGCCCACGCCGATCCTCGGCCAGGAGCCGGCGCCGGAGCGGGGCGGGCACGCCCTGCCTGGTCCGTCGCGTGGCGAGCCGAGCCGTGGTGGGCACGGGCTGCCGGCCGCGTCCGAACACCCGCGCCCTGGTCGGGATCCGATTCGGGCCGGCCGGGACGCGCTGCTCGCTTCACTGGACCGTCCGCTCGGCGGCTCGTCGGGTCGCGGCCTTGAGCCGCGTACCCCGGCCGCTCTGGCCGGGTCGGACGCGCCCCGGCAGCGGCCGGTCGGCGGCGGCGCTGCCGCGCTGCTCGGCGGTGGCCAGGGCTCGGCCTTCGACGACGACTCGGACGCGCCCAAGGAGGTCCCGGCCGTTCCGTCGCTGGCGGTGCTGCGGCCCCGCCGGACCGGTACGGCCGCCGCGGCGGCCGGTGGCGAGTCCACCGACGCCAACGGCAAGCCGCGCAAGCGCCTGCCGAGCTGGGACGACGTGCTCTTCGGCAGCGGTCCGGCCGCCCGCGAGTCCTCCTGACGCTCGACGTCCACGGTCCACTCCCGAGATCGCCGATGTCGCGGTGTCCCCTGCGCTTGATACCCCGAGATCGGCGCTCCGAAGTGCCCGCCGTGTCGATGTGCTGGTGAGCGGTATACCTCAGAGGTATGAATATGACTCTGAGGTATACCGCTTACCACCGCATCCGCCCCCATGGAGGTGACCGAGGGTGACCGTCGGCAGCCGGCTGCGCCCATCGCCCCAGCGAGGTTAGGCATTACTCGTCTAGCCAGGGCAAGCTCAGGCGCACGACGTTGCCGGCCGATGCCGTTCAAGCCGGCTCGACGAATCAGAGCGGCCAGGCGGCGAGCCGCTCGTAACGCGGGCGTGCCGACCCGAGGTGGCTCCGCATCAGCAGCAACCCCGTCGCCGGCCACTCCGGGCCCGCGTAGTCGTCCAGGGTCACCCTGTCGGCCTCGACGGCAGCCAACTCCACCCGGTCACCGGGCCGGGCGACGGTCAGGTGCGGCCGAAACGGCTTCTCGTCGTACGGCAACCCGGCCACGCGTAGCCGCTCCCGGACGAGCTGGGCCAGCTCGTGCAGCGCCTCGACATCGCCCCGGGCGTCCACCCAGAGCACCGTGCGGCGACCGTCGCCGAACACGCCACCGCCACCCAAAAGCAGCCGGGGCGGGGCGTCCCGGGCATCGCGGAACCGGTCGGCGGCGAGCCCGAGCGCACTCACCACGTCGACCAGCCGGGCGGCCTCGACGTCACCGAGGAACGCCAGGGTGATGTGCAGGTCCGCCGGGTCGGCAAGCCGCACCCGGACACCGGCGGCCGCCGCCGCGCCGACCCGCAGCCGCGCGATCTGCGCGCCGAGATGGCTGACCGCCCCGACGGGCGGATAGACCGCGACGAAGAGCCGCAAACTGTTGGACCGTTCAGCGGTGCCGTTGCCGGTGCCCGGCCCGGGCCGCCGGCAGGGTCAGACCGGCGGCGTGCAGGACGCCCTCCACCCGTACCCGTTCGATCTCCTGGTCGACGCCGGTCAACTCGGTGAGGTGTTCGGTGATCCCGAGGGCGCGGCAGGCCAGCCGGAGCCGGTCGTCGTACGCCTGGACCACCGCGCCGTGCCAGACCATCGACCGGCCGGTGCCGCCGAGCCGCTGACCGCCGAGGCGACGCAGGTCGGCGGCGAGCTGTTCCAATGGGCGACGGTCGGTGCGGTCGAACTCGCTGAGGTCGATGTCGCGGGTCAGCGCGTCGGCTTCGATGGCCCGGTCGAGGCGGGCGATGGTGCGTCGCTCCCGCCGGCGCTCGCGCCACTCGGACCAGGCGCAGACCACCCGGTCGATAATCTCGTCGGCGCAGAAGAGCAGGGCGAACGCCGCCGGGAGGCTGGCCACGGCGAGGAACGCCAGGGCAAGCATCAGCGCGCGTTCGACTCCCACATATCGACGCTAAGCCCCGTCGTGCCACCTCGCCAGCGATTTGGCCGCATCCGCGCTATCCGCCGATCGGGACTTCGCCGTGTTCTCCGAACGTGCGCGAAAAGCCCGTTCCGACCGGAAAGGGCCCTTCGCGTAGCTCAGCAGTCGGTGGAGGTGACGTAGAAGCGGGGCATGGGCAGCACCCGGAAGCGCAGTCGCGCACCAGAGCGGCGCAGTTGCCAGGTGAGCGCGATCAGCGCGGTGGCCAGCGAGATCAGCCCGCCCATCCAGATGCTCGCGCCGGCGCCGAAGTGCTCGGCGACCCAGCCGATCAGCGGTGCGCCGACCGGGTTGGTGCCCAGGAACACCAGCACCCACAGGGCCATCACCCGGCCCCGGAAGGCGGCGTCCACCCCGAGCTGGACGCGCTGGTTGGCGGCCTGGGCGAAGAAGACCATGAAGAAGCCGGTGGGCACGAGCAGCGCCACGACCAGCCAGTACGTCGACGCGAAGCCGACCAGGGTGCCGAAGCTGGCGCAGCCGATCGCGGCGCCGAGCACCAGCCAGACCGACGGGCGGCTGCGCCGGCCGGTGCCGCTGAGCGCCCCGCCCAGCGCGCCGACGGCCAGCGCGGTGCTGAACAGGCCGAAGGAGGCCGCGCCGGTGTGGAAGACCGTCTTGGCCAGCGCGGCGAGGGTGAGCTGGAAGTTGAACAGCGACATGCCGATCACCGACATGACCGCCATCGGCAACAGCAGGTCCGGCCGGCGCCACACGTACCGCAGCCCGTCGACGACCTTCGCGGACGCCCGCTCGTCGCGCGGCAGCAGGGCGTCGCGGTGCAGGTCGGCCGTCCGCATGCGGACCACGTTGACCAGCGGCGCGATGGAGCTGAGGGCGGTGAAGAGGAAGACCGGGCCCACGTCGAAGGCGGCGATGGCCAGACCGGCGACCGCCGGGCCGATGATCCGGGCGGAGTTGAACACGGCGGCGTTCAGCGACAGGGCGTTGGGCAGCAGCGGCGTGCCGACCAGTTCGGAGACGAACGCCTGGCGGACCGGGGTCTCCACGGCGTTGGCCGTGCCGAGCAGCGCGGCGAACGCGAAGACGTGCCAGAGCTGCACCAGATCGGTCAGCACCAGCAGGGACATCCCGAGCGCCAGCACCGTCCAGAAGGCGTTGGCGGCGAAGAGCAGCACCCGCTTGTCGTACCGGTCGGCGAGCCGGCCGGAGAGCAGGGTGAGCAGCAGCACCGGGGTGAACTGGAGCGCGGTGACCACGCCGAGGGCGGTGGCCGAGTTGTCGGAGAGCTCGAGGACGAGCCAGTCCTGGGCGATGAACATCATCCAGACGCCGATCAGCTTGATCAGCTGCCCGGATGCGAAGAGCCGGTAGTTGCGAACCTGTAGGGACTGGAACATCGTGCTCAGCTTGGCCTGCACTCTCGGTGCGCCTCCTCAAGGACGTACGCGTCATCGACAGGTGACGGCACGGCCGGAAGTGGCGCGCGCGGGCTCAGGCGCGAGCGAGCTGCTGGAGAATCTCGGCGGCCCTGTGCAGGGTCTCCCGTTGGTCCTCGTCGAGCGCGGCCAGCCGGTGGGCCAGCCATTCGTCGCGGGCCCGCTCGAACTGGTCGAGCACGGCCTGCCCTCCTTCGGTCGCCGCGAGGATGACCTGGCGACCGTCGGTCGGATGGGGGGTCCGCTGCACGAGGCCGCGGTCCTCCAACTTCGCGACGATCTTGGTCATCGTCGGTGGCTGCACCCGTTCGACATCGGCCAGTTCCCGGGGCGTCATCGCGCCCGCCAGCCGCAGGCTGGTGAGCGCGGAGACCTGGGTGACCGTGAGGTCGCCGACCGGCCGGGCCCGTCGGACCCGCCGGTTGAGTCGGGTGATCGCATCTCGCAACTGGGGAGCCAGCTGCGCCGGTGGCACGCGTTCCGCCGTCACCGTCCGCTCCGTCACGTTAGTTAGCTTAACTAATGAGCCTGGCTAACGACATCCGTATGACCAGGCTCACGAGGATGTTCGTGCTGTTCCGGGCGGGCAATCACCCTCGACTCCCCGCCCGGACGACGCGTCAGAGGACCAACGACTCGATGGGCCCGCGCAGGAAGTACAGCACGAAGAGCGCGGCCACCCCGTACAGCAGCGGGTGGATCTCCCGGGCCTTACCCTTCGCCAGCTTGACGACCACGAAGGTGATCAGACCGGCGCCGATCCCGTTGGAGATCGAGTAGGTGAACGGCATCAGCACGATGGTGAGGAACGCCGGGATGGCGATCTCGTAGTCGGACCAGTCGATGGTCCGTACCGCGGTCATCATCAGGAAGCCGACCACCACCAGGGCCGTCGACGCCGCCTCGAACGGCACGATCACCACCAGCGGCGCCAGGAACATCGCCAGCAGGAAGAGGACGCCGGTGACCAGGCTGGCCACGCCGGTCCGGGCGCCCTCCCCGACACCGGCGGCACTCTCGATGTACGACGTGTTGCTGGAGGTACTGGCCGCACCACCGGCCGCCGCCGCGATCGAGTCGACCAGCAGGATCTCCTTGGCCTTCGGCGGGGTGCCCCGCTCGTCGAGCAGGCCACCCTCCTGACCGACCGCCACCATCGTGCCCATGGTGTCGAAGAAGTCCGTGATCAACAGGGTGAAGACGAACATCAGCACGACCACCCAGCCGGCCCGGCCCCACGAGTCGAGCACGTTGAACTTGCCGAGCAGCGACAGGTCCGGCACGTCCACCACCGTCTTGGGCAGCTCCGGCACGTTCAGTGCCCAGCCCTTCGGGTTGGGCTTCCCGTCGACGAACGACGGGCCGATGTTGGCGACCGCCTCGACGATGACCGCCAGCACGGTGGAGGTCAGGATCCCGATCAGGATCGCGCCCTTCACCCGGCGCACCACGAGCACCAACGTGAGCAGCAGGCCCACCACGAAGACCAGCAGCGGCCAGCTCACCAGCTTGCCGCCGATGCCCAGGCCGACCGGCACGGTGGTGTTCGCGACGTCCGGGATCCGCCGGACGAAGCCGGCGTCCACCAGGCCGATGATGGTCAGGAAGAGGCCGATGCCGACGCCGATGGCCGTCTTCATCTGCGTGGGCACCGCGCGGAACACCGCGGTACGCAGGCCGGTGAGCACCAGCACGGCGATGAGCACACCCTCGATCACCACCAGGCCCATCGCGTCGGCCCAGGTCATCTCGGGGGCGATCTCGTACGCCACCAGGGCGTTGACGCCCAGACCGGCGGCGAGCGCCAGCGGGAACCGGCCGACCACACCCATCAGGATGGTCATCAGGCCGGCGACCAGCGCGGTCGCCGCGGCCAGCGCCGGAATCGGGAGGGACTTGCCGTCACCGTCGACGGCACCGCCCAGGATCAACGGATTGAGCACCACGATGTACGCCATCGTGAAGAAGGTCGCCAGGCCACCGCGTACCTCACGGCTCAACGTCGAGCCGCGGGCGGAGATCTCGAAGAACCGGTCGAAGCCGTTACGCGGGTGAGCGGGGTCGGGAGGTGTGCCGTTCTCGGGCGGCGCTACTGCCATCAGGGTCCTCGCAGGTGATCTTCCAGTTGTCGCGCGCATCGTCCCAGATCACCGACGGGCAGGGGAAGCGGATCGCGTACGCTTGCCCGATGCCGAACGACCAGCCACCGCGTCCCGCGCCGCTGGACCCACCGATGGTGCCGTTCGCCGTCGCCGGGCTGATCGCATGGGCGGTCGTCGGGCTGGTGCTGCTGGTCTTCTTCCGGGGCTGGCTGACCGAGCACGACCACGAGAACTGGCTCTGGACCTGCCTGGCCGGTTTCCTGTGGGGGTTCCCCGGCCTCGCCGTGATGATGCGTCACGACGCCAACCGACGCCGCCGCCGCGCGAGCTGACGGCACCCGGCCGCGCCGGAGCGAACGCTCAGGGGTGCCCGTACGGCTCCGCCGGCTCGGCTGCCTCCACCGAACCCGGGGCACGGCTGACCGACATGGCCTCCACCGCGCTGTCGTCGTACACCGTCGGAAGGTCCTCCACCGCGGTCTCGGCGGCCTCGATCAGCGTCTCGGAGTGGGCGCCGCAACCATGGTCGGCGCTGACCACCCGGCCGTCATCCGGAGCGTAGAAGTTGCCGCACGCGCCGAAGGCCTGCCGCATCGCACCGGCCAGCGGCAGGTAGAAGCCGCAGGTGCCGCAGCGGGCGGCGGCCGGGGCGGCGACGGAGATGGCCGCCGTGGGGCCGTGGTCGCCGTCGTACCAGCGCTGCGCCGCGTCGGCGCGACCCTCCCGGGAGAGCACCCGGGCCCGACCGAGACCAAGCTCCCAGGCCGTCTCCTCGACCGCCGGGTCGTCGGAGAGCAGATAACCGGGGGCCAGCCGCTCGTCCTCCGGGGAGGTCGGCAGCAGGTCACCCGGGCCGAGGTCACCCGGCTTGAGCCGCTCCTGCCAGGGCAGCCAGCCGGGCGCGAGCAGCGCGTCCGGGCCGGGCAGCAGCACGGTCTCGCAGATGGTCACCGTGCGGCTGCGCGGAACGCGGGTGACGGTGACCGCCCACCGCCAGCCGCGGTAGCCGGCGAGGCGGCATTCGAAGTAGTGGGTGACCAGCCGTTCACCCTCGGCCACGACCTGCAGGTGGTCGCCGACATCGTCGGCGTCCACCTCGGTGATGCCAGCGCGGGCCACCTCGACGGCGGCGGCGCAGACCTGGTCGAGACGGGCGGCACGGGTGGAGACGGGCCTGGTCACCCGACCATTGTTCCCCATGCTCCCCGCAGAGGTGACAGGGACTCCCGGGGAACCTTTCACCGCAGTGGTGCGGCGTACCTGGATCAGATGGGCGAGGATGGTGCACATGCCGCCGTACTCCCGCTCCGGGCGATCCGTCCTCGGGCGGACCGTCGGCACCGGCATTCGGGCCGTCCGCCTGCTCCTGCGTGGTTCGGTGGGCAGCGGCCGCTGGGTCACCCGCCGGGCCGGTCGGGCCCGGACGCGGGGCGCCGGCGGCGAGGTCGGCATGGTCCGCCTGTTCGATCTGCACGCCGTCTCCTGCGCGGGCGACACACTGATCGCCATCGGCCTGGCCGGGACGATCTTCTTCAACGTGCCGCTCGGCGAGGCCCGCAGCAAGGTCGCGCTCTACCTGCTGGTGACCATGGTGCCGTTCGCGATGCTCGCCCCCGTGGTGGGCCCGCTGCTGGACCACTTCCGGCACGGCCGGCGGTACGCGCTGGCCGCGACCATGCTCGGCCGGGCGTTCCTGGCCTGGCTGATCTCCGACTACATCCACGGCTTCGGGCTCTATCCGGCCGCGTTCGGTGTGCTCGCGCTGTCGCGTGCCTACGGCGTGGCACGGTCCGCGGCGGTGCCCCGGCTGCTGCCGGAAGGGCTGGGCCTCTCCCAGGTGGGCGCACGGGCCAGCGTCTACGGCACGGTGGCGGGGGCGCTCGTGGCCCCGATCGGGTTGGCGGCCTTCTGGTTCGGGCCGCAGTGGCCGCTGCGCGTCGCGTCGGTGATCTTCCTGATCGGCATGGTGATCTCCCTGCGGCTGCCACCGAAGGCGGACTCGGAGCCACCGGAGCGGGTCCCCCGCGCGCTGCGCGCGCTGGGCCGCCGCGAAGACCGGCCGCTGGGCCGGGGCCGACCCGCCGGGCGGCTGGTGATCGCCACCCTGATCGGCGCCGCGACGCTACGCGCGGTGTACGGCTTCCTGCTGTTGTTCCTCGCCTTCGCCATCAAGAAGGGTGACCTGACCACCGCCGTGTTCGGCCGGGACCTGGGCGCGGAGTGGGCGCTCGGCCTGATCGGCGGCGCGCTGGCCGTCGGCAGCTTCCTGGCGACCGCCGTCGGCACCCGGTTGCGCATCCACCGGCCGACCGCCATCCAGTCCAGCAGCATGATCATCGTGGCGGGGGTGGCGGTGCTCGCCGTCATCCAGTTCTCGCTGTCGATGGTGGCCCTGCTCTGTCTGGTCACCGCGCTGGTCAGCGGGGTGGCCAAACTCGCCGTGGACGCCTCGATCCAGGAGCGCATCCCGGAACGGCTGCGGGCCAGTTCCTTCGCGCACTCCGAGACGGTGCTGATGCTCGCCTTCGTGGTCGGCGGTGGGCTCGGACTGGTCCCGTTCGACGGCCGCACCGGCATCGCGGTCGCCGCCGGCGTGGGCATCCTGGCCGCCGTCCGGGGGGTGGTGGTCGCCGCCCGGCTGCGCGCCGAGAAGCTCGCCGGCCGGCCGCTGGGTGACGACGAACTGACTGAGGACGAGCCGGCCGAGGACGAGCCGGTTGCCCAGCCCGCGGACGTCGCCCCCACCTCGCCGGCTCCAAACCAGGCCAACTCGCCGCAGCACGACGAGCCGGGGCTGGCACCGCCGGGCTACCACATCTACCGCCCCTCCTCGGCAGTCGGCGGCCCGGGCGGCGGAGCGGACGACGAGACCCGCCGGGAATCCCCCGGCTCGCTCTCGTGACCGGCCTGCTGGTGGTGACGGCGGTGCCGGCCGAGGCGGACGCCGTACGGGCCGGGCTGACCGACGCCAGCGTCACCGTCGCCCCGATCGGGGTGGGCCCGGCGGTCGCTGGTGCCGCCACCGCACGGCTGCTGGCCCTGGCCGAGGCGGCCGGTCGCCCGTACCGCGCAGTGGTCAGCGCCGGCGTGGCCGGCGGCTTCACCGGGCGGGCCGCGGTCGGCGACACGGTGCTCGGCACCGCCAGCATCGCCGCCGACCTGGGCGCCGAGTCACCCGACGGCTTCATCGGTGTCGACGAGCTGGGCATGCCACCCGCGTTGCTCGGCGGAGGCAGCGTGGTGCCCGCGGACCCGGGCCTGCTCGCGGCACTCCGGGCGGCCCTGCCGTCGGCGACGACCGGCCCGGTGCTCACCGTCAGCACGGTCACCGGCACCGCCGCCAGCACCGACGAGCTGCGCCGCCGGCATCCGGAAGCGGTCGCCGAGGCCATGGAGGGGTACGGGGTCGCGGTCGCCGCCGCGCAGGCCGGGGTGCCCTTCGTCGAGCTGCGCACCATCTCCAACCCCATCGGCCCCCGTGACCGCGACGCCTGGCGGCTGCGCGAGGCCCTCACCGCGCTGACCGCGGCAGCTCCGGCGCTGCGCTGACCACGGGCACCCGTCACACCTCGAGCATCAGCGCCGACGGCCTGCTCGCCTGCAGCTCGAACCCACAGGCGAGAAGGAACTCGACGTTGCCGAACTCGGCGACCGCGTGGGCGGCGCGAATGCCCGCACGTGTCATCTCCTCCGCCAACAGCTCGACAAGCCGCCGCCCGACGCCAAGCGCCCGCAGGCCCGGGGCGACGACCACACCTTCCAGCACCAACTCACGCCGGTCGTCCAGATCCTCGCCGAGGAGCAGATCGACGCTCCGCTCATGAGCCCGCAGCTCACCGACCGGCCCGCCGCCGGGCACCTCGGCGAGGAACCGCCAGGACGTGGCCGGCAGCCCGTCGGATACCCGCCGGAAGGTCATCTGCGCACGCGCCTCCGACCGCCACCGCCGCCTGTCCCGCCGCGCCCGATCCAGGTCGTAGGTCAACTCCGGAACCTTCACCGGCCACAACTTCTCCGGGAGCGTGTACGAGTGCACCCACCAGGCGCCCGGCCAGTCTTTGAGGGTTCGGACCCGGCGGACGTCGAGGTGGGCGGGGTACCGGCGGTCAGCCTCGTCCCGTGGCTCGTCGGCCGGCATGCCCAGCAGCCCGCCGCCCGCGGACCCGTCGCCGTCCCCGGGTAAGCGGAGCGCGAGCTCGCCGCCCGCGGCCGCGACCAGCCGCGCCACCGTTCGAAAGGCGGGCCCGCCACCCTGGCCGGCCTCGATGCGTGCCAGCGTGCTCTTTGGGACCCCGGACCGCTCGGCCAACTCCCGCTGGCTCAGATCGGCACGTCGACGAAGATCACGCAGCGCCGCGCCCACATCGATCGCATCCCCTCCGGCTGCCACCCGCTCATGGTTTTCTGCGACGGCGAACGCCGTCAACAGCCCCCCTTTCGCCTGTGGATAACCATGTGGAAAACGTCACCGCCGCTGTGGGTATCCCCCCTCGGTCGGGCCCTATCGAGCTGCCCCATGTGTGGGGCGGCTGCCTGGGGCGGGACACCGCCACCAGGATCGCCCCTCGATGCCCGATCACGGCCACGCCACCGCCGCCACCGCTCGCCGCGGGCGCTGACCTCGCCCCATATCTGGGGCAGCTCGACAGGGCGCGACGTGACCTCACCCACCCCCGCCCGAGCCCTACCGGGCACCCCGCCTGAGCTAACGGGAGCACCCCGCCGAGCCCGACCGGACACCCCCGCCGGAGCCCGCCGGGAGGCAGCCGGGAGGCCGGAAGGCGGGGAGTCCGGGAGGCCGGGAAGCCGGACCGCCGAGGGCCAGGCCGGAACGCCGAGGGCCGGAACGCCGAGGGGGCTGGGAGGCTGGCTCCGGGCGGGCCGGGCCGGCCGTCGTGGATCACAGTGGGCGGGGTGTGCGCGAGCTGTTGGCCGGGGGCGGGGCTAACGTGAGGGCGTGGCGCTCTCCCTGGCGATCTCGCCCTGCCCCAATGACACGTTCGTCTTCGACGCCCTGGTGCACGGGCGGGTGCCCGGTGCGCCGCCGGTCGAGGTGACGTACGCCGACGTGGACGTCACCAACACGGCGGCCGAGCGGGGTGCGTTCGACCTGGTGAAGGTGAGCTACGCGGCGCTGCCCTGGCTGCTCGACGACTACCACCTGCTGCCCTGCGGGGGCGCGCTCGGCCGCGGGTGCGGGCCGCTGGTTCTCACCAGGGGCGACCGCGCCGACCTGACCGGCGCCACGGTGGCGGTGCCCGGTGATCGGACGACCGCGTACCTGCTGTTCCGGCTCTGGTCGGCCGGGCAGTCGCCGGCCCGGATCGAGGTGGTGCCGTTCCACGAGATCATGCCGGGCGTCGCGGCTGGTCGCTACGACGCTGGGTTGGTCATCCACGAGGCCCGGTTCACCTACCACCGGCACGGGCTGACCGCGCTCGTCGACCTCGGCGAGTGGTGGGAAGCCGACACCGGGCTGCCCATCCCGCTCGGCGCGATCCTGGCCCGGCGCGGCGCGGTGGACCCGGTGGCAGCGGCCGGATGGATTCGCGAATCCGTCCGGCAGGCCTGGGCGGATCCGGCGGCCAGCCGGGAGTACGTGCTCGCGCACGCCCAGGAGATGGAACTCGACGTGGTGGACCGGCACATCGGCCTCTACGTCAACGAGTTCACCGCCGACCTGGGCGAGGCCGGCTTCGCTGCGGTGACGGCGCTCCTCGACCGCGCCGCCACCGCCGGCCTGGTGCCTCAGACCTCCAGCTCGCGCGCCACCGCGTGGACCAGCTGAGCGATCTTCTGCGCGGTCTTCTTGTCCGGGTACCGGCCCCGGCGCAGGTCCGGCTGGACCTTCGCCTCCAGCACCTTGATCATGTCCTCGACGAGGCCGTGCAGCTCCTCGGCCGGCCGACGTCGCAGCTCCGCCATCGACGGCGGCGCGTCCAGCAGCTTGACGCCCATGGCCTGCGCGCCCCGGCGGCTGTCCACCACGCTGAAGTCGACCCGCTGACCACCCTTGAGGTCGGTGACGCCCGCCGGCAGAGCACCCTTGGGCAGAAACACGTCGCCGCCCTCGTCACTGGTGACGAAGCCGTATCCCTTGGCCGTGTCGTACCACTTCACTCGACCCGTAGGCACCTGAAAACCCCTGCTTCACTTGAGCCGCTACTGCTCCCAGGCTAGCTGGATCATGCCGTCGAGCGCCGCTGGGAATCCGGTGAGATCGTCCAGCACCACGCTCGCCCCCGCCGCACGCAGCTCATCCGGGGAGCACGGCCCGGTCGCGACAGCGATTCCCGGCACCCCTGCCACGCCCGCCGCCACCATGTCCGCCACGTGGTCACCGACGTAGTGGGTCGCGCCGTGCTCCCGCAGCGCGGTCGCCTTCTGCTCGGCGAACAGGTCACCCGCCAGCTCGTCCACCACGAGGCCGAGGTGATCCAGGTGCAACCGGGCCAGTCGGCCAATCTTGGACGTGACGACGAGCACCCTTCCGCCCCGGGCACGGATCGCGTCGATCGCCTCCCGCGCGCCGGGCAGCGGCACCGTCGGTGTGATGGCGTACGCCGGATACAGCTCCCGGTACGCCTGCACGGCCGACTCGACCTGCTCCGGCGGGAACCAGTGCGCGATCTCGGTGCGCAGCGGCGGGCCGAGCCGGGACACGGCCAGGTCGGCGTCCACCAGTACGCCCGTCCTGGCGGTCAGCGCCCGGTAGGCCGCGGCGATGCCGGGGCGGGAGTCAACCAGGGTCATGTCGAGATCGAATCCGACGGTCAGCGCGGGCATGTCGAGAAACGTACCCGGCGACCTTTGACCGCCCGGACGTCCGAGGGGCGCGACTGCCCCACCCCGGGCTAGCGTGGAAAGACGATGACCACCTCACTCGCCGACCACCTGCGGTCGCTGCCCGACGAGTCGCTGGCCGCGCTCCTCCAGCTCCGGCCGGACCTCGTCGTGCCCGTGCCGGCAGACGTCTCCGCCCTGGCCATCCGCGCCCAGTCCCGGGTCTCGGTGGCCCGCGCCCTGGACGGTTTGGACCAGTTCACCCTCCAGATCCTCGACGCCGCCCGGCTCACCCGGCATCCGGACGAGGGCACCACGGCCACCGACGCCGTGCTCGCCATGGCGACCACCGGGCCGCACCCGCCGGCACCGACGGCCGTCCGGGCCGCCCTCGGCCGGCTGAGGGCGCTCTTCCTGCTGTACGGCCCCGAGCACGCCCTGCACGTGGTGCCCGCCGTCGACGAGGTCTCCCCGTACCCCGCTGGGCTCGGCCGACCCGCCGCGGAGCTGGACCCGCGCACGGCCGCGCTCTGCGCGGACCCGGCGAAACTGCGCCGGACGCTGCTCGCCGCGCCCCCGTCGGCCCGGGCGATCCTGGACCGGTTGGCGGCCGGACCACCCGTGGGCAGCGTGCCCCCGGGCGCGTTGCAGGCACCACCGATCGGCACGCAGGACGCCGTCCTCGCCGACCCGACCAACGGTGGCGCGCCGACCGGCTCGCCGGTGCGCTGGCTGGTCGACAACCGGCTACTGGTCGCCGTCTCGGCCGGCTCGTCGACGGCCAGCGGCACGGTCGAGCTGCCCCGCGAGGTGGGGCTGCTGCTGCGCCGCGACAGTGGCCCGCTCGGGCCGTTGCGCACCAGCCCGCCGCCGGTGGCCACCGCGCCCCGCGAGCCCAAGGCGGTCGACTCGGCCGGCGCCGGGCAGACCATGGAGGTGGTCCGGCACACCGAAGGGCTGTTGGAGCAGCTCGCCGCCGAACCCGCGCCGGTGCTGCGCTCCGGCGGCATCGGCGTCCGGGACCTGCGCCGGCTGGCGCGTACCGCCGGCCTGGACGAGCCGACCACCGCGCTGCTGCTGGAGGTGGCGTACGCGGCGGGGCTCGCCGGTGAGCTGGAGATGCCCGGTTCGACCACCGGCCGGTACGGCGCTGATCAGCAGATGCTGCCGACCGGCGGGTACGAGGTGTGGCGGGCCGCGTCACTGGCCCAGCGGTGGGAGCACCTGGCCCGCGCCTGGTTGACGATGACCCGACAGGTCGGCCTGGTCGGTCGGCGGGACGACCGGGACCGGCCGATCACCGCGCTGTCCGCCGAGGCCGAGCGGGCCGGCGCGCCGGCCACCCGGCGGGCGGTGCTCGGGGTGCTCGCCGACCTGGAGCCGGCGACCGCGCCCACCCCGGAGGAGGTGCAGGCCCTGCTGGACTGGCGGGCGCCGCGACGCAGCCGGGGTCGGGAGGCCGCCCACCGGGAGGTGCTTGCCGAGGCGGCGCAGCTCGGCGTGACCGGCCTGGGGGCGCTCACCTCGTACGGGCGGTTGTTGCTGGGCGAGCTGACGTCGGCCGACGAGCCGGGCGGCGACCCGCTGGGGTTGCACGCGGACGCGGAGAGCGGCGATCCGTCCAGTGCCGCGCGGGCGTTGGACGCGCTGCTGCCCGCCCCGGTCGACCACTTCCTGGTGCAGGCCGACCTGACCGTGGTGGTGCCCGGGCCGCCCGAGCCGGCGCTGGCCGCCGAGTTGGAGGCCACGACCGAACCCGAGTCGGCTGGCGGGGCGAGTGTGCACCGGGTCACCACGGCGAGCGTGCGGAGGGCGCTGGACGCCGGTTACACGGCCGACGATCTGCACGAGCTGTTCCGGCGACGGTCGCGTACCCCGGTGCCGCAGGGACTCAGCTACCTGGTGGACGACGTGGCCCGTAAGCACGGTGGGCTGCGGGTCGGGTCGGCCGGGGCGTACCTGCGCAGTGACGACGAGGCGCTGCTCACCGAGGTGCTGGCCGACCGGCGGCTGGAGTCGTTGACGCTGCGCCGGCTGGCGCCGACGGTGCTGAGCACCCCGTACCAGGTCAGCCGGCTGTTGGGCGCGCTGCGGGACGCCGGGTACGCGCCGGTGCAGGAGGACGGCACGGGCGGCACGATGCTGTCCCGTCCCCGGATCAGGCGTGCTCCGGCGCGGGTCGCGGTGACCACCAGGACGCTCGACCCGCTGGCCGCCCCGAAGCTGCCGATGCCCCGGCTGCTCGGGGTGGTGGAGCACATCCGCCGGGGTGACGCGGCGGCGCGGGCGGCCCGCCGGGCGCCGGCCGTCGTCCGGGGCGGGGCGGCAGGGCTGGGCGGAGGCCCGGTGCCCGCGCACACGCACAGCGAGGCCCTTGCCGTGCTCCAGCAGGCGGTCCGCGACAAGGCGCTGGTCTGGGTCGGGTATGTCGACGCGCACGGGGCGACCGCGTCCCGGCTGGTCAAGCCGGTCTCGATCGGTGCCGGCTACCTGCGAGCCGAGGACGAGCGGACCGAGATGCTGCACACCTTCGCACTGCACCGGATCACGGCGGCGGTGCTGGCGGACTGACGGGGCGACGCCGCCGCTGCTCGGTCAGCGGCGGCTGCGCCGAAAGGTGCCGACCACCGAGACGACAAGCAACAGTGCGAAGCCGGCGCCGGCGGACTCACCGACCGAGTCGACGAAGCCCTGCCGCAGCACCAGCCAGCCGAAGAGGAACCACCCGACGAGGAGCGCCGCGGCGAGGGCGTACGCGACCACGGTCACGCGGGACACCTCGTCGGGTGGCGCCTGTTCATGCTCTGCGATCACGTCACGGTCGACCGTCATGCCCAGCCTCCCCGCCCGGTGCGGCCCTGGACTCCCAAGAGTGTCACTCCCGGGACGGGTGTGACAGGGGATAAACCCCGAGTCGGGCGGGATGGTCAGGTGCCGGGGCGGCGGCCGATCAGCACCACCCGGGTGCCGACCTTGCCCAACTCCCACATCCGGACGGCGTCGGCGTGCAGCAGGTTGACACAGCCGTGCGAGCCGATCGACTTGTCGTGCAGGTAGGTCGTGGTCTCGTGGAACCCCATGCCCTGGGTGAAGTGCTGCCAGTACGGCAGCCACACCTCGTACGGGTTGGACCACTCCTTCGGATTGCGGTAGTTGACCGTGTAGGTGCCGGACGGGGTCCGGTAGCCGGACATGCCGGTGCGCGTCACCGTCGGCGCCATGATCACCTTGCCGCCCCGGACCGCCCACACGGTCTGCCGGGTCAGGTCCACGCAGAAGGTGGTGCCGGTGCCGCCCTTGCAGCGGGTCGTGTCGGTGGTGGCGAGTCGCTGGGCCACGTCCGAGGTCGTCGGTCCGGCGCGTCCCTCGACGGGGCGAATGCCGTACCTCTTCTGGAACTTCTTGATGGCGGCGCAGTCGGCGGCGGACTGCCGCCCGTCGACCGTGACCGGCCCGAACCCGCCCAGCCGGGCGAGGTAGGTCTCCACGGCTCGCTGGTGCTGGCCCTGCGGGCAGCCGGCGACGGTCGGCGTACCGGTGCTCGGGGTCGGGGTCGACGCCGTGCGGGTCGGCCTCGGCGTGGGTTTGCGGGAGGGTTTCGACGTCGGCGCGGCCGGCGTGGGCCGGCCGCGCTGGCCCGGCCCGGACGTGCCGCTCGCCCCCGTTGCCTGTTCCGCCGCACCGACCGGGGCGGCTCCCCCGCCACCACTCCCGCCGGACTGCGGATCGAACGTGCACGCGCCGGCCCCGACCAGCACGACCACCGCCAGGGCAACCAACCGGGAAGTGCTCCGGACACGCCTCATGGCACCTCCCCTGGACGGTCGTCCCTTTGCTAGACGTTCGTGAGTGCCGTCCTGGTTGCACCCGGTGCTCATCTTTCTTTCCACGTTCTCCGCCGTGCAACACTGGATGGTCGGCCAGCGGCGGGTCTGCGACCCGCTCCGGCTGGACGGCCAACCGAGGAGAGGACGCTGGCGTGAGTGGTGGACCCCTGATCGTGCAGTCGGACAAGACCCTGCTGCTGGAGATCGACCACCCCGACGCGCAGGCCTGCCGGATGGCGATCGCCCCCTTCGCCGAGCTGGAGCGCTCCCCGGAGCACGTGCACACGTACCGGCTGACCCCGCTCGGGCTGTGGAACGCCCGTGCGGCGGGGCACGATGCCGAGGGCGTGGTCGACACGCTGATCAAGTACTCGCGGTACCCGGTGCCGCACGCGCTGCTGGTGGACGTGGCCGAGACGATGGACCGCTACGGCCGGCTCCAGCTCGCGAACGACCCGGCGCACGGGTTGGTGCTGCGCGCGCTCGACCGGCTGGTGCTGATCGAGGTGGCCAAGAGCAAGAAGCTCGCCGGGATGCTCGGCGACAAGATCGACGACGACACGATCCGGGTCCACCCGTCCGAGCGGGGCCGGCTCAAGCAGGCGCTGCTCAAGCTGGGTTGGCCGGCGGAGGACCTGGCCGGTTACGTCGACGGTGAGGCGCACCCGATCGAGCTGGCCGAGGCCGGCAAGGACGGGCGCAAGCCGTGGACCCTGCGGTCGTACCAGCGGGAGGCCGTCGAGGCGTTCTGGGCCGGCGGGTCGGGTGTGGTGGTGCTGCCCTGCGGCGCCGGCAAGACCCTGGTGGGCGCGGCGGCGATGGCCGAGGCGAAGGCGACCACGCTGATCCTGGTCACCAACACGGTCGCCGGCCGGCAGTGGAAGCGGGAGCTGATCGCCCGTACGTCGCTGACCGAGGAGGAGATCGGCGAGTACTCGGGCGAGCGCAAGGAGATCCGCCCGGTCACCATCGCCACGTACCAGGTGCTCACCTCGCGGCGCGGCGGCGCGTTCACCCACCTGGACCTGTTCGGCGCCCGTGACTGGGGCCTGGTCGTCTACGACGAGGTGCACCTGCTGCCCGCGCCGATCTTCCGCTTCACGGCGGACCTCCAGGCCCGCCGTCGGCTGGGCCTCACCGCCACTCTGGTACGCGAGGACGGCCGCGAGGGCGACGTGTTCAGCCTGATCGGGCCGAAGCGGTACGACGCGCCGTGGAAGGACATCGAGTCGCAGGGCTGGATCGCCCCCGCCGAGTGCGTCGAGGTACGGGTGACGCTGACCGACGCGGAGCGCATGTCCTACGCGACGGCGGAGGCCGAGGAGCGCTACCGGATGGCGGCGACCGCCCGCACCAAGCTGCCGGTGGTCAAGGCGCTTGTCGACCGGCACCCGGACGACCAGGTGTTGGTGATCGGCGCGTACATCGACCAGTTGCACCAGATCGGCGAGTACCTCGACGCGCCGATCGTGCAGGGCTCGACCACGAACAAGGAGCGGGAGCGCCTGTTCGACGCCTTCCGCACCGGGGAGATCCGCACCCTGGTGATCTCGAAGGTCGGCAACTTCTCGATCGACCTGCCCGAGGCGGCGGTGGCGATCCAGGTGTCCGGCACGTTCGGGTCGCGCCAGGAGGAGGCGCAGCGACTGGGTCGGGTGCTCCGGCCGAAGGCCGACGGCCGGCAGGCGCACTTCTACACGGTGGTCTCCCGGGACACCATCGACACCGAGTACGCGGCGCACCGGCAGCGCTTCCTCGCCGAGCAGGGGTACGCGTACACCATCGTGGACGCCGACGACGTCCTCGGCCCGTCCCTGCCGTCCTTCGACTGACGCCTCCCTCGGCCTTGGCGCCTTGATCGACTCCACATCGCCGACGTGGCGGTGTCCCAGCAGGTTGATGCCCCCACATCGGCGATACGGAGTCGATCGACGCGCTGACCCCGTGCACGCTCAGCGGGAGAAGCGGTCCACCAGCACCGCGAGTCGCCGGTCGTGGCCCTCACGGCGGAGCCGGCCGCTGCGCATCAGCGTGACCAGCCCGTGTAGGCCGCTCCAGAACGTCTCGGTGACCGCCTCCAAGTCGTCGTTCCCGGCGATCGGACGCACCGCGTCGGCCAGCTCGGCGAAACCCCGGGCCAGGTCGGTCGGGACGTCCTGGCTGGCGAACGGCAGGTCCACGGCGAGGGTGAACATCGCGTCGTAGAGGGCGGGCCGCTGTTCGGCGAAGGTGGTGTACGCCGTGGCGACGTCGGCGACGGCCTGCCGGGGGTCGGCGGCCGAGGTTCGGGCCGCGGCCAGGGCGGTGGCCAGCTCGGCGAAGCCCTCGACGGCGACCGCCGCCATGATGGCGTCCTTGCCCTTGAAGTGGCTGTAGAGGACGGGCTGGCTGTATTCGATCTCGGCGGCGAGCCGCCGGGTGGTGACGGCGTCCCAGCCCTCGGCCAGGGCCAGGTCGCGGGCGGCGGCGACGATGGCCCGTTCCCGTTCCGCCCGCTCGCGCTCCCGGCGCGTCTGAGTCGACATGACAAAATCCTAGCACCGCTAGCAAACCTGCCGCTGCTCTGCTAGCGTCGCTCTCATATCTAGCAACGCTAGGAATTGGAGCGGACCATGTTGTCACCCCTCGCCTACGGGCTCGCCGTCGTCCTCAGCCTCTTCGTCGCCTTCATCGGTGCGCGGTTCCTGCTGGTGCCGCAGGCCGCAGCCGCCGGGTACGGCGTACCGGCCCGGCCGGATGGCGACCCCGCCTACCTGACGATCAAGGGCCTACGCGATCTCAGCTACGGCCTGCTCGGCCTCGCCCTGATCGCCTTCACCACGGCCGACGCGGTCGCGTGGTTCATGCTGATCGTCGCGCTCGTCCCGCTGGGCGACACCCTCATCGTGCTCCGCAACGGCGGAACGAAGGCCGTAGCCTTCGGCATCCACCTCGCGACGGCCGCAGTGGTCCTCCTGAACGCCGCCCTCCTGTTCGCCCTGTAACGCCCCACCTCATGCGGTGATCAAGAGGTTCGTGTCATCGACAGGCCGATCGGTGACGCAAACCTCTTGATCACCAGGCCGGGGAGGGTCAGGGGGCGGGGGTGGGCAGCGGTCGGGGAGGGTGACCTCGCCGGGGTAGTGCTCGAAGGTGTCCATCGTGAACCACTCGTCCAGCTCCGGGTCGAAGAGGTTCTGCAGGCCGAACTGCAACACCTGCCACCCCAGCGTCCACCTTGTGACTGCCCTCAGTTGCTCTTCCGTGGCAGGAAGCCGATCTCCTCAATACGGGCCATGATGGCCCCGACGAAGGCGGCGAAACCGACCTCCAGATCCGGTTGCCGGACGGGCGCGTCAACCTCCCTTGATGAAGTGACTAGGCAGGTGGCGTCGTACAGGCCGGCGCTCCGTAGGCGTTTACAGAGGATCACGTAGCGGTCGAGGTACGAGGTCTCGGCGAACGCGGGATCGATCGGGAACGTGCCGCTCCGAGGACCGCCCTTGCGGATCGAGCCCGGCGCCTCCTCCACCAACAGCAGGTAGCCGAGCCACGGCCTCAGCCGACCGAGTAGGCCATGGTCGTACGCCTGCCGCAGGTCGACAGCGCTGCCGATCGCCTCTTCGTTCCGGTTGTTGAAGTTGTTGCCGAATGACGGACCGACGTGCGACTTGAGCTCGATCGCCGCAACCAGCTGACCCTCGTGAAGCACGACGAGGTCCCACTTCTTGGCGGGCCGCAAGTAGCCCGGCAGTTCGACCCCGGACTTGCAGCGCACGGCGCCGGGCGGGAAGCCGGCATCGCGGAACACATTCGCGAGGAGCTCTGTCATCGCGTCGAGATGTGCTCCGCCGGTGACTGCGCCCCGCCCTCCGGTGTCGGCCCTGCCGGACAAAAGCTTTTTAGCAGCCTGCGACTCTCGCACCGCCCATGAGCTACGAACCGCTTCTTCGAACGAGCGCTGATCCACCGATCACATCTCCAGAGTCTCGATCCCGTACACGCGCAGCGCAACCTCCGTCGCCGCGCGCGTGTCCCGCTCATGGAAGGCGGCGGCGAGCGCAGCACGGTCGGCGGCCGAGATCGCCTCGGGCCTCGGGACGCGGATCCGACGCAGGTACTGGGCTTGGAATCGAAGGGTGCCGCCCCGCATCTTAACGGCGTAAGCCTCTACAAAGGCCTGTGCGACACCCGAAAGCAAGAGTCCACCCAGGACTCTGAGATCCCAGGCGTCGGAGACGATGTAGTACAGGTTGTGATGCGGATAGAAGCCACCCTCGTCCAGGACGGGGTGAATGGTGGTCTTCATGTCCGGAAACAGAAGCTTCGGGCGTTCGATCAGGGAATGGTCGACTTTGTCGATGGTCCTGTACCAGTGTGCGGGGCGCTTGCCGGCCACGTGCCGGCGCTTGAGGGCCGCCGCGTGCCGCTGGTAGTAGGCCCGGAGGCGCGGCAGCGCGGCCAGGTCCACGAGCTGACCGTCCGCGTCCCACGGGTTGACGAGATAGTGGCCGGACCAGGAGTGACTCCCCGAGGTCGTGTCCTTGACCATCGACAGCGGCAGTAGCCGCCGCGGTTCGACGTCGGCGTCCGTGGTGATGAAGACGCTGTCGGCACCCGTGGCAACGCCGATGCCGACCCGGGTCCCGGTGTTCGCGTCCTCGAGCGGGGGGAAGCGGTCGTTCAGTGCTTCGATCAAGGCCAGGCGGGACGGAGACCCGGCCGGCCAGGAGTCACCCCCGGTGAACCAGTGGGGCAGTCGCGCGACCTCGTACCGGTCGTTCGCCCGGGTCGCCAGCTCCGTGCCCGAGATCGACTCCACCAGCTCTGGGGCGTCCTGGGGCCCGAAGCCCCGCCGGGTGTCCACGACTACGGCGTCTCCCTGCCGGGCGCGGCGGACCACCGTGACGGCCGGATAGGCCGACACCTGCTCCTCGAACGCGTCGACGTCGTGCATCGTCACCGTGACGTCGACGCTGTAGCCGGCGGTGATGAACTCCCGCAACTGTCGGCCGTACTGGTTGCGCATCCAGCGGTCGGCACAGATGAACGCGAGGACTCCGCCCGGCCCGAGGGAGCGCAGCCCACGCTCGTAGAAGCCGACGTAGAGGTCGGACCGGCCCGTCATGGTCGGGCAAGCAGCGCGGTAGGCGAGCATACGGTCCGCGGGCACAGCCTCCAGCCGGACGTACGGAGGGTTACCCACGACGAAGTCGACGTCCTCCTGGACGTGCGGATCGAGCAGGTAGTCCCCCTGCCGCAGCCACGCCGTCGCCACCTCGCGCGCCTCGGGAAGCGACCAACCCTCGTCGACCAGCACCTCCCGCACCAGCCGCCTACTGGCCGTCACGTTCGGGGTCAACAGGTCGAAGGCACGGATTGCCCGCTTGGCGTCGAGCAGAGGCCGGTCGTGCTTCCGGCACGAGGCGCTGACCCGGGCGGCCATCGCGGCCAGGAAGGCACCGCCGCCACAGGCTGGCTCGACCGCTACCAGCGCGGCAAGATCACGGTCAGCCGTGTAGCCGGCCAGGTCGAGGATCAAGTCGACCACCCAGCGGCGGGTAAAGACCTCGCCGTGCTCGACAGACTCCGCCGGGATAGCGGTCAGCGACGACAGCGTCTCGCCGAGCATGAGTTGTCGCATCTCCGCTGCTACCGCCTTCACCCGACGAGCATAGGACAGCGGGCTCGGCGCAGATCAGACCAGCACACGGCTGATGCCACTCGGAGTGAGTTGGCATACGCGACGGCGAGGCCGAGGAGCGCTACCGGATGGCGGCGACCGCCCGCACGAAGCTGCCGGTGGTCCGCGCGCTGGTCGACCGGCACGCAGGCGACCAGGTGCTGGTGATCGGTACGTACATCGACCAGTTGCACCAGCTCGGGGAGTACCTGGACGCGCCGATCGTGCAGGGCTCGACCACCAACAAGGAGCGGGAGCGGCTCTTCGACGCGTTCCGCTCCGGTGAGCTGCGGACCCTCGTCATTTCCAAGGTCGGCAACTTCTCCATCGACCTGCCGGAGGCGGCGGTGGCGATCCAGGTGTCGGGGACCTTCGGGTCGCGGCAGGAGGAGGCGCAGCGGCTGGGGCGGGTGCTTCGCCCGACGACCGACGGGCGGCAGGCGCACTTCTACACCGTCGTCTCGCGGGACACGATCGACACCGAGTACGCGGCGCACCGGCAGCGGTTTTTGGCGGAGCAGGGGTAGGCGTACACCATCGGACGCGGACGACGTGCTCGGACCGAAGCTGCCAAGCGTCGACTGACCCCTAGTCGATCGACTCCGCTTACGGGAGTGGCGGGATCCCCCGGTCACCCCGTCTGAGGCGGCCTATCCGACCACGTTTGCCGCCAGCACCTCCGGCCGGACGGGCCCCCGTCCGGGGGTAACTGGTCGGCATTGCCGGCCAGCGTCCGCGGGGGTCATTCCGTGCGGTCCAGTCCAAGGTGTCACGCCGACTATGGTCGTTGGTGTCGGTCGCGCATCACGCCATTCGTTGACTCTCCGCTGACCTGTGGGCTCACGAGAACCGGCAAAGCCACGTGTCGTCTAGCGGCGTGATGTCAAAAGGCTGTCCCGAACTTGATGCGTTCCATGAGGTCGATGACGTAGTGAACAAGTTCGTCGACGGCGTTGGTGTAGGCAAAGATCCCGGGATGTACGCCAAGCTGGGGATCGAAGCCGGCCGCGGCGATGACTATGGGGAGGTGGATGCCTCGGCGTTCGAGGGCCTCAATGAGAGTGATACCCGCAGTCTCTGCCGGCTGCTCTGTGTCGCGGCGCATGTCGCTGAGAACCAGGTCGTAGGACCTTGCCTGGAGGTTAGCCAGCGCCTCGGTTGTGGAGCGTGGTGTATCTACGATCATGCCAAGTTGCCGGAAGAGGCGGATCAGGGGCATGTTCCAACCCGGGTTGTCGTCCACCCAGAGGATGCGACCACCTTTTAGGATCTCGGCCGCGTGTTGCAGCCGGGAAACGGCGGCGCGTCGCTCGCTAGCGGAGGGTGGTGTGCCCACCTCCGACTTGGCCGCCGCCTCATCGAGCAACTGCTCGGCGAAGCCCAGCTCAAGCATTGGCGTCTTCACGCTGTTGAGGCGACCAAGCTGTGGGATGAGGGCGCTGCGCAGAGTGAAGTAAACCAACGCGGCGAAGGCAACCCAAAGCATCGCAGGGACGACTTTGATCACTTCCACGGTAACGGCCTGGGACACCGGTTCTCCGTCCGCCTCTGCAAGTAAACCGATCGAAGGGTACCGCTTGTTACCGGGGCGATGCTCGTCGCTGCTCGCGTTTCGGTTGCTGCCCGATACAGGTAGTGATCAACCACCAGCCATACCCGCCATTCCTCGCTCAGGTCGGAGAAGACGACGTGAACCACGTCGGCCGTGTCGTCTCCTGGCGGCATGCAGACGACGACAGCGACGCCTCCGACGGCATGACGATGGTGCCGGTGGTGGCATTCACTGAGGATGACGGATCCCCGTGGGGCGTGTTCGAACGACGGCGAGGGTCAGCTTGTACCTGGGGTGACACACGATTGGCTGTGGAGCGTGCAGCGAAGGATGACCTGGCGCGGAGGCGCCTCGCTTACAAGCTCTGTGCGTGGCGTCCGCAGTCGTCCGGCGGTGGCTGCACGCTCGGACCTTGACCGGCAGTCAGCCACACTTAAAGTTCAACGGGATGCGCCCCCTCCCAGAGCGCCGCCGCCTCCTGGACGAAGTGATCACACCAGGGGCCATCGTCAGCTCTAATCGTAAATTTCGGCTCTCCGGGAGCTTGGTACGTGTAGTACTCCCCGAACACCATGCTGTTAGGCGACCGTGTCTCCTCAGTTGAGTCAACCGCGATGAGGCCCAACGCAAGCGGATGCCGGGTCAGCCGGACTGCGATATCCCCGCCGGTCGTCTGCCGTAGCTCCCGCAGCAAGCCCAGCGCGTGCCGGACCCGCTCTCGCGTACTATCCGGCCATCGATGGGCGTAGTAACGCTCCGAAGCTACTGCGACTGCGGGCGACTCCGGATCAACTAGGAGGAAACGGATCACGCAACCGGCTCTGAGCCACCGCTCGAACCGTCCGTACTCACTGGTGAGCAGAGTGTTGCGGGTTACGCCGGTGATGAGCAGGTGATGTGCACGAGACATCACCTCTACCAGCTCTGGGCCGAACTCGTCCGCGAACGCTGGCCGAGCTGCCCGCCCCACGGCGCGCTCGACCGCGGGAGGCCAGGGTTGGCCGCCTTCCCACATCCTGTTGGCTTCGGCGACAAAGTGCTGAAACCAGGGTGCGTCAGTTGTGTCCAGCCGCAGGATCGGCGCGGCTTCTGCTGAGGGCCTGTACTCGTAGTGCTGCACGACAATCAAGCCGCGCTCGTATTCAACGTCCACTGCATTGACGCCGATGTTCGGTACAGCCGTGGTCACCCGCACCTCGAGCCTGCCGCCCGCCTCCTGCAGGCCGGCGAGTTCTTCGAGGGAAGCCCGGATACGACTTCGCAGACGTTCGATGCGAGCGAAGTCGGCCGTTGAACTGGCGGCCACGCGCACCGCGCTGTCATCGTCTGGGTCAACCATCAGTACCCGTACGTCTGCACCCGCAGCAAGGGAGTGGCGCAAGTAGGTGCGGCTCGTTTCGATGGTCCGGCCCAGCGACCTGCCGATGAGTAGCAATGACCTAGCCTCCTGGCGTCGCACCACCAGATCCTCTGGGAAATTGGATCGCAGCACCTCGGTACGCGTCATCCGTCGTGTCTCAGCGATCTCCGCAACCTGCCGCCTGGAACGGATCTGCGCCAGTGCAAGGAAGGTCAGCAGCCCGAGCGTCGCTGAGGACAGGGCAGATGCGTTCGCCATTCCGGCCGAGCCGAGCACGGTGAAGACGAGCGCACCAGCGGCCAAGACGTAGAGATCGAGGTCGCGATGGGACACCGCGCGTCGCACCACGTTCGCGAGAGTCCGGAGTGGACTGGCCATGGGGAGAGAGTACGTACTTTGAGCGCGGGCGGGATCGGCCGACGTGGTCCGCATGCTCTCGGTCGACCTACCTGCGACAGTCGACCGTTTGGCTAGGCGAAAGTCGTGGTCGGCCGTTGTGCTAGGGGATGTGCATCCGGGCGGGGGAAACCGGCGGCAGTCGGGCGGATTGTGGCCCGTCACCGCCGCCAGCCTCGCCCTGGTCGCGACACTCGTCCTGAACGATCGATTGCCGGCGAGACGGTTGCCGACGCCGGTAAGCAGGTCGCGAGCCTCGATCGGCCGATCGAGGGCTGTGACGGTGGCGTGGGTTGCTGATCTCCCTTGCCGTACGGCGAGCAAGTCGAGATGAAGCTTGACCCCCGCCGGGGGGATGCGGCCCTAAGCTGTCGGCCGGTGCCACCTGGTGGCGGCCTGCATCGACGAGCAAGTGTCGGGCGTCGTTCATTCACGTTCGTGGTCGACCCGCACCGACGCTCCCGCTGCCTTCTTGCTGCCTCGATGACGGTCAGCGTTGCTGTCGGCCGCGCCAAGCGAGCCGGTCCGATGCCACACTTCGTCGCTGGCTCGACTACCTGTCGTCGGATATGTGACAGAGAACGGCTTCTGGAGGCCGTAGCGTCCGCTCATAGTTGACCGCTGGGCGGCTAGGGCTGGAAGCTCGTCGAGGAACCCGCGGGCTCGGGGAGCCGGCCTGCCGGGCCCAAGCTTCACCGCCCAGATCCTGCCGATCCAACCCGTGCAATGTGCGGACGCAAGCTGGACCCTGTGGCTCCCAAATTCGCTGCCCGTCCGCGCTCAGTGCCTGCCTGCGGCAAGTGTGGGGCCTTGGTGGCTGTCGCTCGGAAACAGGTTGAGAAGGCCACGGGTGTTGCGGCGCGACGCAATAAGGTCGGCAGGGCGAAGTCCCGTAAGGAAGAACTCTCGCTCGAACAGCAGATTGCGCTGCAGCGGCGAGCCTCTCGTGCAGCTGGACGGGCAGATGAGGCCGACCGGCTCGACCGCCAACGTGGCCAGGAGCCCTCGATACGGACCGTTAGCGGCGGACTTCCTACGCTCGGCCGTCACCACCGCTGAGGCGCGCGGCGTCCGCTCCCCTACGCCGCGCGGGCTCTTGGCCGCGCGCGGCCCGACCGGCCGCCGGCCCAACCCTCACCGGCCAACGCCTCTGTCGTTCTGCGGCGGCCCTCCGGGCTCTCCGCTGTCCGCGCCAGCCGCCGGGCATCAGGCGTGACGGCCGCAGAGCGGCAGCGGTAGCGGCCGGCGCGCGCCCGGGCGGCGGCGCGTGCGGCCCGTCTCGGGCCGCCTTGAGACATGTACAGAAATTCTGAACCACGTCGCCGAGGCGCTTCGTCGTTAGGCAAATGACGGGCTGTTCAGCCCCGAACGGATTCAGCAACAAAGACGCCCCGACCCGGGCGGCCAACCAACACGCCCTGCTCCCGCAGGACCGCCACCGCCCGGTGGATCGTCGAAACCGACACGTCGTAGTGGTCGGACAGCTGTTGAGTGGACGGGATCTTCGACCCGGGCTGGAACTCGCCCACCTCGATCCGTCTCAGCAGATCGTTGATCAACTCGTTCATGGTCGGCGGAATCGGCACGTGGAGGCCCCTTGCAGTCGGTTGGCCCTCCCAGTATCGAGCAACAAGTGAAAGAGCGGCAATAACTGACGTAGGAGCAGTAGGCAGGAGCGTCAGCCAGATTCGACAGGTAAGAGAGCGTTGACAGAGGTGACAGGTATCGGTAGCGTCGCCCTCGGTGATGCGGTGCTGCTGCGGTCGGTTGGCGCCTCTCGTACCGGTCTCGCATCGCCGCCGAGACCCCACCCTCCGCGCTCCCCCGGCGCGGCCCTGCTGCCGTACTGCCGATCGAGGCTGCGGTCGCAGGGCGGGGCGGTCTCCGCCGACCGCAACCGGCGGAGGCCGCCCCCTCCACTTCGACGTGACCCGACGAAGGGCGGTCCCCCGTGCGCGACCTGATCCGTCGGCTGGTGAGCCGACGCGAGGAAAGACCACCGATGGCAGGAGACAACCAGAGACAACCCCTCCGGCCCTGGCAGATCCGCGAGCGCTGCTTCAACGTCCGCCGGCGTGGCCTCGACCCCGTCGAGATCCGCACCTTCCTCCACCGCGTCGCCGACGAACTCACCGTCGCGCAGACCGCCCTGGTCGCGGTGCAGGAGGAGAACGTACGGATCAAGAACGCGCTGCGCGCCTGGCAGAGCGCCCAGTCGGCGAACCACCGCTACCGATGACCGAGCGCTGGGTGATCCATCTGCCGGTCACCGCACCCGACCTGCTCCGGGCCCGAATCCTCGCCCGGACCGCCGCCCGGGTGCTGGCCCGGCTCAGCGCGCGGGTGGAGCCGGGCGGGGTGACCGTGTCGGCGGAGGACCAGCAGGGCGTACGACATTGGGTCTTCTGCGACCGGCCGCTACCCGGCGGCGCACGGTGCGCCCTGCCGGTCGACCACCTCGCGCCCTGCGCCCGGCGCGCGCGGCCGTGACGACAACGCTCAACGGGAGAAGCGGTCCACCAGCACTCTCAGCCGCCGGTCGTGGTCGGCGCGGCGGAGTCGACCGCTGCGCATCAGCATGATCAGCCCGTGCAGGCCGCTCCAGAACGTCTCGGTGAACGTCTCCAGGTCGTCGTCCCCGGCGACCGGGCGTACTGTCTCGGCCAGTTCGGCGAAGCCTCGGGCCAGGTCGGTCGGGACCTCCTGGGTGGCGAACGGCAGGTCCACGGCGAGGGTGAACATCGCGTCGTAGATGGCGGGACGCTGCTCGGCGAACGCGACGTATGCCGCCGCGACGTCGGCGACCGCCTGCCGGGGACTGGCGGCCGAGGCCCGAGCCGCGGCCAGGGCGTTGGCCAGTTCGGCGAAGCCCTCGACGGCGACCGCCGCCATGATGGCGTCCTTGCCCCTGAAGTGGCTGTAGAGGACGGGCTGGCTGTACTCGATCTCGGCGGCGAGCCGCCGGGTGGTCACCGCCTCCCAGCCTTCGGCTAGGGCTAGGTCGCGTGCCGCCGTGACGATGGCCCGTTCCCGTTCCGCCCGCTCACGCTCTCGGCGCCCCTGAGTCGACATGACAGCAATCCTAGCAGCGCTAGCGTTCCGTTCAATGCTCTGCTAGCGTCGCTCTTGCATCTAGCAGCGCTAGGAATTGGAGCGGACTCATGCTGGCACCCCTCGCCTACGGCCTCGCCGTCGTACTCAGCCTCTTCATCGCCTTCATCGGTGCGCGGTTCCTGCTGGTACCGCGGGCCGCCGCCGCCGGGTACGGCGTGCCGGCCCGGCCGGACGGCGATCCCGCCTACCTGACGATCAAGGGCCTCCGCGATCTCAGCTACGGCCTGCTCGGCCTCGCCCTCATCGCCTTCGCCAGCGCCGACGCGGTCGCATGGTTCATGCTGATCGTCGCGCTCGTCCCGCTGGGCGACACCCTCATCGTGCTGCGCAACGGCGGAACGAAGGCCGTAGCCTTCGGCATCCACTTCGCCACAGCAGTGGTAGTCCTCCTGAACGCCGCCCTGCTCTTCGCCCTGTAACGCCCCCACCCGCACGTGGTGCTCAAGAGGTTTGCGTCATCGACGGGCCGATCGGTGACACAAACCTCTTGATCACCACGGTCGGTGGTCAGGACGTGGGGGGTGGGCAGCGGTCGGGGAGTTCGACCACTCCTGGACGGTGGTCGAAGGTGTCCATCATGAACCACTCGTCCAGCTCCGGGTCGAAGAGATTCTGCAGGCCGAACTGCAACACCTGCCACCACCGGCTCGGGTCGTGCTGGTCGACGTAGATGTCGCCGAGCGCGATCGGGAACCGGAAGAACTCCCCCGGCACCGTGGACCCGCCGACGACACCCACCCGCCAGTGGTCGACGTGCCGGTCCTTCTGGCCCTGCAGGATCTCCGGGCCGACAAAACGCGACGTCTTCAACTTGTCGTTGAAGATCTGCCGGTTGAAGAACCCCGGGATCTTGCTGCACGCGCGCGGCGGGAACAGTGGGATGTTCGGCCACTTGTAGGTGAGCGTGTAGAGGGTGTTCTCGAAGATCAGGTTCGTGAACCAGATCGGGTACTCCGGGCCGCCGGCGATCATCTGGCTGTTGCCGTCGCGGCCCTGCCAGGTGAACGGGACGTCGATGCCGAGGTCCCGCACGATGTACCGGCCGGTGCCCTGAAAGTCTGCGGGAAGCAGCGGCGGGCGCGGCTCCCGCGGCACGGGGGCCACCTCGCCGTCCGCCCGGGCCGCGCGGGGCAGCGGCGCCGCCGCCGGACCGGGCGCGATCACCCCGAGCGCGAACAGCCCACCGGCCACGGCCGACACCACCATCCGATGTGTACGCCTCGAAGCCATCGACCCCTCCGCCGGGTGTAAGAGTGCCACCTGCCTTCGGCGCAGCGTATGAGCAGGCCAAGCGAGGCGAAGGCGGATCGCATTGACTCCCTCGGAAGGGTGAGACGCCTGAGCGACTCGGGTTTCTGGAAGTCGCGGTGTCCGAGGTGCGTTGATGCCCCGGTTTCACGGAGACCGAGTTGATCAAGCTGACCGCTAAGCTGCTGATCCGGCAACAGTGGCGATGCCAGGACGGGGGCGGCGATGAACGCCGAAGATCGCATCGAACGGGCCCGGAAACTCTACGAACAGGCCGTGTACAGCGGCGATGCCCACGTACTGGCCGACGCCGAACGGGACCTGGACGCGGTGGAGGCCGACACCGCGCTGGCCCGTGGGCGGATCCTGCACGCGCGGTTTCTCGACGAACGCGCCAAGAGCGGCACCTCACCCGTCGAGGACCCGGCTGAACTGCCGTTGTTTGAGCGTGCGGCCGAGCTGTACCAGGCGCTGGCCGACACACGCGGCCAGGCCGAGGCGCTGTTCTGGATCGGCTGCCTGCATCAGATCATCCGGCGCGACAACGAGACCGCGGTTCCGCACCTGGAAAGGTCCCGCGAGCTGGCGGCGCAGGTCGGCGACAGACGGACCCAGGCCGAGGCATTGCGACACCTGGGCATCGCGGCGCACATGACCGGTCGGCTGGATGAAGCGCGCGAGCGGCTGGAGGAGTCGTCACGGCTGCGCCGAGAGGTGGGAGCGCTATCGGGCGTGGCCGCCAACATGGTCGGGCTGGCCTACGTCGCCGCCGCCCAGGACCGCCACGCGGACGCACTCGCGACACTCGACGAGGCGAACGCCATCGCACGGGCGCACGGCGCCCACGCCATCGTGCGGCAGATCGAACAGGCAAGAACGCAGATCTAGGCAGTTCAGAGGATCCGAGTCACCTGTTCGGCGGCGACGACCGCATCCCGTCGCGCCGGGTCGAGGTTGGCGCTGATGACCACCGACGCGCCCGCCGACAGCGGCGCGAGCAGCCACTTCAGCGGCTGCTCGTGCTCGGCGGCGTCGACCAGCAGCCGATCGCCGGCGCGCAGGCCCAGCATCTCGGCGATGCCCTGGGCGAGCGCGCCCCACTGGCCGTAGGTCGTGCCGTCCGCGCTGGCCGGATCCGACGGATGGATGGCGGTGTGGTCGGGCGTGACGTCCGAGTGGCGAAGCACCTCGGCGGACCAATCCAACCAGCCCAGCGGCACGTCAGCCAGCCGGCCCGGCCCGGTGCCGACGAGGTAGCGGTGCGGGGCGTCCGGCACGTCCTCCAACCAGTCGTCCTGGCGTTGCGGGGTCACGAAGACCGCGTCGAACGGTCGCTCGCCGCCGGGCTCCAGCACCGGCAGGCCCGCCGTGGCGCGCGGTCGGAACGACACCGCCAGGCCGCAGGCCCAGGCGCCCAACAACACCGCGGCGGTACGCCAGTGCGGCGGCAGCAGCACCGCTACGCGGCTGCCGGGGCCGAGTCCACAGCCGTCCCGCAGCAGGCTCGCGCTGCGCGCGGACCAGGCGCCGACCTGCTGCGCGGTCAGGTCGACGCGCTCCCCGGTCGCCTCGTCGCGGTAGCTGAGCAGCGGAATCTCGGTGGCGGTGGAGGGGTCCGACAGGTCGGCCGTGGCGTGTGGCTGCATCTGCGCGCTCCCCGGGTGACGACGTCGCCACCACCCTACGCAACGACTTTGGTCGTACCCCTCGTCGGCCGATGGCCGTAGCGGCTGGCCGGGTGGCCCACGGACGCTACGGACGACCCCCGCAGCGCCACCGAGGAGTGCCCATGCCGACCGAGCCCGACCCCGCCGACCGTCCCCCGTTGCGCCGCCGGCTCGTGCCGGTGGTCGCGTTGCTACTGCTCGCGCCCTGGGCGGCCGAGTGCTCATGGGGTGGCTTCGCCCTCGACGGCTTCCTCCCGGTGGTGATCTTCCTGGCCCCGATGTACGGCGGGGCGGCGATCCTGATCCGGGAGACCGCCCGGCACCTCGGCGCGGGATGGCCGACCATCGTGCTGCTCGCCGCCGCCTTCGGTGTGCTCCAGGCCGGCCTGGTGGACCAGTCCCTGTTCAACCCCGGCTACCTCGATGACACCCAGTACGCCGACACCCGGGCCGCCGCCGAGGCGTCGCTGGTGCCGGGGCTCGGCTTCAGCCTCCGGCAGGCGTTCGACTACGTGGGCAACCACATCCTGCTGACCATCTGCGCGCCGATCGTGTTCGTCGAGTCGTTCCTCGGTGCGAAACGGCGGCTTCGGCCGTGGCTCGGACGACAGGGGTTGGCGGTGGTCGCGGTGCTCTACCTGCTCGGCAGCCTGCTGATCTTCACCACTCCCGAGGGCCGGAAGAACTTCCTGGCCAGCCCGCTGCAACTGGCCTTCGCCACCGCGGTGGTCCTCACCCTGATCGCGACGGCCCTGCTGCCCCGCTGGCGTCGCCCCCACCCGCGCCGCGTCCGCCGGGTGCCGCACCCGATCTGGGTGGGTCTGCTGGTCGTCCTCGCCCGCCTCTTCACCGACCCGACGCCCGGTTGGCCGGGGGTGGCCGTCGCGCTGGCGCTCGCCGCCACCGTCGGGGCCGTGCTCGCGTACCTGTCGGGGGGCGCTCGCTGGGGGCAGCGGCACGTGCTCGCCGCGGGCTCGGCGAGCGTGGTCAGCGCCGCCGCGTTCGCGTACCTGGTGCCGCCGTACTCCCCGGCGAGCCCGGCGGCGGCCCTGGCCGGCGACGTCGCGGTCACCGTCATCACCGTGGCCCTGGTCGTTGGCGCCTGGTGGCGTCTGCGCCGCGCTTCGCCCGCTGTCCACGTCGCCGCGAGCTGATGCTCCCTGGCGGTGCCGGTCAGGTGCCGGCGAGGTAGCGGGTCGGGCGCGGCCGTTTGCCAGTGCGGGGCGGCAGCACCGCCACGCGGCTGTCAGCAGCGGACGATGCTCAGGACCGGTCGCCGGCAGCAGGGCCGGCCTGGATGAGTCGATCCAGGACATCGCGAGCGGCTGCGAGCCGATCCATGGACGTCGTGATGCGGGTGCGCTCCACTGCCAGAGCGTCGAGGAGCTCCGGGCAGGTGGGGGCCAGCACGGTTACGTCGTCGGGGATGCAGGGAAGGATCTCGGCGATCGCCGCGGTGTTCAAGCCGGCGGACAGCAACAGTTGGATGTGCCGCACCGTGCCGACCGCCTGCGAGTCGTAGTGACGGTAGCCGCTGGCGAGACGGGCGGGACGCAACAGGCCCTGCTCCTCGTAGTAGCGCAGGGCACGTGGGGTGGTGCCCGCCTCCCGCGCCAGTTCGCTGATCCGCACACCGACAGCAGATCAGGGCTTGACCTTCACGTCAACGTGAAGGTTTAGCGTCGTCGCTGTGACTCACCGCAACCAGGACAATCAATCCGCCACCGTCGCCGTCCTGGGGCTCGGCCCGATGGGTCGGGCGCTGGCCGCCGCGTCGCTCGCCGCCGGCCACCCCACCGTGCTCTGGAACCGCTCACCCGGCAAGGCGACCGCGCTGGTGGCCCAAGGGGCGGTGCTCGCTCCGACGGTGGCCGATGCGGCACGCCGGGCATCGGTCGTCATCGCCTGCGTCATCAACTACCGGGCGGTCCGCGCCGTCATGTCGGGGCTCGAACGCCCGCCGAGAGGAACATTCGTCAACCTCAGCAGCGGGCACGCCGCCGAGGCACGGGACATGGCGGGCTGGGCAGCGCAGCGGGGCGTCAACTACCTCGACGGTGCCATCCTGACGCCCGCGCCGACCATCGGGACACCTGCCGCGACGATTCTCTACAGCGGTCCGCGGGCCCTCTTCGACGACAGCCTTCCCTGGCTGGAGAGCTTCGGTGGCGCCAGCGCCTACCTCGGCGCGGATGCCGGCACGGCAGCAGCGTACGAGATGGCGTTGCTCGACCTGTTCACCATGTCCGTCGGCGGACTCGCGCACGCCTTCGCCCTGGCCATCACCGAGGGCATTGCCCCGACCGCGTTCGCTCGCTTCGCCAGAGGAATCGGTGGCCTGTTGCCCGACATGGCCGACCGATTCGCCGATCACATCACGTCCGGAACCTTCGCCGCCGACATATCCACCATCGCGTCGGCGGGCTCCGCGGTCGCCCACGTCCGCGATGCCGCGGCCGCGCGTGGTGTCGACCCCGCGCCGCTAGAGGCTGTGCAATCGATCATCGACCGGGCCATTGCGGCGGGCCACGGAGGCGACAGCTACGCCAGGCTGGTCCAGTCGCTCGTACCAGCCGATCCGGCGCAGGCGGCACGATGATCACGATCGACGATGGCCGGGTGCCGCGACCTGGCGATTACACTCGCCCCACACCACTTTGGAGGGGGCGGCGCAGTGGGTGAACTGCTGTCGGCGGTGGTTCAGATCGTCAACTCGTACGTCAGCAGACTGCTGGATCGGCGGACGGTTTCCCAGGATGCGAAGGTCGGCGCCCACCTGCTGGACGTGGTCCTCACGTTGCAGGAGTTGTGCCTCAACGGCGACCGCCTCCTGAGCCTGGCCGACGCCCTGATCTCCGACGCCGACCCCCGGGCGGACGACCAGGCGGAGTTCGCCGCGCTGCTGCACCGGCAGTCAGTGCTGATCAACCAGCTCCGGCGCGGCATCGACGACTCCCGCGCGCTGCTCGCCACCGTCGACGTGGACTTCGCGTTCGCGATGGCGCCCTTCCTCGATGGCAAGTCGGGGCTGCTGACCCGCTGGCAGCAACAGGCAGCCCTCAGCCGGTACTCCACCACGACGCTGTTCTTCCTGCCCGCAGAGGCGGTCACCCGGGTGGTGGCCGCCAGTCCGGCGGCCTCGACCACCACGGCGCTCGACCGGAACCGGACGGACTTCGTGCTGGTGATGGCCGACGAGGTACGCAGCGCTCGCCGGCGGGAGGTGGCGGACATCCGAGCCGTCGCGGACGACGAGCGCGCGACGCTGCTGCGGGACGTGGGCCGGGCCCGTGCCGACCTGGCCACCGCCCGGGCGCTGTGCGCGCGGCTGCTCGCGGCTACCCAGGAGGCCATCGGTCCAGCGGCCACCGCCCGGATACGACGGACGCTGACGCCCCGACAGCAGCACCGCTGAGCGGAATCAGTCGCCCGGATCCCGGTCCCAGTCGAAGCCGGCGCGGGCGAACGCGACGCTGCCGTCCCCGGTGGCGTACACCTTGATCGCCTTCAGGCCCAGCGACCGGGTGAGCCTTTCCAGGTTGGACATGATGCGCTGGAAGAGCCCGGTGTCGGTGGCCTCCTCGGTGATGCGGATCTCGTCCAGCATCGCCAACCGCCGGGGGAAGGAGAGCCGCAGTTCGAGCAGGACCCGCAGAACGTCGGACGGCGCGATGCGCAGCGAGACCGCGGCACCGCCGTCGGCGTAGAGCGAGACCTCGACACGCGCCTCGGGCAGCTCCGCCGTCAACACCTCGTAGAACTGCCGCGGCGTGAGCTTCATCCACTGCCGCCAGGCGGCGAGCGCGGTCTCGTCCGCCCGGCCGACCGTCAGCGCCGGTTCCGCCGCCCGCAGGTCGGCCACGGTCAACGCCTCGATCTCGACCGGTCGCTCCCCGGCTCGGACCTCCTCATAAGGCGTCAACGGCACTCCCGCCTCGACCAGGAGCCGGTCGAAGTCCGGGTCGGGCCAGTACGGGGCCGGCGCGAACTCGCCGACGCGGCACCACAGTTCGTGCCACAGCCGTACCGCGCCAAGCGGTCGAAGGCCGAGCCGCATGGCTGCGACGAGGACGCACCGGTGCAGGTGCAGCGTTGCGGCGAGCGCCGCCAGGTTCGCCCCCGGCTCGTCGCAGGCCCGCAGGGCGCCGACGGAGTTCCGGTCCAGTTCGGTGTACGCCACCAGTTCCGGCAGGTCCGTCAGACGCACCGGGATCGGGGAGTCGAGCAGGAAGTCGAGGTCGGCCGGCTCCCAGGCGACGTCGTCGTTCAGCAGGATCGTCCGCAGATCCCGGCCGTGCTGGCGGACCACCACCTGGAGGATCGGCTCACCATCCGGCAGCGTCCGGTGGTTGAGCCACACCACCGCCTCGGGGTAGAGCCGCAGGCTCACGTCGATCGCCGGCACGGTGACGAGCAGGGCGGAGCCGTCGTGCTCAACCCGCAGCGCGCGGAGCTCACTCAGCGCGCCGACGAGTTCACTTATCTGCATCGACGAACTCTAGCGACGAAACGCCGTCGCGGCGTCCGGTGGCGGCTCGGCGGGCCCGCCATCTCGATGTGCTGTTGAGCGGTATACCTCAGAGGTATGAATATGACTCTGGGGTATACCGCTCACTGGCGCATCCGCCCCGACGAAGGTGACCGACCGTCACCGTCGACCCCCGACTGCGCCCACAGCACCAGCCAGGGTCAGCCCTTGACCGGCAGTTCCGGGCCGCCGTCGAGCAGTGCGGCCAGCAGGTCGCCGTACTCCTCGACCCGCTCCAGGACCTCGGCGGCGGTGAACTGGCGGACGGCGGGTCTCCGGCCGCGCGCGCCGGCCTCGACCTCGTCCCAGGTCAACGGCGTCGAGGCCGAGGGGGTCCGCTGGGCGCGCAGCGAGTACGGCGCCACTGTGGTCTTCGCCGCGTTGTTCTGACTCCAGTCGATGAAGACCTTGCCGGGGCGCAGGTTCTTCGCCATCTTCGACACGATCAGCTTGGGGTGCGCCTTCTCCAGCTCCTGCGCGATCCGGCGCGCGTAGGCGGAGACGTCGTCGGCGGACTGGGTGCCGGCGATCGGGCAGCAGAGCTGCATGCCCTTCTTGCCGGACGTCTTCGGGTACGAGTCGATGCCGTCGTCGGCGAGCCGGTCGCGCATCAGCACCGCCACCGGGCAGCACTCGGCGAGCCCGGCCGGCGGCCCCGGGTCCAGGTCGACGACCATCATGTCCGGGTCCTGGCCCACCTTCCACTGCGGTGTGTGCAGCTCCAACGCGGCGAGGTTGGCCAGCCAGACCAGGGTGGGCAGGTCGTCGGCGACCACGTAGTCGATGGTCTCCCGACCCTTCGTCGACCCGGGCGCGGGCAGCGTCTCCACCCGTACCCAGTCCGGGGTCGCGGCCGGCTTGTTCTTCTCGAAGAAGGACTTGTCGTCCACCCCGTTGGGAAAGCGGATCCGGGTCACCGGCCGGTCACACAGGTGCGGCAGCAGCACCGGGGAGATCCGGGTGTAGTAGTCGATCACCTCGCCCTTGGTGAAGCCGACCGCCGGATAGAGGACCTTGTCCAGGTTGGACAGCTCCAGCGGGCGACCCTCGACGTTCACCCGCACCTTCTCAGCCGGCATCGTCGACCTCCTCCGGCGGCTTGTCCGGGCGCAACCGCAGCACCCGGGGGAAGCGCAGCCGGCCGTCCGGGGTGCGTTGGCCGTACTTCACCTCCACCACCACCCGGGGTTCTACCCAGATGGCGCCCCGGGCATCCTCGCGCGGCACTCCCGGCGCGAACGGTGACACGCCGGAGCGCAGCGGCTCCAGCTCGGCGAGGAGCTGCCGTTCGATGGCCGCCCCGATCCCGCCACCCACCCGACCTCGGTAGATCAACCGGCCGTCCGGGCCGGGCACCCCGACCAGCAGCCCGCCGATGCGGCGCGCACCCGGCCGCCAGCCGCCCACGACGAAGTCCCCGGTCACCTCCAGCTTGACCTTCACCCAGTCCGGGGAGCGCACCCCGGGCCGGTAGACGGCGCCGACCCGTTTGGCCATCACGCCCTCCAGGCCGTGCTCCCCGGCCGCCTCGTAGGTCGCCGGGCCGTCGGCGAACACCGGCGGCACCGCCCACCGGGCGCCGCCGAGCGCGAGCGCGTCCAGGGCCTCCCGCCGGCGCTCGTACGGCCAGCCGGTCAGGTCGTCACCGTTGCGGCGCAACAGGTCGAAAATCATGTACGTGACCGGCATGACCGCCGCCAGCCGGGCCGCCTTGTTGCGATCCCGCACGTGCATCCGCTCGGCCAGCGCCGTGAACGAGGGCTGCCCGCCCTGGCCCAGCAGCACCACCTCGCCGTCGAGCAGCACGTCGTCGACCTGCTCGCAAAGGGTGGCCAGCTCGGGGTACGCGGCGGTGATCTCCACGCCGGAGCGGGCGTACAGGTGCTGGACGCCGCCGGAGATGTCGGCGAGCGCGCGGACCCCGTCCCACTTGAACTCGTACGCCCAGCCGTCACCCGCCGGGAGCGGCCCGGTCATCGCGAGCATCGGCTTGAGCGGCGCGCCGGGCACGACCCGACTGTAGTAGCAGGCCGAACACCTCGCGTGGAGTTCCAACGGATGCGAGCATGGTCGATACCGGGGAAGGGAGCGCAGGATGCGTGCCATCTGGAAGGGAGCCGTGTCGTTCGGGCTCGTCTCGATCGGGGTGAAGCTCTACTCGGCGACCGAGGAGAAGGACATCCGGTTCCACCAGGTGCACCGCGAGGACGGCGGCCGGATCCGCTACAAGCGCACCTGCTCGGTCTGCGGCGAGGAGGTCACCTACGACGACATCGCCAAGGGCTACGACATCGGCGGCGGCGAGATGGTGATCCTCACCGACGAGGACTTCGCCGACCTGCCGCTGACCAGCTCGCGGGCGATCGACGTGCTGGAGTTCGTGCCCGCCGAGCAGGTCGACCCGATCCTCTACAACAAGGCGTACTTCCTGGAGCCGGAGGGCACGGCGACCAAGCCGTACGTGCTGCTGCGCGACGCCCTGATCGACTCGGAGCGGGTGGCCATCGTCAAGGTGGCGCTGCGCCAACGTGAACAGCTCGCCACGCTGCGGGTCCGCGAGGGCGTGCTGCTGCTCAACACGATGCTCTGGCCGGACGAGATCCGTACGCCGGACTTCGGTTTCCTCGACGAGGACCTGAAGGTACGCCCACCGGAGCTGGCCATGGCCAGCTCGCTGATCGACTCGATGACCGGCGAGTTCGAGCCGGACGTCTTCACCGACGACTACCGGGCCGCGTTGCAGGAGGTCATCGACGCCAAGGTGGAGGGTCGGGAGGTCGTCCAGCCGGAGGAGGTCGAGGAGGCCCCGGCCGCGGCGGTGGACCTGATGGCCGCGCTGAAGGCATCGGTGGACCGGGCCCGGGCGGCACGCGGCGAACAGCCCGCCCGCGGTGGCGGCGGCGAGCCGACGCCCATCTCGTCGGCCCGCTCGGCCCAGAAGGCGGCCGAGAAGAAGGCCGCCAAGGCGCCCGCGAAGAAGACCACGGCGAAGAAGACGGCGGACAAGAAGACCGCCGCGAAGAAGGCCGAGCCAGCGAAGAAGACGGCCGCGAAGAAGGCCGAGCCGGCAAAGAAGACGGCCGCGCGCAAGACCGCACCCCGCAAGAGCGCCTGACCGTACGGCGGCGACGAAGGGTGTCCGCCGGACCGGGTACGCTCCGCCGGCCGTTGGCCACCGGAGGAGCCCCGTATGCCGTACACCCCTGACCTGGACCGGTTGTTGACGCCGGGTGCCCGCTTCACCGACGAGTACGGCGCGTACCTGATCGAGGCCCATCCCGTGGATGACGTCGTGCTGCCCACCGGCCGGGTGGTCGGGTGCGACCCGCTGGTCTGCCCGGAAGCCGAGCCGTACACGGTGACTGTCGCGCCGGGGCGGTATCCCGCCCGCGCCTGGGTGGCCGTGGTGCTCCGGGAGGGCGCCGAGGTGGACCGGCGGGTGGCCGCGCTGCAACTGGTGGTCTCCGACGAGCCGGCGATTCGCTGGGAGCCGGCCGTCGCGGGCGACCAGGACGTCGCCGCGCTCGGCCCGGACGACTACTTCGGGTACGGGGTGGACGCGGGCGCCGGCACGCTCGCCGACCCGACGGCGCTCGCCGTCCTCGACGGCTGGGACCACGACCAGGTGGAGGAGGTGTTCATCCCCGAGGAGCTGCCCGTCTCGCCGGTCCGGGGTCTGATCACCGCAGTCCTCGACGAGGCCACCGGCGCCAATGTCGTCACCGTGGCCACGGGTTGGGGGGACGGCTGCTACGGCACCTGGATCGGGCGCGCGGCCGACGGGTCCGTGACGTCGTTCGTGACCGACTTCATGGTGATCCCGAAATAACGTCCCGCGAGGGCGTCGCTGGGCGATCCGAGGCATCCGGGGCGGGCACGGCGGGCCGCCGGGCGGGTACCGTGTGCGTCGGCTTTCCCCCCGGCACCGCGTGCCGGCCACACCTTCGCAGCAGGGAGTCGACGACGTGAGCGAGCGCACGCAGGAGAACCGGTCGGAGGGCCAGAGCCCGGCGACGAAGGCGGGTCGGCGGCTGGCCGCCCAGCTGGCGGCGCAGAAGGCCGCCGAGGCGAAGCGCCGCCGCCAGGCGTGGGCGGGTGGCCTCGCCGGCGTCGCCGTGATGGCGCTGCTGATCGGCGGTTTCGTGTGGATCGACCGGAACCGGAGCGACGACAAGCCCGCCAACCAGGCAGGCGCGACCCCGTCCGCCTCCGCCCCGGCCGCGGACGCCCCCACCGCGCCCCCGGCTCCGCAGCTGCCCGCGGGCGCCGACCCGGCGCTGGGCACCAAGCCGACGGTGGCGGCGGGCAAGGGTGAGCTGAAGAAGCTCACCGTCACCCCGGTGATCAAGGGCACCGGCCCGGCGGTGAAGAAGGGCCAGACCATCACCACCAACTACGTGGGCGTCTTCTTCAAGGACGGCAAGGAGTTCGACTCGTCCTGGAACGCCGGCCAGCCGGCCAGCTTCCCCATCGGCGTGGGTCAGGTCATCCCCGGCTGGGACCAGGGTCTGGTGGGCGTGACCGTGGGCAGCCGGGTGCAGCTCGACATCCCGGGCGAGCTGGCGTACGGCAACGACGAGGCCAACGCCAACGGGCGTCCGACCGGTCCGCTGCGCTTCGTGGTGGACGTGCTCGCCGCCCAGTGACCCGTCCGGATCGCCCCGGTTGTCGCCGCGGCGCGATGGACTTGTTCACATGGGGCTTCCTGCCCGTCACCCTCCGGCAGTAGGTTCGGCGTCACCCCGGGCGGCCCGCCGTCCGGGGTGACCATGCGGACCCGGGACGCGGAGGTGCACGTGACGGCGCTGGACGAGCCCGGGCGGACCGCCCGGCTGATGTGGACGCACTTCGAGCCGGTGCACGCGGTCACCTACTTCCACCCTCGGGCCCGGGCCGCGCACGAGGCGGTCGGGCTGCGCGGCTACTGGCGGGGTTACTTCGCCTGCCGGACCGCGCCGCTGGGCGCCGCCGAGGCCGCCCCGGTCATCGCCGCGTTCTTCAACTTCGCACCACCCATGGTGAGCCGGGCCCTGCCGGCGGTCTGGCGGCTGGCCACCCCGCAGGAGGCCCTGCGCGCCCGGCTGACCGGCGCCGTGCAGGCCCTCGCGGAGCTGACCTACGAGCTGCCCGAGGCGCACCTGGCCGAGGCCGCCGACCTGCTGGAGCGGGCCGCCTCGGCGGCGCAGACCGCCGGTCGGGTGCTCGGCGCGGCCAACGCGGCGCTGCCGATCGGGGAATATCCCCTCGCCCGCCTCTGGCAGGCCGCCACCACGCTGCGGGAGCTGCGGGGCGACGGGCACAACGCCGCCCTGGTGGCCGCCGGCCTGGACCCGGTGGAGACGCTGGCGTGGCGGGTCGCGGTGGACATGTCAGCGGAGAACCTGCTCGGCCGGGGCTGGTCCGAGGAGCAGTGGCGGGCCGCCCGCGAACGGTTGGCCCAGCGCGGCTGGCTGACCGGGGACGGCACGGCCACCGACGTCGGTCACGCCGGGTTCCAGGCGATCGAGGACGCCACCGACCGCGCCGCCGCACATCCGTGGCGGGCTCTCGGCCCGGACGACACCGACCGGCTGCGTGAGCTGCTGGAGCCGATGGCCCGGTCGTGTCACACGGTGATCCCGCCGAACAGCCCGATCGGCCTACCCGCGCTGCCCGGCTGACCGGCGGTCCGCCTCTCGGGCAGGATGGGCCCGTGGTGGATGCGGTGGTTTTCGACCTGGACGGCGTGATCGTGGATTCCGAACCGGTCTGGGAGGAGGTCCGGCGGGCGTACGTGGCGGCACACGGTGGGTCCTGGCAGCCGGACACCCAGCGCCGGCTGATGGGCATGAGCACCGGTGAGTGGGCCCGCTACCTCAGCGGTGAGCTGGGCGTGCGCCGCAGCGCCGAGCAGGTCGCCGACGAGGTGGTGCGGGAGATGGCCCGGCGCTACACCGAGCACGTACCGCTGATCGACAGTGCCGACGAGGTCGTACGCCGGCTGGCCGCGCGGTGGCCGCTGGGGTTGGCCAGCTCGTCGCCGACCCGGCTGATCGCGGCGGCGCTGGACGCCACCGGCCTGACCGGCGCGTTCGGCGCGACCCTCTCCACCGAGGAGACCGAGCGGGGCAAGCCGGCGCCGGACGTGTACCTGACCGTCGCGCGGCGCCTCGGCGTCGACCCGACCCGTTGCGCGGCCGTGGAGGACTCGTCCAACGGCGTGCGGTCGGCCGCGGCGGCGGGGATGAAGGTGGTCGCGGTGCCCCACGGGTCGTACCCCCTCGACCCGGACGCCGCCGGGCTCGCGGTCGTGACGTTGGGGTCGATCGGTGAGTTGACGCCGGAGCTGGTGGAGGGGCTGGGTTGACGCGGGCCGAGCGGGGTAGGAGTCACGAATGAAAGCCATCGTGTACGAGCGCACCGGCGACCCTTCCGTGCTGGAGCTGGTCGACCGGCCGGTGCCGGAGCCGGGGGCCGGCGAGGTGCTGGTCCGGCTGGCGGTGTCCGGGGTGAACCCGACGGACTGGAAGTCGCGGCGTGCCTTCCCGCCGGACGGGTGGCAGATCCCCGGGCAGGACGGCGCGGGCGTGGTGGAGGCGGTCGGCGAGGGGGTCGACCGTGAGCTGATCGGCGAGCGGGTCTGGATCTGGGAGGCGGCCTGGCAGCGGCCGTGGGGCACCGCCGCGGAGTACACGCTGGTGCCGGTGCGGCAGGCGGTTCCCCTGGGCGACGCCTCGTTCGAGTTGGGAGCCTGCCTGGGCATCCCGTTCCTCACCGCGCACCGCTGTCTGACGGCCGGCGAGTTCATGCCCGACGCGCTGCGCGCCGGTGCGCTGGCCGATCACACCGTGCTGGTGCAGGGCGGGGCGGGCGCGGTCGGCAACGCGGCGATCCAGCTCGCCCGCTGGGCCGACGCGACGGTGATCGCCACGGTGAGCAGCGCGGAGAAGGCACAGCTCGCGGCGGCGGCCGGCGCCTCCTATGTGATCAACTATCGGGAGCAGGACGTGGTCGAGGAGGTCCGCAGGATCACCCCCGACGGGGTGCACACGATCGTGGAGGTCTCCCCCGGCCGGAACGCCGCGGTCGACGCCCAGGTGCTGCGGCACGGCGGCGCGGTCTGCATGTACGCCGACGACGGCGGGGGCGAGGTGACCATCCCGATCCGGCCGATGATGGCGCCGAACGCCCGCTGGCAGTTCGTGCTGGTCTACACGGAGCCGAAGGCGGCCAAGGCGCAGGGTGTGATCGACGTGGCGGCGGCGGCCAGCCAGGGCGGCCTCCGGGTCGGCGCGGACGCCGGTCTGCCGCTGCACCACTATCCGCTTGCCGACACGGCGGCCGCGCACCAGGCGGTCGAGGACTCGGCGGTGGGCAAGGTGCTGATCACCACCAGTGACGCCTGAACGGGTCGCTGGACACCCGATTTCCCCGTCATCAGGACAGACGCGAACAAGTTTCGCAACAATGACGGTGCGGGATCACCCCGTGTGGAGCGGGCGGCCCCGGCGCGGTGCGAACGCCGGGGCCGCCCCTGGGGAGGAATGTCAGGAGTACTCCTCTGCCCAACAGGCGACAGTGCCCGGTAAAACGTTACGGTGCTGTCAGCTCCCGGACAGTCAGCTCACCGTCGGCGTACCGCGAACGGACGACCTTCTTGTCGAACTTGCCGACGCTGGTCTTCGGCACCGTGTCGATGAACGCCCACCGCTCGGGCAACTGCCACCGGGCGACCGAGCCGGCCAGGAAGTCCCGCAACTCCTCGGCGGTCACCGACGCACCCTCGCGGACCACCACGGTCGCCAGGGGCCGCTCGTCCCACCGCTCGTCCGGCACGCCCACCACGCACGCCTCCAGCACGGCCGGGTGCGCCATCAGCGCGTTCTCCAGCTCCACCGACGAGATCCACTCGCCGCCGGACTTGATCACGTCCTTCGCCCGGTCGGTCAGCGTGATGTACCCGTCCGAGGAGAGCATGCCCACGTCGCCGGTACGCAGCCAGCCGTCGCGGAACTTCTCCTCATCCGGGGCGTCGTCACCGACGTACCGCGCGGTCACCCACGGCCCGCGGACCTCCAACTCGCCCACGGCCGTGCCGTCGGCGGGCAGCGGCTCGCCCAGCGGCCCGACGATGCGCGCCTGCACCCCGGCCGGCACGCGACCCTGCGTGTAGCGGTAGCGCCAGGCCTGCTCGCCGGTCGCCCCCGCCGGCGGGCGGGAGACCGACCCCAGCGGCGACATCTCGGTCATCCCCCAGGCGTGGATGACGTCGATCCCGTGCCGCTCGTCAAACGCGTGCATCAACGCCGGCGGGCAGGCCGAGCCACCGACGATCACCTCGGTGAGCGAGGACGTGTCCACCTCGTGGCTGTCCAGGTAGGCCAGCAGGTCGGTCCAGATGGTCGGCACCGCGCCGGCCAGGGTGGGCCGCTCGGCGGCGATCATCTCGGCGATCGGCGCGGCCTGGAGAAACCGGTCCGGCATGATCAACGACGCGCCGGAGAGGAACGCCGCGTAGGGCAGGCCCCAGGACATGGCGTGGAACATCGGCACGATGGCCAGTTCCCGGTCGGTCGGCCCGAGACCGAAGCCCTCCGGCATGCAGACCTGCAACGAGTGCAGGTAGATGGACCGGTGCGAGTAGGCCACGCCCTTCGGGTTGCCGGTGGTGCCCGAGGTGTAGCAGAGCGCGGCGGCGTCGCGCTCGTCGACCTCGGGCCAGTCGTACACCTCGGGCCGATCGGCCAGCAGCGCGTCCCAGTGGTGCACGGTGATCCGGTCTCCGGCGGCCGCCACCAGCGGGGCCGGGTCGCCACCGCCGACCACCACCACGTGCCGCACCGTGTTCAGCTCGCCGATCACCCTGGCCAGCAGCGGAATGAGCGTGCTGTCGACCAGCACCACCCGGTCCTGCGCGTGGTTGGCGATGTAGGTGAGCTGGTCGGGAAAGAGCCGGAGGTTGAGGGTGTGCAGCACCGCGCCCATGCTCGGCACCGCGAAGTAGGCCACCAGGTGCTCGTTGTTGTTCCACATGAAGGTGGCGACCCGCTCGTCGCCGGTGACGCCGCACTCGTCGCGCAGCGCGTGGGCCAACCGGGCGGCGGTGCGGCCCACCTCGGCGTACGTCATCCGGCGGGGTTCGGCGCCCGTCCAGGTGACCACCTCGGCCGTGCCGTGCACCCCTGCGCCGTGGTCGAGGATCCGGGAGACCTGCAGGGGGGCGTCCATCATCGTGCTACGCATGGGTAACAAGCTAGTGTCGGCGGTCACACGTTGGGAACCCCCGTAAATTGTCGCAGGTGAGCATCTCCTGGGCCGACTCATACGTAGGGCAGTTGCGCGCGCTCGCCGGCGACCGGACGCTGATGTTCGTCGGCGCCCGTGCCGTGGTCAGCGACAACGCGGGGCGCATCCTGCTCATCCGACGCTCGGACAACGGTCAGTGGGCCATGCCCGCCGGGGCGATGGAGCTGGGCGAGTCGATCGCCGACTGCGCGGTCCGCGAGGTCCGCGAGGAGACCGGACTGCGGGCGCTGCGGGTCTGCGCGTTCGCCCTCTACACCGGCCCGGACCGGACCAGCACCAACATGTACGGGCACACGTACCAGGTCTTCACCACTGCCTTCAAGGTCGAGGAGTGGGACGGGCAGCTGACCCGGGTCACCGACGAGACCACCGACGCCGGCTTCTTCCCCCGCGACAGGTTCCCCACACCGCTCTCCGGATCGGTGTTGGAAACCCTGGCCGACCTGGACGTCTTCGAGCAGACCAACCGGCTGATCCTCAAGTAGGGCGGTGCTGTGCGCTCGTGCAGCTCCTTGACGGCACGGTGGGCCGTCGCTTCGGTGATGTTCCAGAAATAGCTCTCTGTTCTGGCTGGAGTCGGAGCGCGACGGGGCACCGCTCATTCGGGAGTGTGCCCGTCGTCGCGGAGCCGTCCCGGCGATCGGCCGAGGACGGTCAGATCATCGTCTGGGACTTGGCCTCCATGTCGGCGGCCGCCTCGTCCTTGGATTCGCGGGTCAGCGGCTTGCCGCCCGGCGCCGGAGCCTCACCGCCGAGCGGGTCGGCCCCGCCCTTGGCGCCCTGCGGACCGGCACCCCGCAGCTCGTTGTTCGGCAGCGCCAGGGTGACCAGCACCGCCACGATGGCGACGAGCCCGGTGGTCAGGAAGACCAGGTGCAGCGACTCCACGAACGACGCCTGGATGGCGGCCCGGACGGCGCCGGGCAGGGCCATGATGGTCGCCGGGTCGTTGATCGAGATGTTCGTGCCGCCACTCGCCGCGACCGCGGCCCGCTGCTCCGGTGGAAGCTGGGCGATCGCACCGGGCAACCGGTCGGCGAGCTGCGAGTTGAGCCGCGACGAGAGCACCGTGCCGAGGATCGCCACCCCGAACGAACCACCCAGCGACCGGAAGAACGTCGCCGACGAGGTACCGGCGCCCAGGTCGCGGACGGAGACCGCGTTCTGCACCGCAAGGACGAGCGACTGCATGCACAGACCGAGGCCGACGCCGATCACCACCATGAAGCCGAACGCCACCCAGAGCGACGTACCCACCTGCAACCGGGTGAACAGCAGCATGCCGACCAGCAGGGTGACCGCCCCGGCCACCGGGAACCACTTGTACCGGCCGATCCGGCTCATCGCCCGGCCGGTGAGGATCGAGGTCACGATGATGCCGGCCATCATCGGCAGCATCAGCAGACCGCTGCGGGTCGGCGAGGCGCCCTTGACGATCTGGAGGTACAGCGGAATGAAGATGATCGACCCGAACATCACCAGACCGAGCACGAAGCCGGCGGAGTTGGCCAGCGCGAACGTGGCGCTGCGGAACAGCCGCAGCGGCAGGATCGGCTCGGCGACCCGCGCCTCCTGGAGCACGAAGAGCACGGCCAGCACCGCACCGGCGACGAAGAGGCCGATGATCAGCCCGGAACCCCACGGGTACTCGTTTCCGCCCCAGCTCAGCGCGAGCAGGAGGCAGCTCACCGCGGCCACCAGCAGGCCGGCGCCGAGCCAGTCGATCGCGTGGTCCCGGCGCTCGAAGGGGATCAGCCGCATCACGTGGTAGCAGACCACGATGGCCAGGATCGCCAGCGGCACGTTGATGTAGAAGATCCACCGCCAGTCGGTCTCGGCAAAGTACCCACCGACCAGCGGGCCGGCCACCGACGCGATGCCGAACACCGCCCCGAACAGACCCTGGTAGCGGCCTCTCTCCCGAGGTGAGACCACGTCCGAGATGATCGTGAACGCCAGCGTCAGCAGACCACCGGCACCGAGCCCCTGGAGGCCCCGCGTGACGATCAGCTGGGTCATGTTCTGCGACAAGCCGGCCAGCAGCGACCCGAGCAGGAACGTGCCGATCGAGAAGAGGAAGACCGGGCGACGCCCGTACAGGTCGGCCATCTTGCCGTACAGCGGGGTCGACGCGGTCGAGGCGAGCAGGTACGCCGTGACCACCCACGAGTAGTGGTTGATTCCACCCAGCTCACCGACGATGGTCGGCAGGGCCGTGCCGACGATGGTCTGGTCGAGGGCGGCCAGCAGCATGCCCGTCATCAGGCCCAGCATCAGCAGCCGGATCTGCTGGCGATTCAGTACCGGCGCGGCAGAGGCTTCGGTGGTCATCAAGCCCTCTTTCCCGACCACCGGAGAACATGCCCCACACCCCAAAAAACCCCGACCCCTCCCAGGGTTGATCAAGAGGTTCGCGTCACGACACGCCGGGTGGGATGACGCAAACCTCTTGATCAACGCGGCCGGGCTGGGCCGGGGCGGGGCGGGCCCGGTCGGGTTAGGGGGTTGCGAAGGTTTGGGTGATCTTTGCGCAGAAGGCGGGAAGGTCGTCGGGGTTGCGGCTGCTCGTCAGGTTGCCGTCCGTCACGCACTCCTCGTCCACCCAGGTGGCGCCGGCGTTGGTCAGATCCGTGCGCAGGCTGGGCCAGGAGGTGATCCGCCGGCCACGGACCACGTCCGCCTCGATCAGCGTCCACGGGCCGTGACAGATCACCCCGACCGGCTTGCCGGCGTCGAAGAACACCTTCACGAACCGCACCGCGTCCGGGTCGGACCGCAGGAAGTCCGGGTTCGCCACCCCGCCCGGCAGCACCAGCGCGTCGTACCCGGCGGCGTCCGCCTTGTCCACGGTGACGTCCACGTCGTACGTCTTGGACTGGTCCAGGTGGTTGAAGGACTGGATGGAACCGGCCTTGAGCGAGACCAGCTCGGCAGTCGCGCCGGCGTTCTCGACCGCCTCGCGCGGCTGGACGTACTCGACCTCCTCGACGCCGTCGGCGGCCAGGAACGCGATCCTCTTGCCCTGCAGTGTCGCTGCCATCTCGGTACATCTCCTCTCCGGGGTACCGCAATTCCCTTCCCGGCCTCCAACGCCCGAAACACCCCACGTCGGTACGACGGGCACCCCGTCGACGAGGGTGGGACGAAAGGACGCGGACCCGCGGCGCAGCCGGTCCCGGCGGGGGGTTTGTCCGGAGGGCCGCTGGGGACCCGGGGAGGCATGGCAGGAGCAGCAGCGGAACAGCGCCGGCTCGCCACCGTCGTGGAGAGCTGGCTCGGGCGCCCGGTCCTGATCGTCGGCGACGCCATGCTGGACGAGTGGCGGTTCGCCGACTCCGACCGGCTCTGCCGGGAGGCGCCCGCCCCGGTCCTCACCCTGCGCCGACGGATCTCCGCCGCCGGTGGGGCCGCGAACACCGCGGTCAACGTCGCCACCCTCGGCGGTCGGGCCGTGCTGGTGGCGCCGGTCGGCGCCGACGTCGCCGGCGACGAACTGCACGACTGTCTGGACCGGGCCGGCGTCTGGGACCGTACGGTCAACCAGCCCGGTCGGCCCACCCCCGTGAAGCGGCGGATGCTCGCCGGCAACCAGATCCTGCTCCGCGAGGACTCCGGCGACGCGGACGACGCTCTCGACCCGGACGGGGTGGACCGGCTGCTCACGGCGCTGGACTGCGCCACCGAGGAGCTGCGCGCCGCTGCCGGCGGAGAGGCGCCGACCCTGGTGGTCTGCGACTACGGTCTGGGTGCGCTGTCCGCGCCGGTCCGCGCGTGGCTGGTCGAACAGCGCGAGCGGTACGCCACGGTCGCGCTGGACGCCCACGACCTCGCCGACTGGCGAGGGCTCGCGCCGACGGTGGTCACCCCCAGCTTCGCCGAGGCGACCCGGCTGCTGGCCCGTGCCGGTGGCCCGAACCGTTCGACCGCCGGCACCGACCTGCACCTGGAACACCCTGACAACGATCCGGCCGACGGGCCGTCCGAGCTGAGCGTCGGCGCCGCTCCGGGCGAGGCCCGCGCGGACGACCGGCCCGGCCCGGTCGGCGAGCCCACCCCGAGCGAGGGTCGGGTGGCCCTCACCGGCGACGGCCTCAGCGTCACCGGCACCGGCGTCACAGTGAACACCGAGGCCGGAGCGGGCGTCGACCGGGCCGTACTGGCCGAGTCGCGCCTCGCCGAGCTGCGCGCGCACACCGGCGCGGACGTGGTCGCGGTGACCCTGGACACCGACGGCGCGGTGGTCGGCGGCGCGGACGGGGAACGGCGGCGCAGCCACAGCACCCCGGTCCCCGCGAGCCACGCGGTGGGCGCGGGAGACGCGTACCTGGCGGCGATGACGCTGGCCCTGGCCGCCGACGCGCCGCTGCCCACCGCCGCGCAACTCGCCCAGCTCGCGGCCACCATCACCGTGTCCGACACCGGCACCTGTGTGTGCCTGCGCAACGACCTGCTGGCCGCCCTCGACATGCCACCGGAGACCGTCGGGCACCCGGCGGTGGTCGGCACCGACGAACTGGACGCGATCGTCGCCGAGCATCGCGAGGCGGGCCGGTCCGTGGTGTTCACCAACGGCTGCTTCGACGTGCTGCACCCCGGGCACGTGCGCTACCTGGAACAGGCCCGTGCCCTGGGCGACCTGCTCATCGTGGCGGTCAACTCGGACGGCAGCGTACGCCGGCTCAAGGGGCCGGACCGACCGGTCAACCCGGTCGAGGACCGAGGCGCCCTGCTGGCCGCGCTGTCCTGCGTGGACCACGTGGTGGTGTTCGAGGAGGACTCGCCCGCCGCGCTGATCGAGGCGGTCCGGCCCGACGTGTACGTCAAGGGCGGCGACTATCCGCCGGAGCTGGTGCCGGAGGCGCCGCTGGTACGCCGACTCGGCGGTCAGGTGCGCACGCTGGGGTACGTGCCGGACCGGTCCACCTCGGCGATCATCGACCGGATCCGGTCACACAGCCATGACCCGTCGTCGCACGCCACCGACCCGTCGCTGAGCCCCCGCACCCAGGCGTCGTGAACCGGCCCCTCGCCCTCGGCACCCCGGCGGAGTTCCGTGCCGACCGGCTGGTCGACGTGTTGGTCCCGACCCGTAACCGGCCCGCCGAACTGGCCGTCACCCTGGCCGGGCTCGCCGCCCAGGGCGGGGTTCCCGGCTTCGGCGTGGTGGTCAGCGACCAGTCCGACGGCGATCCGGCGTACGCCCACCCCGCCGCGGCCACCATGGTCCGGGCGCTACGCCACGCGGGCCACCCGGTGCTGTTGACCCGCCGGCTGCCGCGCCGCGGGCTGGCCGAGCACCGTGCCTATCTGCTCGCCGCGTCCTCCGCCCGGTACGTGCTCAACCTCGACGACGACGTCTGGCTGGAGCCCGGGGCGCTGCACCGGCTGGTCACCGCGATCGAGGAGCTGGACTGCGGGTTCGTCGGCAACGGCGTGCACGGCCTGTCGTACACCGAGGACGTACGACCGGACACACACCGGCACTACGAGGAGTGGGCCGGCCGGCCCGTCCCGGAGCGGATCCGGCCGGGCACCGCCGAGTGGGACCGGGCCCGCATCCACTCGGCGGCCAACCTGCTGCACGTCACCGCCGAGCTGGCGCTGCCGCCGGGCGCGTGGCGGGCGTACAAGGTGTCCTGGATCGGCGGATGCGTGCTCTACGACCGGGCCAAGCTCGTCGACTCCGGGGGCTTCGACTTCTGGCGGCGGGTGCACGAGAGACACCAGGGCGAGGACGTGGCCGCCCAGCTCGCGGTGCTGGCCCGCCACGGCGGGGCGGGCATCCTGCCCAGCGGCGCCTACCACCTGGAGACCCCCACCACGGTCACCGAACGGGACGTGGAGGCGTGGGAGGTTGTCCTCGCCGACGAGGACACCCCACAGCCGGCCTGAGCGCCGCCTACGGGCTGAGCAGTTCGCGGGCCGATTCCAGCACCTCGGCCACCGGCACGTCGATGACGAACGAGTCGCGGTGCGGGCACTCGCCGTCGCCCGGCCGGTGCGGGTAGATGCCCGGCGTGCAGTCCACGCCGCAGACCGGGCAGTGCACCATCCAGGAGCTGATCGGCCGGTGCCGGCCGCGCAACGGCGTCGCCGTGTTGATCAGGTTGCCGACCCAGAAGATGCCCACCGTCGACGTGCCAACCGCCGCGGCCAGGTGCAGCGGGCCGGTGTCGTTGGAGACGACCAGCGCGCAACTGGCGTAGCAGCCGGCCAGCCCGCCGAGACTGAGCGTGCCCACCTGCGGCCGGACCGGCACCCCCGCCGCCGCGGCCACCTGGTCCACCACCTCCCGCTCGGAGGGCGTACCGGTCACCAGCACCTCGTACCCGTCGCCGTGCAGCGCACGGGCCACCTCGGCGAACCGCTCGGCCGGCCAGCGGCGCCGGGTGTCGGAAGCGCCCGGATGCAGCGCCACCCGAAGGCGGGCCGGTGGACCGAGCACCTGCTCGGCCTCGGCCCGGTCCGCGTCGGTGACCGCGAGCGTCGGCACGATGGTGGTCGCCGGAGCGCCCACCAGGGCCACCGCCTCCAGATAGCGGATCACCTCGTGCTGGTAGTACACGTAGCGGACCCACCGGTCCAGCGGCGGCGCGTCCTCGGCGCGCAACCCGACCGTCACCCGGGCACCGAGGCGGCTGATCAACGGGTTGGAGTTCGCGCCACCGCCGTGGGCCTGCACCGCCAGGTCGAAACCCTCGCCGCTGGCCGCCGCCACGAAGTCGTCGATCGTGGACGCCGGCTCACCGGCCTCCGGCTCCCGAATGCCGGGGCCCGGCGGCACCACCAGCACCCGGTCCACCGGGCCGGGCCGGTCGCGCCAGAGCTTCGCGTGCCACGGCGCCCCGAGCAGCACGATCTCCGCCGAGGGGTACGCGGCGCGCAACGCGTCCAACGCCGGCAGAACGAAGATGAAGTCGCCGAGGGCGTTGGCGCGCAGCACCGCGATCCGGCGCACGTCTTCGACTCGCCCCGCCGTCGGGCCGAGCAGGGACGGGGTGACCACGTGGCGCGCTACTCCCGGTCGATCTCGCCGACGCTGTCCGGGTGGTGCAGCTCCCGGTCCGCGGCGGGATCGGCCGCTATCGGCGTACCACCGGAGAGGCCGCCCGAGCGCGGCCCGGCGCGGCCGACGGTGATGGTGCGCGCCGTGGGTCGCGCCGCCCGGGGCAGCCGGACGCGCAGCAGCCCGTGGTCCATCACCGCGTCGATGCCCTCCGGGTCGACCCGGGACGGCAGGTCGATGCGGTACTCGAAACCGCGCGTCTCGAAGCCCCCGGGAATGCCCTGATCGGCGTTGACCTCCGCCTCGGAGCGGGCCCGCACGCACAGCTCGCGGTCGTCCAGCTCGACGGCCACCTCCTCGGGCGCGACGCCCGGCAGCCGGACGACGACCTGCCAGCCGTCCGCGGTCTCGGTCAGCTCGACGTCGGACGACCCGGCCCGGCCGCCGACCAGCCGGCTCAGCTCGGCGCGCAGCGACTGCAACTCGCCCATCGGGTCCCAGCCCTGTTGCCGGCCGCGCCACCCCCGGCCGAAACCGCCGGTCTGCTGCTGCTCGCTCATCGCACGTCTCCGATCCGCCGGGTGGCCGTGGTGGGCCGCAGTGAGCTGGGCGCATCCAGACCGGCGTCGCGGTCGACGCCCACACCGAGCCGGTCGACCAGTTCGCCACCGAGCCAGGCGCTGATGCCGAGGATCGCCACCGCGACGACCTCGATGGCGATCAGCGCGCCACCGGCGGCCCGCGAGTCGGCGTTGAGCCGGACCACCCACACGGCGGCGAAGAGCAGGATCACCGCGACGTTGGCGCCCGCGTGCAGCAGACCCACCCGCTTCGCGCGGGTGCCGGTCGGGATCGCCAGCAGGTCGAACGAGCCGGCCGCCGCGGCGAGCAGGCCGCCGATCAGGCCGACGGTGATGTTCCAGTACGCGACCTCGCCGAGGAAGTCCGGCCCGCCGACCGTGTCGATGATGTCGAAGAGCACCGCGGTGACCAACAGCGCGACCGGGAACATGACAAGCATCGGATGGACTGGATGACCCAGCACCTTGAGTCGGCTCTCCATCTCCCGGCCTCCACTGGTCGGCTTTCCTGCGGACGGTATGAGCGGCGGGCGTGTCGGGTGAGGCCCTACCCCGGGCGACCGGGGGCAAACCTCGCGCTGGCCACGCGGGCCTAGGCTGGCGACGGTGGCGCCGCCACCCGGGTCAACGGCTGGGGGAGGATCGCGTGACGGTGGAGATCACTTCGCACGAGGAACTACGCGAGCTGCTCGGCACACCGGGCGTACGCGCCGCCAACAAGGACCGCGCCCGCCTGCACGAGCGCGACCGGCAGTGGCTCGCCGCCGCCCCGTTCTGCCTGATGGCGACGGCCGGCGCGGACGGCAGCTGCGACGTCTCGCCCAAGGGCGACCCGGCCGGGTTCACGCTGGTGCTGGACGACACGACCATCGCACTGCCGGAGCGGCCGGGCAACAAGCGGGCCGACGGCTACCGCAACATCCTGGACAACCCGCACGTCGGGCTGCTCTTCCTGATCCCGGGTCGCACCGACACGCTGCGCATCAACGGGCGGGCCCGCCTGGTACGCGACGCGCCCTGGTTCGACGACATGGTCGTCAAGGGGCACCGGCCGGTGCTCGCCGTGGTGGTGGAGATCGAGCAGATCTTCTACCACTGCGCGAAGGCGTTCCTGCGGTCCGCGCTGTGGCAGCCGGAGACCTGGCAGCCCGACGCGCTGCCGACCCGCGCACGCCTGATCAAGGAGGTCGAGGGGCCCTCCGAGAGCCTGGAGGACCTGGAGAGGCACTACGGCCCGGAGTACGCCACGAAGATCTACGTCTGACGCAGGCCGGTCAGCTCGACCAGCCGGACGGATTGCCGAACGACTCGCGGGAGATGCCGGAGCCGGTCTCCGGCCACGAACCGAACCGGTCGCGGTCACCTCGTGGATGTCCTCCCGGGTCGCGCTCGACGAGGGCTCGCCGCAGCGCCAGAGCCTCCGCGCCGGTCACCCCGGGGTGACCGACACCATCCACAGGTGACCGTCCGGGTCGGCGAAGACGCCCGCGTACCCCCAGGGTCGCGTGGTCGGCTCGGCGACCACCTCGCCGCCCGCGGCGCCCGCCCGCTCGACGATCGCGCCCGCGTCGGCCTCGGTGGCGGCGCCCAGGGCGAGCAGGCACTCGCTCTGCCCCCTCGGGGCGACCTCGCGCGGGCCGATCACCCACCCGAAGCCGCCGGTCGGGACGAGCATCAGGCGCAGCCCGTCGTTGACCACGAACTGCAACGGCTCCGGGATTCCGTCGTCGGCCAGCTCGCCCACCGCTTCGAGGCCGAGACCGTCGCGGTAGAAGTGGTACGAGGTCGTGCGGTCGGCGATGGGCAGACTGATGGTCAGGGGCGCAAATGTCATGGGCTGACGCTCCGGGATCTCTGAGGTATGGCCACCATAGAACGCGGCTGCGACAGTCACCATCAGCGCGCGGTCGCGGCGTGCCGACCCGGCACCCGCGAGATCACGTCCCCCGATCGAATTAGCGGCCGTGGATAGAATCGAGCCGTGGCTCGGGAATTCGACACGCAGCTCATCGAGTCGGTCGCGGTTCGTCGCGCCCGCATGCGTGAGCTGCTGCTGTGGGGCAGGCAGCGCCGGGTCCGCGCCACGGGTGACGGGTTCCGGTGGTTGCGTACCGGTCTCGTGCTGGCGGCGGTGGCCTGCGCCGTGTGTGTCGGCTGGTCCTTCCTTCAGAACGTCGTCGCCGAGCAGCAGAGGGCACGCAACCCGGCACCGATCCAACCCACGGGTCCGCGATGACCCAACCGCGGACCCTCGCCTCCGCCGGTCACCTCAGTCGGGTGACCCTGGCCGGGCCACACCGACGCATCGACCTCGTGCTGCCCGCCGACGAGCCGCTCGGCCTGCTGCTGCCCGAGGTCGTCGCGCTGGTGGGCCACCCGCCGACTGACGATTCGCGGGGCTACCAGATCAGCACCCTCGACGGCACGGTGCTCGACCCGGCCGGCAGCCTTCGGCAGGCCGCCGTGCCCGACGGCGCGCTGTTGCGGGTCGACCCGATCTCCGAGGCACCGCCGGCGGCGATCGTCCACGATGTCTCCGACGAGGTCGGCGACGACCTCGTCCGGCGGCGCGGTCGGTGGGGTGACGTCCCCCGTACGTGGACCGCCACCACCGCCTGCCTGGTGGCCGCCGGGGTGGCGGCACTGCTCGCCGGCCCGCACCTCGGGCCTGCCGCGGTCAGCGTCGTCGGCGGCGCGGTCGCCCTCGCCGGCCTCCTCGTCGGGATGGCGGGCAGACGCAGGATCGGGGTGGCGGTGCTCTTGAGCGGCGCCGCGATGGTGATGACCGCCGTGCCCGGCTGGACGGACACCCGCACCCCCCGGTGGGCACTGTGGACCGTGGTGATCGGCTGCACCGTCCTCGCGGTGGGTGCCGTAACGGGTAACGGGCGCGCTGGCGTACTCGGTGGCGGCACGATGCTGGCCCTGGTCGCGGGCTGGAGCGTGCCGCTGCTGCTCGGCATGCCCGCCGAGCGGGTCGCGGCGGTGCTGGCGATCGCGTCGGTGGGCGTGCTGGGGCTGCTGCCGCGGATCGCGATGATCACATCGGGCCTCACCCGTCTCGACGACCGCCGCAGCAACGACGAGCCGGTGAGCCGGGTATCGGTACAGGCCGCAGTGGACTCCGCGCATCGCGGGCTGGCCGTCGCGGCGATCGCGGCGGCGACCTCGGCGACGCTCGCCGGGCTCATCCTCGCGTCGACGCCGGGCCCGTGGCGACTGGTGCTGGCAGCCCTGGTGGCCGGCGCCCTGCTGCTGCGGATGCGCGCCTTTCCACTGGCGGCCGAGGTGGTGACGCTGGTGGCCGGCGCGCTGACCATCGCGGGCGGCCTGCTGTTGTGCTGGGTACGGGAGCGGCCCGGCACCTGGTGGGGCACGGCGGTGGCGGCACTCGGCGTCTGCGCGGTGGCCCTGGCGGTCCTGGCGTACCGGCCGCCGCCGCACGTCCTGGCGCGAGGCCGGCAGGTCGCCGATCGCGTCGAGGCCCTGACGGTGATGGCGCTGGTGCCCGTCGCCGTCGGGGTGTTCGGGCTCTACTCGCGACTTCTCGACACCTTCTGACTGAGGCGGTGGCATGAGCGCTCCACCGGTGCCGCGCACCGCGCCGCCGGCCGACCCGCCGGCGTCGGAGCCGGACGACCTGTCGATCGCGCGCAGGCCCCCCTCCGGCGACTCCGCGCTACGGCGTACGTGGCGCAGCGCCAGCCGGATGTTCGCCAGCGGCCGGCAGACCCGGGAACTCGCCGACCTCGCCGCCGAGGTGCAGGCACCCGTGCACACCGGCCGGCGGATCGCGGTGGCCTCCGTGCAGGGTGGCGCGGGGAAGTCCACGCTTGCCGCGCTGCTGGCGTCGGTGTTCGCCGCGCGTCGCGCCGATCCGGTGCTCGCCGCCGACGCGGACCCGTACGAGGGCTCGCTGACCTGGCGGCTCGGCGCCCCGAGCGACCCGTCACTGCAACGGCTGGCACCCGGACTGCTCGCGGGCCGGGGCGGCGACCTGCGCGACCTCGAACCACTCCTCCCACGCACCGGGACAGGTCTCTGGGTACTGCCGAGCGGCACCACCAACCCGAACCTGTGCACCGCTGTCACGCGCGCACTGTCGCGTCTCTTCGCCGTCACCGTCACCGACTGCCCACCCGGCCTGGAGGCCCGTACCCCGGCGGGGGTGATGGCCGACGCGCACGCGGTGGTGCTCGTCGCGGCGGCGACACCCGACGGGGTTCGGAGCACCTACCAGACGCTGCGCCGGATCGTCGACGACGGCTACGGGTCATGGCTGGAGCGCGTGATCGTCGTGTTGAGCGCGAGCAACCCGCACGGCCGCGCGACGCTGATCCACGGCGCCGCCCGTGAGCTGATCGAGCAGACCGGCGTACCGGTGGTGGTGCTGCCCTACGACCGTCACCTCGCCGCCGGTGCGCTCATCACCCCGTCGCGGGTCGGCGAGGCGACGCTCGTGGAGGCGACCCGCGCCGCCGCGCTGGCGCTGAGTCGCGCTCGGCGGATGTGACCGGAGGCCCCCCGCATGTCGACGCGCATGGTGCACCGCCCCGCCCGGATGGCCCGCCCGATGGCCGCAATGGATCCACTCGTGCTGGACCCGCCACCGCAACTGCCCGACGGCAAGTCCGCGATGGGGCTCCAGGCGTTGCTGCCCATGGCCGGCGCCGGGGTGGCGATGAGCATGATGATGTTCCTGCGCGGCTCCGGCTTCGCGGCTCTGGGCGCCGTGGTCATGGTGGCGGCGCTGGGCGCCGCCGGGGCGATGTACCTCACCCAGCTGGGCAAGGCCGGCCGGCAGCGCCGGGCACAGCGCGAGCGCTACCAGGACTACCTGGAGGAACTGCGCGACCAGTTGCGCGAGTCCGAGCAGCGTCTGCGGGAGGAGGCGAACCTCCTCGACCCGCCGGTGAATCGGCTGCTCGACGTGATCCGCAGCCCGGCCCGACTGTGGGAACGCCGACGCGCCGACATCGACTTTCTGCACGTACGGCTGGGCACGGGTTCGCTGCCCGTCCGCACGATCGAGCTACGCGAGCAGAGCACGCCCACCAATCCGCTCGATCCGTTCATGCGTCACGAGGCGCGCTCACTGATCCGCCGATTCGCGCTGGTACCCGGGCTGCCGCTGCGGGCGAACCTGGACTGCGCCGGGGATGTCAGCGTGATAACACCGAACTACGCGGACGCCGTCGCCCTCGCCCGGGCGATCCTCGTGCAGGTCGCCACGTTCCACGCCCCCGACGACGTGACGCTCGCGATCATCACCACCCCCGAGCGCGCCCGGACCTGGCGTTGGGCACGGTGGCTGCCACATCTGCTCGACCGGACCTCGATCGGCCCGTCCGGCCCGACCCCGCTGCTGGTCACCACCGTACAGACGCTCGTCGAACTGCTCAGCGAGGATCTGGAGGAGCGGACCACCAGCGCGCTCAAGTCGTTCCGGCACGGTGTCGGGCGTACGGAGGCGAAGGCCCGGCCACGGCTGCTGGTCATCGACGACGCACACGGTGAGCTCGCCCGCGTGCTGGCCAGCCCCGACCAGACGGTCGGTCTGGCCAGCCTCGGCGTCACCGTGGTGCACCTGCTCGCCGACCGGCTGCACGAACCCGGCGACGTCTCCCGCCGGATCACCGTCGACGGCGACTCGGTCACCCTGGAGGATCTGACCGCGTCCCCGCCGGTGACCGTACGCGGCACCCTCGACGAGACCAGCTCGAACCAGGCGACATTCTCAACCCAGTACCGGTAGACGAAGTGCTCGAAACCCGGTGCCGTCCACTGGACGTCCGCCAAGAAACTCGCCGGGTCCATCTTCAGCGGTTCGTCACCGTCCGCGGGTTCGTAGCTCGAAGCGCTACACACCACAGGACTGGAGCCGTCGGAGCCCAGGTACAGATACCAGTAGCCGCAACCCTGCTGATCGTTCATGAACCGCATCATGAATGCGTGGTCCTCGATGGGGCTGGCCACCAACCGGGGCGAGATCTCCCACTCGCAGGCCAAGCACGACGGCACGGAGCTCTGCAGGCGGCTGCTCGCCATGAACACCACGAACGCTGCCGGCAGAGCAAGGCCGTGCCGTGCGAGACGTCGGTTGAACGCGTCAAGACCATCCACGCGTACGGGGTTTGGTGCCATGTAGTACGACCCCGTTCCCGCCGCTTTCGGAGTCAGCCAGTCGAACGTCCCGGTGAACAGCCGCTCGGGCAGCGGCGGTAGCTTGCCGTACGTCACGTCGTCGTAGACCTCACCAAGCCCGTACGGCCCCGGCGCTGTCGCTTCCCATGCGCGCGAGAAACTCACCCCTCACCTCCATCGCGCTCGCGACGTCGTGACTCAGTTGGCGAGTGTGCCAGCAGCGGCGGGCCAGAGGGGCGGAGCCCCGAATACCGAGCCGCCGGACGGAATCGAACCGTCCACCTACGCTTACCGAACATCACGTTCCGAAGCTTGTCATCGATTGCCGAAATCCATCGTTGACCTGCACAGACGCCATCAACAACTGGTCCACGTTGGTCACTCACAGTGGACCTTTAGCAGGGGTTTTCGGGGGGTAAGCGGGGGCACCGTTGGCCATTGCCCGTTGACTTGATCAGACGACCCGTGCTCCGATGTAACTAGTTACATCGATGGGGAGGCACGAGCATGGGCATGGTCGGGCAAGTGGTGGTCATCGGTGCCGGTGTGTACGGCGCGGCGGTGACCGCAGCGCTGACGCGGCGCGGCGCCCGCGTCACCGTCGTGGACGCTGGCGCACCGGGCGGCGGCACCTCCGGCGCGACGTTCTCGTGGACCAACTCCTGCGGCAAACAGCCCCGCTCGTACCACGACCTCAGCGTCGCGGCCATGCACGCGCACCGGGAACTGGCGGCCGGGGTGCCGGGCAGCGACTGGTACCACGAGGACGGCAACCTGGAATGGGCCGCCGACGCCGATGGGTACGGGCGACTACACGCGAAGGTCGCCGGGCTCCTCGAATACGGGTACGAGGCGCGTTGGCTCAGCCGGGCGGAGGCGGTACGCCTCGAACGGGACATCGCCGCCGCCGAACTGCCGGCGGACGGGATCGCGTTCTTCCCGCGCGAGGGCTGGATCGAGCCGAGGCGCCTGATCGGCCACCTGCTGTCGTACGCGGTGTCCCAGGGCGCCGAGCTGGTACGCGACGACGCCCTCACCGGCCTGGAGGTGGGCGGGGGCAGCGTGCGTACCGCCCGACTCGCCTCCGGTCGGCAGTTCCGGACGGACGCCGTGGTGAACTGCGCCGGGCCGTGGGCGGCCCGGGTCGCCGCGCTGGCCGGGCTGGACCTGCCGATGCGCAACACGCGCGGCGTGCTCGTGCACACCTCACCGGTCGCCGTCGCGGTGTCCCGGGTCGTCCACGCTCCGCACGTCCACCTGCGCCCGGACGGCGGCGGACGGCTGCTGTTGCACAGCCACGGGATCGACGGCGCGGCGTACGTCGCCGACACCGGGGAGATCGACGTCGAGCGGTCGGCGATCGATCGGGTGCTCGACGCGGGCCGCAGGCTCTATCCGGGGATCGCCGCCGCGACTGTGGAGAACGTCCGGGTGGGTGAACGGCCTATTCCCGGCGACGGTCTGCCGGTGCTGGGTCGCGTAGCGGAGCTGCCCAACTTCCACTTCGCCGTCTCGCACAGCGGCGTGACGCTGAGCGTGCACGCCGCTGGCCTGGTCGCGGCCGGGGTTCTCGGCGAGGACCGGAGCGAGGAACTGGCCGCCTTCCGGTTCGAGCGTTTCGCACCGACGAGCCGGTGACCGGACAGGGGGAGGACAGTGGCCACGACAGTCCTGCGTGACGGTGTCTTGGTGGACGGCCGGGGTACGGAGCCGCAGCCCGGGCTCGACGTCGTGATCGAGGGAGACACGGTCCACGAGATCGTGCCGTCGCGGCCAATCGAGGCGTACGGGACGGTGGACGAGATCGTCGACGTTTCCGGGATGCTGGTGATCCCGGGGCTGATCAACAACCATACCCACGGCACCGCGTACGGGCCGCTGTTCGCCAGCGGCCACGAGGCCCTGCCACACCCGCAGGTACTGGCCAACCTCGACCGGCACCTACGGGAGGGGACGACCACCGTGCTCTGCGCGGACGGCTTCGTCACCGCCGAGGCGCTCGCCGCCACCGACGCGGCGCACCCGGTCAACGTGAAGCTCGCCTCGTGCAACGTCCCGTCCTGCCTGGCCGCGGCGACCATCGCCGACGGCGGTGGCCTCACTGGAGCGCACCGCGCCTTCACCGCACGGCACGCGCTGGACGCCGGTGCCGTCGCGCTCGGCGAGATCGGCGCGGGACACACCCTCGGCGGGGGTGGGGCGAGTTACCTGTACATCCCGGCCGAGGTGCAGAGACGTACCGGCGTACGGATCACCCCTCGGGCGGCGGACAACCTGAAGATCGCGGTGCTGGGGCGGCACATCTCGACGTCGGCGTTCGACCGGGACGCGGTCGAGGAGGCGTTGGCGGGTGCGGGGCTGACTGGCAGGCTGTCGGTCGAGGAGGTCCGCGAGATCGTCTCCGGGATCGTGCTGCCAGCCTTCGACATCGCCCTGCACGGGCTGGCCGAGGCGGCCGAGCAGGCACGCAGGGCAGGGGTACCGGTGGTGGTGCACAACGCGGCGGCGTCGATGACCCAGGTCGCCGCGATCGCGACAACCGACGTGCGGCTGATCGCGGCACACTCCAACCATTCGAGCTTCGACCTGCGCGAGGCCGTCGAGCACGCCGAGCGGCTGAAGGAGGCGGGCGCCGTCGTGGACGTCTCCACCCTGGACACGTTCGGGGCCCGGCGACTCACGACCGGGCCGGAGCTGCTCTACGCGATGTTCTCGGCGGGGCTCGTCGACACGATCTCGACCGACTACGCGGGCGGCCACCACGACCCGATCCTGCTGGCGATCGACCGGGCCACGAAGGCGGGTGTGGTGCGTCTCCCGGCGGCGGTCGCGATGGCGAGCGCCAACGTCGCCGACGCCATCCCCGGGTTGGCACCCCGCCGGGGCCGGGTCGTACCCGGTGCGATAGCCGACCTGGTGGTGACGGACCCGGAGCGGCTCGACCGGGTGGCGACCGTCATGATCGGGGGCAGGATCGTCGTCCGGGACGGGAGAACAGGGGGACCACGGTGAGACGGGCCACCATCGGCGACGTCGCCGCGCAGGCCGGTGTGTCGACGGCCACCGTCTCCCGGGTCGTCAACGGTGGCGCCGTCGCCGAGCCGACAGCCACCAGGGTGTGGGCGGCGATCGCCCGTCTCGGGTACAGCCCGAACGCGCTCACCAGGGGCGTCTTCGCCGGACGCGCCAACACGATCGGGGTGGTCATCCGTGACCTGCGCAGCCCCTTCTACCTCGACCTGATCCGTGGCATCGACGAGGTGGCCGACGCCCAGGGCAGCCTCGTTCTGTTCGCGAACACGTTCCGCCAGGTGCACCGCGAGCTCGCCCACGTGCACACGATGGACGAGCAGCGGGTACGCGGGCTGATCGTGACGACCGGCGAGAGCGCCGACGGTCGTACCCGCCGGATGGCCGACACCGGCGTGCCGGTCGTGGTCGTCGCGCGTACCGTCCCGGACCCGCCGGCCGGCATGCACTCGGTCAGCCTGGACAACGTCGAGGCCGGTCGGCTGATGGGCGTACACCTGGCCGGGTGCGGGCGCTCCTCCGTCGGTGTCGTCACCTCCGGTAACCGGCCCTCGCAGGTCGAACGCACGGCGGGGCTGCGGCTGGCGCTCGCCGAGGCCGACCTGTCCCTGCCCGACGAGGCGGTCGTCGTCGCGGATTCCGAGGAGGAGGTGGGCGATGCCGTCGGCGCACTCCTCGCGCGTGCCCGTACCCGGGACGAGCCGCTGGACGCCGTCGTCTGCACCACCGGCCGCCTGACCGTCGCGGTGCACTCCGCGCTGACCGCCCACGGGCTCACCGTTCCGGACGACATCGCGTTCCTGACGATGGACGAGTTCCCCTGGTCCGCCGCGCTCGGGATCACCGTGGTCGCCCAGCCGTCGCACGAGATGGGACGGCGGGCGGCCGAGCTCGTCGTCGAGCGGCCGGCCGAGTCGGTGCAGGTCGTCTTCGAACCGACGCTCGTCGCCCGCCACTCGTGCGGCGAGGGGCACCGTTGATCACACACGTCTCTCGCGGAGGTCGACAGTGGCACGACAACGGGTCGGGCAGCAGCGTCCGGGGCAGGCGGTCGCGGCGCGGGATGCGGACTATCTGCGGACCGGCACGTCCGTCGGCGGTGTGGTGGACCTTGTAAAACGGCGAAGCCCAGGCCAATGGCCTGGGCTTCGGTACCGAGCCGCCTGACGGAATCGAACCGTCGACCTACGCATTACGAGTGCGTCGCTCTAGCCGACTGAGCTAAGGCGGCAACGATCAGCAAGTGTACGGCACCCCCCGGCCCCGGACCGAACGGGATACCCCCGCGCCTCCGTCAACACCAACCGGACAACCATTGCCATCTGGCTAATTACCGGACAGCGCCTCGCCGGGACCGGTACTACGCTGCGGCGGGTGAGTGACGAACGCGACGATCACCAGACCCCGGCGGGCGAGCAACCCGACGGGGAGCGGGCCCCTCGCCGGCCGCGCTCCACCGATCCACTGGAGTTGGGTTTCACCCCCCGCAAGCCGGTGCCATGGCTGGCCCCGTTCCTGTTGATCAGCACCGGTATCCGCACGCTGCTGGCGATCCTCTTCGGCGCCTACCTGGACAAGCGCGAGTTGCAGAACGCCTTCGGCGACGGCATCTTCCGCCAGGCGGGGCCGGACGGCGGGCTGTGGCTCGACTACGTGGCCGACCTCGGTGACGGCTTCCACGCCACCTACTCCGTCGCGTACCTGCTGGCGCAGCCGGAGCTGACCGTGGACGGGCACCGGCTGCCCCGTGCGCAGACCCTGGTGATGGGCGGGGACCAGGTGTACCCGTCGGCGGCCTACGCGGAGTACGAGAACCGGTGCAAGGGGCCGTACCAGGCCGCGCTGCCGGCGACCCCGCCCGAGGGTCCCACGCTGTTCGCGGTGCCGGGCAACCACGACTGGTACGACGGCCTGACCGCCTTCCTGCGGCTGTTCGTTCGCTCCCGGGACCGCAACTTCGCCGGCTGGCGCACCGGGCAGTCGCGGTCGTACTTCGCCGTGGAGTTGCCGGCCGGCTGGTGGCTGCTGGGCGTCGACGACCAGTCCGGCTCATACCTGGACGACCCACAGTTGGCCTACTTCGACGAGGTGGCCCGGCGACTCACCCCGGAGTCGAAGGTGATCATCGCGGCGCCGTCGCCGACCTGGGTCAAGGCCGCCGACGACCCCATGGCGTACGACTCGATCGACTACTTCGTCCGGACCATCATCGACCCGACCGGGGCGCAGGTGCGGCTGCTGCTCTCCGGCGACCTGCACCACTACGCCCGCTACGCCGGCCCGGACCGGCAGTTGATCACCTGTGGCGGCGGCGGTGCGTACCTGTACCCGACGCACAAGCTGCCGGAGCGCATCGAGGTGCCGCCCCGGGACACGCTGGCTCGGCGGGCCAGCCGCACACAGCCGTACGACCTGGTGGCCCGCTATCCGGACGCGGCCCGCTCCCGGCGCTACGGCTGGGGCATCTTCGCCCGACTGCCGTTCCGCAACCCCGGCTTCGCCACGCTGCTCGGCACCCTGCACACCCTGCTGATGCTGGCCATGGCGGGCGCGACGGCGAACTGGGCCGACAGCACCAACCAGCGACTGTTCAGCGTCCCGCTGGTGCTGATGGTGCTCGTGACGGTGGTGGCGGCGGTCCTGTTCGCCAAGCCGCCCAGTGCCAGCGGCAAGCGGCATGTCCGGCACTGGATTCTCGGCGTCAGCCACGGCGTGGCCCAGGTGGCGTTGGCCGCGGGCGGCACCTGGGTCTGGTTGGCGCTGCCGTTCTACGACTGGCCGTGGCCGCTGCCTGCGGTCGCCGCGGCGGTGCTGTACGGCCCGGTCATCGGCCTGGTGGCCAGTCAGCTGGTGGCGGCGTACCTGCTGGTCGCCGGTGCGTTCGGGGTGAACGTCAACGAGCTGTTCGCCGGGCAGGGTATCGAGGACTCCAAGTCGTTCCTGCGGTTGCGCATCGACCCGGACGGCACGCTGACCGTCTATCCGATCGGAATCGACCGGGTCTCCCGCGACTGGCAGGTCAACCCCGACGACTCCCCCTCCGCAAGCTGGCTGACCCCGAAAACTCCGCTAACTCCCCACCTGACCGAACCCCCCATGGTCCTGCACTGACCCTGACCGCACCCACCAGGTGATCAAGAGGTTCGCGTCATTCGGGGCCCGAATTTTGACGCAAACCTCTTGATCAACAGGGTTAGCCGGGGGGGCCAGGGGGTGTAGTCCGGTTCCCCTGGGGTGGAGGAGGTCCTGCTCTACGGAGTGGGGCCTTCTTCGTATGACCGGCGCGATCCGCAGACGTCAGACAGCGAGCACCGCTTGGTCTCGCCGCTGGAGAGCTGGCGAACAGTCACCGTCTCGCTCGGGACGTGCCGCGAGACGACCCTGGCCTCGCCTTCCGGGGTGGTAACCCGCTGGCCGCTCGTCGGGTATGTGCCGCTTCTGTCATACAGCGGGTGCTCGTACTTCAGGCAGCACATCAACCGGCCACACGCCCCCGAGATGCGCAGCGGGTTCAGCGGCAGATCCTGGTCCTTGGCCATCCGGATGGTCACCGGCTCGAAGTCGGTGAGGAACGTCGCACAGCACAGGTCCCGACCACACGAGCCGATGCCGCCCTGGACGCGGGCCGAATCCCGTGCCGAGAGCTGCCGCAACTCGACCCGGCAGTGCAGGGTGGCGCCCAGGTCGCGGACCAGGGAACGGAAGTCCACCCGGTGCGGGGCGGTGAAGTAGACGGTGCTGCGCTCGCCGCCGCCGTCACCCGAGCCGAGCACGTGGTCGACGGCCACCACCTTCATCGGGAGGCCGTGCGCACGGATCAGCCGCTTCGCCGCCACCTTCGCCTCGGCCTTACGACGGCGCAGCGCCTCGTCCCGGAGCAGGTCGTCGTCGCCGGCCAGCCCGACCAGCCGGGGGAAGCCGTCGGTCTCCTCGGTCACCCACTGGGCGGCCCAGACGCACTCGGCCACCTCGGGCCCGTCGTCGGTCGGCACCAGCACCCGGTCGCCCACCTGCGGGCGCAACTCGCCCGGGTCGAGGTAGTAGAGGCGCCCGTACCGGTTGAAGCTGACCGCGCAGAGCATGCCCATCCCCCCACCTTACGACGCATCACCGCAAAGGGCGCACCGGCCAATCCCTCCATCGCATCCATGACCGTCGACTCGACCTATTGCCGGGCCACCCGTCGTGCCGTTGACCCTCGCCCGGACGGTTGATTCCGGCCGCGGGTGGGGGACAAACGTCTCCGGGCGGCGTTGAGTGGAGGCAGACCTGCGGGGGGTGCAGGGGGAAGACCACGGCGTCGCCGTGGGCGCCGACTCTGCTCGGGCGCCCGCGAGCGACGCCGTGGCCTGTCGGGGGACGCGGCGATCGGCTACCAGCCGACCCGGGTGGGCTGGTCGTAGCGGGGACGGGCGTCCATCGACGACCGCCAGGTGGACTCGGCCAGGCTCGGCGCCCATTGGCGCAGCAGTGTCTCGGCGCCGTCGTACGCGACGCACAGCACCGCCAGCACCCGCGCGGCGATCTCGGCCGCGTCGGCGACACCCGGCCCGACCGGCGTCAGGCGGGCCGGCGGGCCGGTGGCGGTGGCGGCGACCACGGCCACCGCCTCGGCCGAGCGCAGCACGTCGGCCATCGTTCGGGCCAGGGCGAGGCGGCTGCCCTCCACCCAGTCGGCGAGGGCGTCCGCGTACCCGGCGGTGGATTCCAGTCGCCCGACGAGGCTCTCCGGGCCCTCGTCGAGATGGCGCAGCAGCGCGGCGCGCTCCTGCCCGTACGCCGAGGCGGCCGGACCGGACCAGAGCACCGGGTCGGTGAGCGCCGCGCCGACGTCGTCGTACCCCCGGACCAGCCGGCGCACCGCGTGCCCGGCGCTGGCCAGCGGCGCCGGGTGCAGGTCGAGGAAGCCCCGGACGGCGTCACCCGGCAGCACCTGCATCCGGCGCAGCAGAGGCCAGACCCGGTGGCCCTCGGGAACGCCGGCCGCGAGCAACGCGTCCACCCGGTGGAGCAGGTCGAGGCCGGGTTCGGCGAGCCGGTCCAGTGGGTCCATCACGGCTCCCCGATGATCCGGCGGCGGGCGGCGCGGTCGACCTCGGCGTACCGGTCGGCGGCCTCGCGGACCGCCGAGGCAGCGGCTGCGAGCCGAGCGGCGGCGGCCCGTGCCTCGCGGGCCCGGTCGTCGGTGGCGGCGGTCCACTGTCGGTGCAGCGCGCGACCGATCTCGCCGGGGCGGCCCGGGGCGTCCGTGCCGAACGCGGCCTGGGCCGGGTCGCTGGCGGTGACCGTGTGGGACAGGGTGGTCAGCGTGGCGCTCGCCTCGTCGAGCCGGGCGGAGAGCGCGCGCAGGGTGTCCATGTCAGGCCCCCGCGAGCGGTCGGTAGGCGGCGAACGTCTCGTTGTGCAGCTTCTCCCGGGCCCACTCGGCGGCGTCGGCGGCCGCGGTGACGGCGGCCTGCACCGAGCCCGCCACGTCTCGTGGGCTGCGGGTGTGCAGCGGCCCGAGGAACCGGACGTCGGTGATCCGCCCACCGGCGGTGACCACCACCTCGACCAACCCGTCCGGCGACCGGACGGTGACCTCGACGGTCGACACGGCCTGGTCGAACTCGGCCTGCAGCGATTCGATGCGGCGGTAGCGCCGCACCGCCTCCTCGATCCAGGCCTCGTCGATCTCCCCCCGCGGCATCGGCGACTCCTCCCGGATGGCCCCTCACTGAGCGTGCCGTCACCGTCACCACGGCACACCGGACCGTACCGCACAGCAATCGCGCGTGTCGATGGCTGTGGACAACCGGCTGGAGCTGCGGGTCAGCCCTTCCAGAGGGCGAGCATCATCGCCTCGACCGCGATCCGTGGCTTGACGTTCGCCTCGATCGCCGCCCGGCAGGCGAGGACGGCCTCCAGCCGGCGCAGCGACCCCTCGGCGTCCCACTTCTGAGCCCCCGCGCCGGCCAGCGCGGCGGTGTCGGTGTGCACGGGATCGACCGGGGCCCGCAGCGCCATGGTGAGCGCGTCCCGGTAGAAGCCGGCCAGGTCGACGAGCGCGCGGTCCAGCGCGTCCCGCTGGGCCCGGGTGGCCCGCGACTTCTGCCGCTTCTCCAACTCCTTGAGCTGCCCGGCGGCGCCGCGCATCGCGCCGGCCGCGCCCCGGCCGGTGCCGCCCGCGCCGAGCGCGGTCTCCAGCGCGGCCCGTTCGGTCGCGTCCGCCTCGGACACCGACGCCTCAGCCTCCGCCTCGGCCGCCTCGATCAGCGCGGACGCCGCGTCGAACGCCGCGCCGACGCCGGTCAGCCGGCGCGGCACGGCGAGGACCGCCTCACGCCGCTTGCGGGCCTCCGGATCGCGGGCCAGCCGGCGAGCCCGACCCACGTGCCCCTGCGCGGCCGCCGCCGCCCACTGCGCCACGTCGGGCGCGATGCCGTCCCGACGGACCAGCACCTCGGCCACCGCCGCGGCCGGCGGCTGCCGCAGGGGTACGACACGACAGCGCGACCGGATGGTCACCGAGATGTCGTCCGGGTGGGTGGACGGGGCGCAGAGCAGGAAGACCGTACGCGGTGGCGGCTCCTCGATGGCCTTGAGCAGCGCGTTGCCGGCCGCCTCGGTGAGCCGGTCGGCATCCTCGATGACCACCACCTGCCAGCGCCCGCCGGACGGGGTGCTTGCCGCGCGCAGCACCAGCGCGCGCATCTCGCCGACGCCGATCGAGAGCCCCTCCGGCACCACCATCCGGACGTCGGCGTTGGTGCCGCCCATCGTGGTGTGGCAGCCGGGGCACTCGCCGCAGCCGGTGCCGTACGTGCACTGGAGGGCGGCGGCGAAGGCCCGGGCGGCGACCGAGCGACCGGAACCGGGCGGCCCGGTGAAGATCCAGGCGTGCGTCATCCCGGTGGACGGGTCCAGCGCGCCGGGCTCGGTGCCACCGGTCTCGGGAGCGGCCTCGCTGGCCGGGCCGGCGGCGATCAGCGCGGGCGTCCGGTCGGCCGCGCCAGCGCGCAGCACGGCCGCCGCCGCGCCGGCGGCCCGGCGCAGTTCGGCGACCGCCTCGTCCTGGCCGACCAGATCGGCGAAGACGTCCGGCATCAGGTCTTGTGCTCCATCGTCACCAGCTCCGCGTCGGATAACTCCGGCTGCACCGAGGTGTCCGGGCCCTGCGCGGGGCGGGGGTGCACGATGCCGCCCGGCTTGCCCAGCATCTCCTGTACGCGCCGGACCACCAGCTGAGTGATCTCGTCGACCGGCCGGGACGCGTCGAGCACCAGGTAGCGCTTCGGGTCGGCGGCGGCGAGGTCCAGGAACGCGTAGCGGACGCGCTCGTGGAAGGCGATCGACTCCGCCTCGAGCCGGTCGGCGCCCGCGTTGCGCGAGGCCACCCGGGACAGGCCGGTCCGCGGCTCGACGTCGAGCAGCACCACCAGGTCCGGCTTGAGCCCACCGGTGGCCCAGGAGGAGAGCCAGGAGACCTCGTCGACCGGCAGCGTCCGCCCGGCGCCCTGGTACGCGAGCGACGAGTCGACGTACCGGTCGCTGATCACCACACCGCCACGGACCAGCGCGGGCCGAACGACGGCGGCCACGTGGTGCGCCCGGTCGGCGGCGTAGAGCAGCGCCTCGGCGCGCGGGGAGGGCGCCTCGTCGCCGGAGGTGTCCAGCACCAGCGACCGGATCCGCTGGCCGACGGCCGTGGCCCCCGGTTCGCGGGTGACCAGGACGTCGTGCCCCTGGCCGCGCAGCCGCTCGGCGAGCGCGGTGAGCTGGGTGGACTTGCCGGCGCCCTCGCCGCCCTCGAACACCACGAAGAGCCCGGCGGAGACGAACGGCTCGGAGGGCATCAGCGGGCGACCACGGATCGAGCCCCACAGGTCGGCGAGGACGGGGACGCCCTTCTTGTCGTCCATCTGGCCGAAGGCGCTGATCCCGGCGAAGATGCCGGCGGCACCGGCGGCGAGCAGCAGCAGGCGGGTGGAGGAGACGGAGATGCCGAGGTCGGCGATTGTCAGTTTGCGGGAGCCGCCGACGCCGACCAACACGCTGCTCAGCCCGATGGCCAGGATCAGCACCAGCCGGGTGCCGATCTGCACGACCGCGAAGACCCGGCCGCGCACCTCGTCGGCCACCTCGCCGCCCAGCAGCGTGGTGCCGGCCAGGAAGGCCATCCCGGCGCCGGCGCCGACCAGGACCGCTCCGACGATCGCCATGGACAGGTGGATGGCGAAGGCGAGGGTCATCACGGCGGCGCTGGCCAGCACGATGCTCATACCGAACCACCGACGCCGGGACATGTCCTTCACGATCATCGGGCCGAGCCCGATGCCGAGGGCCAGACCGACGAAGATGGCGCCGAAGAGCAGCGAGAACGCGGCGTCGCCAGCGCCCAGCGAGCTGGCGAAGAACTTGGCCGTGCCGACCACGATGCCGCCACCGGCGAACGCCCCGAAGATGCCCAGCACCAGACCACGCACGAGCGGGGTCTGGCCGATGTACTTCCAGCCCTCGGAGAACTGCCGGAACATGCTCTGCTCGGAACGCCCGGCCTCACCGCGTTGTGCCTCGCTGATCTCCTTGATCCCGAAGGCCACCACCAGTGCGGTGGCGAGCCGGGTGAAGGAGTTGAACCAGAGCGCGAGCTGGGCCGGTTCCGCCCAGGAGGGCAGGTCGCCGCCGACGGCACCACGGACGCCGCGGTCGAGCACGGCCAGGCCGACGGCGGCGGCGACCGGGGTGAGGCCGTACGTGGTGATCAGGGTGAGCTGGTTGGCCGCCTCCAGCCGGGCCCGCGGGATGAGGTTGGGGACCGCGGCCTCCTTGGCCGGGATCCAGAGCAGGGTGATCGACTCGATCAGGAAGGTGGCGATCAGCGCCCAGCCGACCACCAGGCCGCCCGGGGCGCCGCTGAGGGCGTAGAGCGGAATGGACGCGAAGAGGACGAAGCGCAGCAGGTCGCAGATGACCATCGTCCAGCGCCTGTCGAACCGGTCGGCGAAGACGCCGGCCACCGGGCCGAGCACCAGCGCGGGCAGCAGCCGGATCGCGGTCACACCGCCGAACGCGGCGCCCTGGGCGGTGCTGCCCTGCACCTGGGAGGCGGCGAAGAGAGCGGTGGCCAGCAGACCGAGCCAGTCGCCGAAGGAGGCCGCGCCGAGCACGATCCAGAGCCGCCGGAACGGCCTGATCCGCAGAACCGAGCGGATCGCGGCGTAGCCGGACGGATCGACCTGACCGGAGCTGGACTGGTTGGCGGCGTTGCCCGACTGGTCACCCGCGCGCGACACGCCGGGCGACTCGCCGCTGTTCTGGCTTTCGATGGCCGTACCTCCACGTGCCGGCCCATCGCTGGGCACCCCCGGTGGAACACTCTAGACCCGGTGGGGGCCGCCCCACCGGCGACATTCTCCTGCTCGCTGAGCCTAGGCCGCCGGGGGCGCCGGCCGCAGCCCGGGACGTACGCGAGGGTATTTCGCATTCACCGTCGGACAGTTAGCGTGCACACGTGGCCATCGAAAGCGACAAACTGCGCGACCGCCTGGACCGGGCGACCGCCCATCTCGACCCCCCGTACGCCGTGGTGGATCTCACCGCCTTCGACGCCAACTCGGCGGCCCTGGCCGACCGCGCCGCCGGCAAGCCGCTCCGGCTGGCCAGCAAGTCGGTGCGCAGCCGGGAGCTGATCGGCCGGGCGCTCGCCCGCCCCGGCTGGCAGGGCGTGATGGCGTTCACCCTGCCCGAGGCGATCTGGCTGGTCCGCGCCGGCATGAGCGACGACGTGCTGGTCGCGTACCCGAGCGCCGACCGGGCGGCCCTCGCCGAGCTGGCCGCCGACCCGACGCTCGCCGCCGCGATCACGCTGATGATCGACGGCACCGGGCAACTGGACTTCATCGACACCGTCCGAGCCCCGGGGCAGCGCGCCGAGCTGCGCCTCTGCCTGGACCTGGACGCCTCCTGGCGACCACTGCGCGGGGTGCACGTCGGCGTCCGCCGCTCACCGGTGCACAGCGCCCGGGCGGCCGGCGCGCTCGCCGCCACCGTCGCCGGCCGCGCCGGCTTCCGGCTGGTCGGGCTCATGTCGTACGAGGCGCAGATCGCCGGCCTGGGCGACGCGCCGCCGGGGCGGACGCTGCTGGCCGGCGCGATCCGGCTGGCCCAGCGCGGGTCGTACCGCGAGTTGCTGGCCCGCCGGGGTGCGGCGGTGGCGGCGGTACGCGAGCACGCCGACCTGGAGTTCGTCAACGGCGGCGGCACCGGCAGCGTGGCCGCGACCAGCGCCGATCCCGCGGTCACCGAGGTCACCGCGGGATCGGGCCTGTACGGGCCGACGCTGTTCGACGCGTACCGCGCGTGGCGGCCCACCCCGGCGGCGTTCTTCGCCTGCGCGGTGGTCCGCCGGCCGACGCCGGAGCTGGCGACGGTGCTCGGCGGCGGCTGGATCGCCTCCGGCCAGGCCGCCGACAGCCGGCTGCCCCGGCCGTGGCTGCCGGCCGGCCTGAAGCTCGTCGCCACGGAGGGAGCCGGCGAGGTGCAGACCCCGCTCTCCGGCGCGGCGGCGGCCACCCTGCGGGTCGGCGACCGGGTGTGGTTCCGGCACGCCAAGGCCGGTGAGCTGTGCGAACGGGTCAACGAGCTGCACCTGGTCGAGGGGGACGCGATCGTGGCGACCGTGCCCACCTACCGGGGCGAGGGCCACGCGTTCCTCTGACGGGCCGCCCCGCGCGCCGACTCAGGCGTGCTGGACGGCCTCGGTCTGCTGCTCGTCGGCGGGGTGGCCACTGTCGCGCCCGTCGACCTGGCGATGCAGGTACTCCCGGATCAGCGCCTTCGCCTCGAGCAGCACCCGCTCGTCGCCGTCGGACTTCCGCCGGAACGCGAGCTTGATCAGCGCGTCGGCGGCCTCCACCGCGATCTCCAGGACGAAGCGCAGCTTCGGCACGTCGGTGAGCCCGAAGCGCTCGGTGAGCACCCGCGCCAACTGGTCGGCGATCACGCCGTTGTTGTCCCGCTGCTCATCGAGCAGGTGCAGGTCGACCACGTCGCCGAAGTGCAGAGTACGAAAGCCCGGGACGGTGCGGTGCATCGTGATGTACTCGTCGATGCCCGCGTCGACGCCGTCCCACCAGTGGGTCATCTCGTCGGAGGCGAAGCGCTCGTCGAGCCGCTGCAGGTAGGACTCCATCGTGCGCAGGGTCAACGCCTGCACGATCGCCCGCTTGTCCGGGAAGAACTGATAGACCGACCCGATCGCCACTTCGGCCCGCTCGGCGAGCAGGGTCGTGGTCAGACCCTCGTACCCCACCTCGTCGACGAGTTCGGCGCAGGCATCCAACATGCGCTGTACCCGCGCGACACTTCGACCCTGCACCGGTACGCGGCGCAGCGGCCCGGTCGTGGCGGCTGGTGTGGACACTCGGCGCCACCCCCCTTCGACGGATGAACATATCTCCACGTCACGAGTCCGTGACTACCGGTACAACGAGCGGATCGCAATTGCGGTATTTACCAGGTACAACGTTCCTGATATGAAGTCAGTTCATATTCATGAATGAGGAGCGCGCATGGTCGACACGGCACCGCTCACCGCCCCCTGGTCCAACTGGGCCGGCAACCAGCGCGGCTCAGCCACCGCCATCCTCCGCCCCGGCTCGGTGGCCGACGTCACCGAGGCCGTCCGTGCCGCCGCCGCCGAGGGCCGCCGGATCCGGGTGACCGGCAGTGGCCACTCCTTCACCGCCATCGCGCTCGCCGACGACCGGCGGATGGAACTGTCCGAGTTGGACACCACCGTCAGCGTCGACGTCGCGAACCGGCTCGTCACCGTACCGGCCGGAATGACCCTGCACACGCTCAACAGCCTGCTCGCCCGGCACGGCCTCGCCCTGCCCAACCTCGGTGACATCGACGCGCAGACCGTCGCCGGCGCGATCTCCACGGGCACCCACGGCACCGGCGCCAGCTACGGCTGCCTGTCCACCTTCGTCGATGCGATCACTCTGGTCACCGGCAGCGGAGAGGTGCTGCGCTGCTCCGCCGACGAGCACCCGGACGTCTTCGCCGCCGCCCGGGTGTCGCTCGGCGCGCTCGGGGTGCTGGTCGAGGTGACGCTGCGCTGCGTCGACGCCTTCGTCCTGCACGCCCACGAACGGCCCGCCGCGCTGGCCGATGTGCTCGCCGACCTGCCCACTCTGATCGGCGGCCACGACCACGTCGAGTTCTACTGGTTCCCCTACACGTCCCGGGTCCAGGTCAAGACCAACGACCGGGTACCCGCCAACGACCGGCCGCTGTCCCGCTGGCGCGGCTGGTTGGACGACGACTTCCTGTCCAACACGGTCTTCGCCGGCGCCTGCCGGATCGGCCGAGCCGTGCCGGCGCTGGCACCCGGCATCAGCGCCGTCTCGGCCCGCGCACTCACCGAACGGCAGTACACCGGGCGCTCCGACCGGGTGTTCTGCACCCCACGCCGGGTCCGCTTCGTGGAGATGGAGTACGGCCTGCCCCGCGAGGCGCTACCCGAGGCGCTCGCCGCGCTCCAGCGGATCGTCGACGGGCTGCCGTTCAAGGTGCTCTTCCCGGTCGAGGTGCGGTTCACCGCCGCCGACGACATCTGGCTGTCGCACGGCTACGGTCGGGACTCCGCGTACATCGCTGTGCACCAGTACGTCGGCACGCCGTACGAGCCGTACTTCCGGGCCTTCGAGGAGGTGGCCGCCGGGCTGGGTGGCCGCCCGCACTGGGGCAAGCTGCACTACCGGGACGCCGCCAGCCTGGCCCCCGCCTACCCGAGGTTCGGCGACTTCCTGGCCGTACGCGACCGCCTGGACCCCGACCACCGGTTCGCCAACGCCCACCTCGACCGCGTCCTCGGCGGCGGCGCTCAGCCGCCCGACGCCTCCACCTGGTCCGCGCCGGCACCGAGAGCCCGGACGTAGCCGAGCACCCGCTGGTACGCCGCCCGGTAGTCGCCCCGCAGACCTGGCGGAGTACCCGGGTCGGCAAGCGCTGCGGTCAGGTCGACCAGCCGGAGGGCCGGCGCCAGGTCGGTCCAGGTTGGCAGTGCCTCCATCCGGGTCACCGTCCAGCGCCCCGGGGCGGTCTCGGTGAAGGTCGCCCGGGCCATCACACCCTCGCGGTTGTCGTCGATCGGCTCCTCGTGCCGGGCCAGTTCGTTGCCCATGCCGAAGACCACCCACTTGTCGCCGAAGCGCTGGAACGGCTGCACCGCGTGGGCGTGATGGCCCAGGATGAGGTCCACGTCGGGCGAGGAGATCAACTGCTGGGCCCAGGCCCGCTGGTCGGCGTCCGGCAGGTGCTGGTACTCCGTACCCCAGTGCAGGCTGAGCACGACGATGTCGGCGCCGGCGGCGCGCGCCTTGTGGGCGGCGGCGCGGATCTCGGGCGGATCGATCAGGTTGGCCAGCCACGGCTTGCCCGGGGGGCGGCTCAGCCCGTTGAAGTTCAGGCTGTACGCCAGGTGGGCGACGCGGACGTCGCCGACCTGGTAGATCCGGGGCCGGGCCGCTTCGGCGGCGCTGCGGGCGCTGCCGGTGTGCCCCAGCCCGGCGGCGTCGAGTGCGCGGATTGTCCGGGCCACCCCGTCGGCGCCCTGGTCGAGGGTGTGGTTGGAGGCGGTCGAGCAGCCGTCGAATCCGGTGGCGCGCAGCCCGTCGAGCACCTGCGGGGGCGCGTTGAACGACGGATAGCCGGCGAACGGGCCGGCGGGATCGGCCAGTGGCGTCTCGAGGTGGCACAGCGCCAGGTCGGCGCCGCGGACCGCCGGGGCGACCCCGGCGAACATCGGGGCGAAATCCATGCCGCCGGCACGGGCACCGTCCCGGCGCGCCTGGTCGGTCACCGCTGGATGGATCAGAACGTCACCCGCGGCGACGAGTCGTACGGTCCGCCGGTTGGCGGGATCCCGGGTCGGCCCGGTGGACGACCCGGGGGCGACGGTCTGCGGGGGAGCGTGCGACGCGGTGGCGCCGGCCGGCGAGGGGCTGTCCGCGTCCATCGTCCGGACGCCGACCGCGACCACGGCGAGCAGCAGCGCGCCCGCCGCAGCGCCGACGAGCACGCGGCGGCGCGAAACAGGGGCTGCGAACATCCCCTCACGTTAGGCAGTCCACACCAGAGCCCAGCCACCGAATTGGACATTTAACCCATTAGGGGCGGCGTGCTGGCTGTCACTCCTCGGCAGGACTGGCGGTGGCCTTCTTCGGGGCCGCCTTCTTCGGGGCCGCTTTCTTCGCCGGAGCCTTCTTCGCCGTCGCCTTGGCGGTCGTTGTCTTCTTCGCGGCGGTGGACTTGCTGGCGGCCGCCGTCTTCTTGGTCGCCGTGGCCTTCTTCGCCGGAGCCTTCTTGCGCGGCGCCGGGCCCTTGGCCCGCTTCTCGGCGAGCATCTCGGAGGCTTCCTCCAGGGTCAGCGCCTCCGGAGTCTGTCCGCGCCGCAGCGACGCGTTGAACTCCCCGTCGGTCACGTACGGGCCGAACCGGCCGTCCTTGATCACCAGCGGCTTCTCGGTCGCCGGGTCGACGCCCATCTCCCGCAGTGGCGGCGCGGCAGCCCGCCGGCCCCGGGTCTTCGGGGCGGCCAGCAGGGCCAACGCCTCGTCCAGGCCGACCGTGAACATCTGCTCTTCGGACTCCAGCGAGCGGAACTCCTCGCCGCGCTTCACGTACGGGCCGTAGCGACCGTTGTTGGCGAACACCTCGACGCCGTCGGGCGCGACGCCCACCAGCCGGGGCAGGCTGAGCAGCCGCAGCGCCTCCTCCAGGGAGAGCGAGTCGGGTGTCTGCGAGCGCAGCAGCGACGACTTCCGCTCGCCGCTGGACACGTACGGGCCGAAGCGGCCGGACTTCAGCACGATCGGCTCGCCGGTGGCGGGGTCGTCGCCGAGCTTGCGCTCGCCGCTGCCGCCGAGGAACAGCTCGTGCACCTTCTCCGGGGTCAGCTCGTCCGGGGCGAGGCCCTCGGGGATCGGCGCCCGGTCACCCTGGGGGCCGCTCTCCTCGCCCTCACCCGTGGCGGCCGGCGCCGGCTGCTCACCGCCGGGCAGCTCCCGCTGGAGGTACGGCCCGTACCGGCCGACCCGGACGACGATTTCGCGGCCGTCGGAGTCGGTGAAGAGCGGGATGGAGTTGACGCTGCGCGCATCGATCTCGCTGAGGTTCTCGGTGACCAGCTTCTTCAACCCGCCGGAGCGGGCGATGTCCTGGTCGCCGGCGCCGTTGGAGCTGCCGAAGTAGAACGCGGTGAGGAAGTCGACCGCGGCGTGGTCACCGCCGGCGATCTCGTCCAGCTCGTTCTCCATGGTGGCGGTGAAGTCGTAGTCGATGAGGCGGGGATAGTGCCGTTCCATCAGCCCGATCACCGCGAAGGCCAGGAACGTGGGGATCATCGCCTGGCCGCGCTTGGTGACGTACCCCCGGTCCTGGATCGTCTGCATGATCGACGCGTAGGTGGACGGGCGGCCGATGCCCAGCTCTTCCAGGGCCTTGACCAGCGACGCCTCGGTGTAGCGCGACGGCGGCTGGGTGTGGTGACCCTGCGCCGCCAGCTCGTCGGCGGTCAGCGGCTGGTCCTTGACCAGGGTGGGCAGCCGGCGCTCGGCGTCCTCGGCCTCGGCGTTCTCGTCGTCGCTGGACTCGACGTACGCGCGCAGGAAGCCCGGGTCGGTGATGGTCTTGCCGGTCGCGCCGAAGTCGGCCTCCTCCTGGGAGGTGGAGACCGCGCGGATGCGCACCGACACGCTGGAACCGACGGCGTCGGTCATCTGCGAGGCGATCGTCCGCCGCCAGATCAGCTCGTAGAGCTTGAACTCCTCGGCGGACAGCTCCTTGGCCACCTCGCCCGGGGTGCGGAAATTGTCCCCCGCCGGGCGGATCGCCTCGTGCGCCTCCTGCGCGTTCTTCACCTTGCCGGTGTAGCGGCGCGGCTCCGGCGGAACGCTGCGCTCGCCGTACAGCTCGACGATCTGCCGGCGGGCCGCCGAGATGGCGGTCTCCGACAGGTTCACCGAGTCGGTACGCATATAGGTGATGTAGCCGTTCTCGTAGAGCCGCTGCGCGGTACGCATCGTCTGCTGCGAGGACAGGCGCAGCTTGCGGGCCGCCTCCTGCTGGAGCGTGGAGGTGATGAACGGCGCGTACGGGCGGCGGCGGTAGGGCTTCTCCTCGACGCGGGTGACGGTGAACGGCCGGCCCTCCAGGCGGGCCGCGAGCCCTCGGGCACCGCCCTCGTCCAGGTGGACGACGCCAGCGCCGGCCCGGACCCGACCCGTGGTCGGCTCGAAGTCCTTGCCGGTGGCGATCCGGTCGCCGTTCAACGCGATCAGGGTGGCGTTGAAGGCGCGCGGCCCCTCACCGGCGTTCGCCACGGCGAGGGTGGCCAGGATGTCCCAGTACTCGGCGGTGCGGAAGGCCATCCGCTGCCGCTCCCGCTCGACCACGATGCGGGTCGCCACGGACTGCACCCGGCCGGCCGAGAGCTTCGGCATGACCTTCTTCCACAGCACCGGGGAGACCTCGTAGCCGTAGAGCCGGTCGAGGATCCGCCGGGCCTCCTGGGCATCGACCAGGTCGCGGTCGATCTCCCGGGGGTTGGCCACCGCCGCCTGGATCGCCGGCTTGGTGATCTCGTGGAAGACCATCCGCTTGACCGGAACCTTGGGCTTGAGCGTCTCCACCAGGTGCCAGGCGATCGCCTCGCCCTCGCGGTCCTCATCCGTGGCCAGGAAGATCTCGTCGACCTCCTTGGCGAGCTTCACCAGCTTGCTGATCTGCTGCCGGCGGTCGGCGGAGACGACGTAGAGGGCGTGGAAGCCGTTGTCCACGTCCACCCCGAGGCGGGCCCAGGCCTCGCCCTTGTACTTCGCCGGCACGTCGGCGGCGTTGCGCGGCAGGTCGCGGACGTGACCGAAGCTGGCCTCCACGACGTACCCCGGGCCGAGGTAGCCCGAGATCGTCTTAGCCTTCGCCGGTGACTCGACGATGACCAGACGGGTGGTTCCAGCTTTGCTCGGCACGTCTCTGTCGACCTCACTCCTGCTCGTGGCCTGCCGGCGCCTACGACAGCGACCGCTCTCGACCCCGCCGCGGCACCGGCGGTCCGGATGTCCAACGTAACGCGCCGTCCGCGTTTCGGGTTTCGCGGGCGGCAATCCGCTGCGGCGCGGCGGTCAACTCCCGCCCCGCCGTGCTCGGCACTGCCGGACGGCGCCACCGTACACCGTGAGTAGGGCTCGAAGCGGGTCACTGTGACGATGGCGGACCCCAACCGGCCCATTCAAGCCCAGCTGTCCAACACCAGACACCTCACCCGCCCTCACCCCGCGCCACCCCCGCTCACATCGATCATGGGGTTGTGGTGGGCGTTTAGGCCCCGAAAGAGAAGTACGTCCACCACCACAACTCCAAGATCGACGCCGACGAGCGGCGGAACCACGGTCAGGGCCAGGCGTCCGTTGGCGCCGCCGGTGGCGGTGGGCCGACCAGCTCGGCGAGCCGCGCCAACCGGCGCCGGCCGGTGATCCGGTACGCCGGGCCGCCCTCGCCGGGGCCGAGCAACGTGCCGGCCAGGCCTGCGGCGGCGAGGGCGGCGCCGATCGCGTCCCACGACTCCTGGTCGCCCTCGCCGAGCCGCAGCAGGAAGCCGCTGGGCGGTTCCGGCGTCCCGGCGGCGGCGAGCCAGAGCCGCAGCCGCCGGCCGGTCAGGTGGAAGACGGCCGGCGGGCGCTTCGCCGGGCCGTGCAGCCAGGCGACCGCGAGCGGCTTCAACAGCCGGGTGTACGACGTCCGGACGGTGTGTCGCTCGTCCTCGGTCGGCTCCCAGCTCGCGGCCAGTCCGCGCTGCGCCAGTTCGGCGACGAGCACGTGCACCCGCCAGGCGGCGTCCACCCGCACCGCGAGCCGGACGGTGCCGCCCATCCGGACCACCTCGCCCGGACCGGCCAGCAGCCCGGCCAGATCGGCGACCGCCGGTTCGGCGGCATCCGCGCCGAAGAAGACCAGTTGCCGCCCCGCGTCGTCGGCGTGCGGCGGCCCGGGACGACTCGACTCCGATCGGGCCGGGCCGCCGCGTCGCCGGCTGGCACCCGACGTCGCCGGGCCGGTGTCCGGCGGATCGGGCTCGGGTGCGGGGAACAGCGCCGGCAGCGGCTGCGCCGCCGGAGAGTCACCGAGCCCGTTCAGCGACACTCCGGCACCTCGTCGAAGGCCTGTTTCAACTCCTCGGAGTTGAGCTGGCTGGTGTCCAGAGCGCTGGCGTCGTACTCCTTGTTCAGCGTCTCGACGGCGGCCCGCACGCCGTCGTAGAAGGCGTCCGGCTCGCCGGTGCCCAACCCCTCGATGGTGTCCCGGGCCCGGCCGTAGGCGTCCCGCATCTTGCTCAGCGAGCTGCGGAACCCGGCGGAGACGGCCTCGCCGTTGTCGGTCTCCGGGACGCCGGCCTGCTCGACCTTGCGGCGCGCGGTCTCACTGGCCTGCTCCGCGCCACCGAAGAGCCGCACCAGGTTCTCCTTGGCCTGCGCCGGAGTGGTCTGCGCCGTCATCTGCTGATCGGTGCTGCTGGTCAACTTGCTGATCTCGGAGCGCCACGGCGTGAGCGCGCCGCAGACCGACGCCGCCCAGGCCCGCGGGCTGGGCCCACCACCGCAGCCGGAGAGGACGACGACGAGCGTGGCCAGGACCACCGTGAGCTTTCCGGCGGCAGACGCCCGGCACGTACGCATGCGTTGCAGCGTACGGCCTCCGGCCAGGCGTGGCACCGGTCCGGATGGCCGGGGTCCCCGCCCGACAGGTACGTCGAGCGGGGACTCCGGTGCCGGTGTCGCTCAGGCGTTGACCGTCTCCGGCCGGTGGTCGGCGCTGCCCGCGCCGGTGTTGCCACCGGCGTCGGAGTCGTCCATCGCGATGCCCTTGCGCTTGCTGAAGACCACCGACGCCACGATGATCAGCGTCGCGACCAGCGCGATGCCCACCCGCAGTGCGACGTTGCGGTCGTCACCGACGCTGTACGCCACCACGGCGGGCGCGATCAGCAGCGAGACCAGGTTCATCACCTTGATCAGCGGGTTGATCGCCGGGCCGGCGGTGTCCTTGAACGGGTCCCCGACGGTGTCGCCGATGACCGTGGCGGCGTGCGCCTCGGAACCCTTGCCGCCGTACGCGCCGTCCTCGACCAGCTTCTTGGCGTTGTCCCACGCGCCACCGGAGTTGGCCAGGAAGACCGCCATCAGGGTGCCGGCCCCGATCGCGCCGGCGAGGTACGCCGCCAGCGCGCCGGGCCCGAGGCCGAAGCCGACCGCGATCGGCGCCAGGATGGCGAGCAGACCGGGGGTCATCAGCTCGCGCTGCGCGTCCCGGGTGCAGATGTCGACGACCTTGCCGTACTCCGGGCGCTGGGTGCGGTCCATGATGCCGGGCAGCTCACGGAACTGCCGGCGCACCTCCATCACCACGGCGCCGGCCGAGCGGGACACCGCGTTGATGGCCAGCCCGGAGAAGAGGAAGACGACCGCCGCACCGATGATCAGGCCGACCAGGTTGCGCGGGTTGGCCAGGTTAAGCGCGTTGAGGATCTCTGCCTCGACGTTGCTCACCTTCGCGTCCCCGTACGCGGCTTTCAGGGTGTCCGTGTACGAGCCGAACAGCGCGGTCGCCGCCAGCACCGCCGTGGCGATCGCGATGCCCTTGGTGATCGCCTTGGTGGTGTTGCCGACCGCGTCCAGCTCGGTGAGCGTCCGCGCGCCGTGCTCGTCGATGTCGCCGGACATCTCGGCGATGCCCTGGGCGTTGTCGGAGATCGGCCCGAAGGTGTCCATGGCGACGATGACGCCGACCGTGGTGAGCAGGCCGGTGCCGGCCAGCGCCACCGCGAACAGCGACAGCGTGATGGAGCTGCCGCCGAGCAGGAACGCCCCGAAGACGCCGGCGCCGATCAGCAGCGCCGAGTAGACCGCCGACTCCAGCCCGATGCTGATGCCGGCGAGGATCACCGTGGCGGCGCCGGTCTGCGAGCTCTTGCCGATGTCCTGCACCGGCCGGCGGTTGGTCTCGGTGAAGTACCCGGTCAGCGCCTGGATCGCCGCGGCCAGCACGATGCCGATCACGACCGCGCCGATGGCCACCAGTCGCGGGTTGCGGTCGACGTCGGTGAGGCCACCCTCCAGCTCGGCGAAGGTCGCCGGCAGGTACGCGTACGCGGCGATCGCCACCAGCACCGCGGAGATCACGGCGGAGATGTAGAAGGCCCGGTTGATCGCGGTGAGGCCGCTGCGGTCGGAGGCGCGCAGCCGGGTGATGAAGACGCCGACGATGGCGACCAGCACGCCGATGGTGGAGATGATCAGCGGGAAGACCAGACCGTCCTCGCCGAAGGCGGCGCGGCCGAGGATCAGCGCGGCGACCAGCGTCACCGCGTACGACTCGAAGAGGTCGGCGGCCATGCCGGCGCAGTCACCGACGTTGTCGCCCACGTTGTCGGCGATGGTGGCGGCGTTGCGCGGATCGTCCTCGGGGATGCCCTGCTCGACCTTGCCGACCAGGTCGGCGCCGACGTCGGCGGCCTTGGTGAAGATGCCGCCGCCGACCCGCATGAACATCGCCAGCAGCGCGGCGCCGAAGCCGAAGCCCTCCAGCACCGTGGGCGCGTCACCCCGGTAGACCAGGACGACGAGCGCGGCGCCGAAGAGGCCGAGGCCGACGGTGAGGAAGCCGACCACGCCGCCGGTCCGGAAGGCGATCTTCATGGCCGCCTCGCGGCCACCCTGTCGCTCCCGGGCGGCGGCGGCCACGCGCAGGTTGGCGCGGGTCGCCAGCCACATGCCGGCACCGCCGATGGACGCGCTGAACACGGCGCCCACGACGAAGAAGAGCGAGCGGCCGAGCTTCACGGCCATCTCGCTGCCGTCGGTGTCGTGCACCGGCAGCAGGAAGAGCAGCACCACGGCGACGACGACGAAGATCGCCAAGGTGCGGAACTGGCGGAGCAGGTAGGCCGAGGCGCCCTCCTGGACCGCCCCCGAGATCTCCTGCATATTCGTGGTGCCCTTGCCGGCTGCCAGCACCGTCTTCGTCAGCGCGGCGGCGAAGACGAGCGCCACCAGCGCGATGACCGCGGCGATGACGACGTATGTGACATTGCTTCCGGTAAGGGAAAGCCCGCCGCCATCGGCGGCCAAGGTCTCGGACATCTGTGTCCTCCTGTTACCGAACACTCGCGTCGACGGGTGGAGACGCACCGGTCGACGCCTGGATGCGGACTCGCAAGCGCGCGCCAACCCACCCCAGCGGACCAGCGATGACCACCCATACCCGCTGGCTGCGGGTTGGATCACTTGCTGACAACCCGGGTACTGTAGCCCTCCACAGTGTTCGAGGTCACACCGAGGTGGCACCGTGTCTCGATGATCTTCGTCGCTGTGTTATGAAACGAAATCTGATATAGGACCCGATCCATGACGAGAAGGCCGCACCCCCGCCGGGGATGCGGCCTTCTTCAGCAGTTCTCGGCCTTCTTCAGCAGTTCTGGGCCTTCTTCAGCAGTTCTGGGCCTTCTTCAGCAGTGCTCGGCCTTCTTCCGCGCTTCCTCGGGTCAGCGGCCGACCGGCCACACCATCCGCACCTCGGTGCCGATGCCCTCGTCGACCGGGCGCACCTGCAGGTCCTCGACGAAGCCCGCGAGCAGGGCGAACCCGACGCCCGTGGTCAACGCCTCGTCGGTCAGTGACTCGTTGGCCAACTCGTCCGGCGGCAACGCCGCCAGCCCGATGCCGGCCTCGATCGGCGCACGGTCCACCACCCGCACCGCGTACGTGCCGCCGTCGGACATCTCCACCAGCACCGGATCGGCCAGGCCGTACTGCCGGTGCAGGGCGACCGCCCGGGTGCACGCCTCACCGATGGCCAGGCGCACCTCGTCCAGCAGATCCTCGCGGACACCGGCACGCCGGGCGACGGCGACGCCGACCAGTCGGGCGGTACGCACGTGCACCGGCGCCGGGGAGAAGGAGAGCCGGACCGTCGCCATCACGCGTTGGCGCCGGTCGGGCCCGCACCGACCGCTGCCTCGACCGTGGGGTGCAACGGGAACACCTGGTCCAGCGCCGTGATCCGGAAGATCTTGAGCAGCGGCTCCTTGTCACAGACCAGGGCGAACGAGCCGCCGGCCGCCCGCAGCCGCTTGTGCGCGCCCACCAGCACGCCCAGCCCGGTGGAGTCGAGGAAGTCCACCCGCCCGAGATCCACGACCACGTGCCGGGCGCCACCGTCGATCAGCTCGAGGAGTCGTTCGCGGAGCCGGGGCGCGGTGTAGACGTCCACCTCACCGCCGACCTCGAGCACCGTGTGCTCGCCCACGGTGCGCGTCGCCAACGACAGCTCCATCGGTCCTCCTCGCCAGAGCCGTAAACTCTCCTGGGCATCTAACCACTACCGCCGGGGCACCCTGCGGTCACCGGCGGAGGCTTCCCCTTACCCCCGGCCCCGGCTTTTCATCTCCGAACACCAGTGCGAGAGTGCAGGACGTGACCTCCAACGACTTCATCTCGGCGCGTCCTACGCCGCGCCGTGACCTGGAGTCGTCCGCCGCGCCCACCGTATCCGCAGGTCACGACCCCGGACCAGCGCCGGTCGACCTGCTGCGCCGGCTGCGCGCCCGGGGTGCCGGCGACCCGGTCACCCACGTCGAGCGGGTGCCGGCCCGGGTCGGGGTGCCCGCCCCCTGGCCGGCGTGGGCGCCGCCGGAGCTGCGGGCGGCGTTCGCCCGCCGCGGCGTGGTCGCGCCCTGGCAGCACCAGGCCGAGGCGGCCACCCTGGCGTACGACGGCGGCCACGTGATCGTCGCCACCGGCACCGCGTCCGGCAAGTCGCTGGCGTACCAGCTCCCGGCGCTGGCCACGCTGCTCGCCGACCCTCGGGCCACCGTGCTCTACCTGGCGCCGACCAAGGCCCTCGCCGCCGACCAGCTGCGGGCCGTCGCCGGCCTGGAACTGGAGGGGGTACGCCCCGCCTGCTACGACGGGGACACGCCGCGTGCCGAACGGGAGTGGATCCGCCGGCACTCCCGCTTCGTGCTGACCAACCCCGACATGCTGCACCACGGCATCCTGCCCGGCCACGCCCAGTGGTCCGGTTTCCTGCGCCGGCTGGCGTACGTGGTGATCGACGAGTGCCACACCTACCGGGGTGTGTTCGGCTCGCACGTCGCGCACGTACTGCGCCGACTACGCCGGCAGTGCGCCCGCTTCGGTGCCACCCCGGTGTTCGTGCTCGCCTCGGCGACCTCCGGCGACCCCGCGACCGCCGCCGGCCGACTGACCGGCCTGCCGGTGACGGCGGTCACCGAGGACGCCTCACCGCGCGGCGGGGTGACCTTCGCGCTCTGGGAGCCGCCGCTGCTCCCACCCGACTCGACCGCCCCTGCGGTGCCCGCGCAGGCGGCCGGCGACCACGACGCCACCACGGACCTCGTCCAGGTCCGCCGCTCGGCGCTGCGGGAGACCGCGGACCTGCTCGCCGACACGGTCGCCGAGGGGGTACGCACGCTCGCGTTCGTCCGGTCCCGCAAGGGCGCCGAGGTGGTGGCGGCCAACGCGCGCCGGGCACTGGACGACGCGGTCCCGGGGCTCGGTGGCCGGGTCGCCGCCTACCGGGGCGGCTACCTGCGCGAGGAGCGGCGCGAGCTGGAACGTGCCCTGCTGCACGGTGACCTGCTCGGTCTGGCCTCCACCAACGCGCTGGAGTTGGGCGTGGACCTGGTCGGTCTGGACGCGGTGCTGATCTGCGGCTATCCGGGCACCCGGGCGTCACTGTGGCAGCAGGCGGGCCGCGCCGGGCGGTCCGGGCAGGAGGCCCTCGCCGTGCTGGTGGCGCGGGACGATCCGCTGGACACCTACCTGGTGCACCACCCGGAGGCGATCTTCGGTGCGCCGGTCGAGGCGACGGTGCTCGACCCGGCCAACCCGTACGTGCTGGCGCCGCAGTTGGCCTGCGCGGCCGTCGAGGCGCCACTCACCCCGGCCGATCTGGCGCTCTTCGGCGACGGGGCGAAGGAGGCCATCGACCAGTTGGTCGAGGCGGGCGCGCTGCGGCAGCGGCCCACCGGCTGGTACTGGCGGCACCGCGAGCGCCCCGAGGTGGACCTGCGCGGCGAGGGCGGCGCCCCGGTCTGCGTGGTGGAGTCGGCCACCGGTCGGCTGCTCGGCACCGTCGACGGCGGCTCGTCGCACTTCCTGCTCCACCCCGGCGCGGTCTACCTGCACCAGGGCATTTCGTACGTGGTCGACGACCTCGACCTGGCCGACGGCTGCGCGCTGGTGCACGTCGAGGAGCCGGACTGGTCCACCCACGCCCGGGACGTCACGGACCTGTCCGTGGTGTCGGTGCGCTCCTACGTGGACGCCGGGCCGGTCGGGATGTTCCTCGGCGAGGTGGACGTGACCAGCCAGGTCGTGTCGTACCAGCGGCGCCGGATCGCCACCGGCGAGGTGATCGACACCCGGCCGCTCGACCTGCCCACCCGGGAGCTGCGCACGGTGGCGGTCTGGTTCACGCTGTCACCGCGGTCGCTGGCCTCCGCAGGGGTCCAGCAGGCCGACGTGCCGGGTGCGCTGCACGCCGCCGAACACGCCGCGATCGGCCTGCTTCCGCTGATGGCGACGTGCGACCGGTGGGACATCGGCGGGCTCTCCACCGCCCTGCACCCGGACACCGAGGCGCCGACGGTCTTCGTCTACGACGGGCACCCGGGCGGCGCCGGCTTCGCCGAGCGGGCCTACGGGACGGCGTCAGCGTGGCTGCGCGCCACGCGGGACGCCATCGCGGAGTGCGGCTGCGAGACCGGCTGCCCGTCCTGCGTGCAGTCGCCGAAATGCGGCAACGGCAACAATCCGCTATCCAAGCCGGACGCGATCCGGGTGCTCGACGTGGTGCTGGAGAATCTGCCCGCCTGAGGCACCTTGCATGAATCCCGATGGCACTGGGCACAATGACATGGGAGCGCTTCCATCGATGCTTGTGTTCCAGTTAGCCCCCGCGCCCGAGGAGAAGCCGTGGCCGACACGATCGCTGAGACCGTCGACCTGCTCTACACCATCGACCAGGACCACCTCACCCTCGACCAGCAGATCGCACTCGGGGCGGCGCTGGCCGCCCTGGCTCAGGCGGAACGACTGGAGCAGATCAACGAACGGCTGCGCAGCATCCACCAGGTGCTCAACACCTGGTCGTTGCGCGCGACCGTGGACGGCCGCTGACCTTCGCGGGGCCGGTCCCGCGGGGCGGACCGGTCGGGGTGGGACCACCACGGCCACGGGCCGGCGGTGGTTGCCCGGCTGTGCGAGACTCCGGCGCACCATCCCCCTGAGGAGAACACATGCAGCTCGACAACTTGCAGACCCTGCAGCAGTTCCACATCCGCCAGCGGCTGCGGATGATGGTCAACCAGTACGAGGTCCGGGCGGTCGCGCCGGACGGCACCGAGGGCGAGCTGCTGGCGTTCGCGCAGCAGAAGCGGCTCGCCTTCAAGGAGCAGGTGACGATCTACACCGACGACTCCAAGCAGCAGCCCCTGCTCGGCTTCAAGGCCCGCCAGCGCATCGACCTCGGCGCGACGTACGACGTCACCGACGCGGCCGGCAACGCGATCGGCCTGTTCCGCAAGGACTTCGCCCAGTCGCTGCTCCGCTCCACCTGGCACGTCGAGCAGGCCGGCCTGCCGCAGGTGACGGGTCAGGAGCGCAGCCTGCCGGTGGCACTGCTGCGCCGGTTCGTCGACTCGCTGTCCTGGCTGCCGTACCACTTCGACTTCACCGCCGGTGGTCAGCCGATCTTCTCCGTGGTGAAGAAGTGGGGCCTGCGCGACAAGTACATCGTCGAGGTGCAGAACCCGCAGATCGACCGTCGTCTCGTCATCGCGATGGCCGTCGCCCTCGACGCGCTCCAGTCCCGCTGACGCACCCCGGCTCGCACCCAGCGACCCACCCCCTCGGCCGCTGGCCGGGACAGGGCCCGCAACCCTGTCCCGGCCAGCCGGCCGCGGTCGAATAGCCCGGCGGTCGGATAGCCCGGCGGTCGGATCAGCCGGGCGCAACCCGTCGGCGCAACCCGCGGCCCGAAGACACCGGCCAGCCCGGTGGTATCCAGCAGGGCCTTGTTCAGCCGCGCACCGGGCCGGCGCGGGCCGTCGACGCGGCGACCCGGGTCAGGCCCGGAAGGGGTGTGAACGCCACTTCGACGGTCACCAGCACGTCCAGCCCGTCGAGGAGACAGTCGATCAGGCGGCCAGCGTTGCGGTGGGCGATGTCCGCGGCGGACGCGCACGCCACCGCGTCGCCGTCGAGCGCCCGGGCAGCGCCGGCCAGCGCACCGAGATCAGCGGCCACCGCCGCCCGCTGAGCCGCCATCCCCGCTGCGGCGACGGCCGCGCCGAACGTCCCGACCAGCACGAAGACCAGTCCCAACGCGAGCAGTAGCAGGGTGGCGCCACCTCGCTCCGCGTCCGGTCGACCGCCATCGTGTCGCTCGGCCTTCGGGCCGTGCCCACGGGCCCGAGCGTCGGGGTGCCGCATCACCAACTCCCCTCGCTGGCGCCTGGTTCCACGGCTGCGACCGCTGTCGCGACAACGGTGATCCGTGGTAGCCGGCCGCCCAGCGCGCGGACGGGCGCGCGGACCGTCGCCTGCACCCGGTCGCCGTTGATCGACACCGACACCTCTGCTCCCGGTGGCGCCGCGCGCTCCCCATCTGCGCTGTCGGCCCCCCGGGCGGCGGCCAACGCCACCTCCCGGGCCGTGTGCAGGCAACTCGCCTGGGTGCTGACGGCGTTGACCGCGGTCAGGCCGGCGAGCAGCAGCAGGAGGAGCGCCGGCAGGCCGGCCGCCAGCTCGGCGGTGAAGGAGCCCCGGTCGCCGCCGGCGAGGTGGGCCCACCGGCTACCGTCGCACGCCCGCCCGGGGGTACCCGGTTCCCGACCATGGCCGACCTGCCGGCGCCCGATCACTTGAGCGCCCGGTCGATGACCGCGGTCAACGCCGACTGGACATTGCCGGAGGTCAGCACCTTCAACAGAATCCCGGCGAAGGCCACCGCGGCGAGCGTGCCCACGGCGTACTCGGCGGTGTTCATCCCGTCGTCGCCGCGGAGTCGGGCGATGAGTTTGCGCATGCGTCTTTCCTTTCTCGAAGGGTCAGAGCACGTCGCCGAGGACGGCGACGATCACCGGCACCAGGCCGGCGAGAATGAACGCGGGCAGGAAGCACAGCCCCAGCGGCAGCACGATGAGTACGCCAGCCCGGCGGGCCGACGCCTCGGCGGCGGTGGCCCGGTCGGCCCGCAGGTCGTCAGCGAGACGGGTCAGCGCACCGGCCAGCGCGGCGCCGCTGTTGGCCGAGCGGAATGCCGCCGCTGCCATCCGCTCGGCTCCCGGCACCCCGTCCAACGCCGACCACGCCTCGACCGGGCCACCGCCGAGGAGCAGGGTGCGGCCGACCCGGGCCAGTCGGCTGGCGAGCGGGCCGTCCAGCGCCTCGGCCACGGCCAGCACCGAGCGGTCCACCGGCACACCCGCCCGCATCGCCGCCGCCAGCAGGTCAGCGGCGAGCGGCAGGTCGGCGGCCTCCCGGAGTCGCCGGTCGCGCGCCGCCGGGGACTCGATCCGCCGCAGTAGCACGTCCAGCAGGACTGCCGTCGGAACCGCACCGAGCAGCCCGAACCAGCCCCCGACTACCACCGCCACGGCGAGCCCGGCCATCCCTGCCGCGAGCCGGATCGCGTCCGGTCGCCGCCGCCTCTCCACACCGCCCCTACCCGAGCCGCCCTGAGCCAGCGAGCCGCCCTGAGCCAGCGAGCCGCGCCGACCCGCCGAGCCGGCTGGGCGCTCCGAACCGCCCGGGGCGGCCTGGCGCTCCAGGCCGTCGGGGCGCACGGAACCGTTCCGACCCGGCCATCCGTCCCGCCCCGGCCAGCCGCCCTGGGTCACCCGCCGGGGTGGGCGAGCCGGGCCGCGCTGGCGCAGCCGCAGCGGCACCACGAGAAGGGCTGCGACCACCAGGCCGGCGACCACGAGCAGCACCGGGGACATCAGGCGGCCCGCCCCGACGCCGCGCCCAACCGCTCGGCCCAGAACAGGCCGACAATCTGTAGGGCGACCGCGATGACCGCGCAGACCCCACCGACCGTGCTGTGCAGGAGCACTGCCAAGGGATCGACCCCGATCCCGTAGCCGAGCGCGATCCCGCCGAGCGGCAGGGCCGCCAGCAACCAGGCCGTGGCACGGGCACCCGCCGCCTGTGCCGCCGCCGCGGCCAGGCCCCGGTCGGTCGCCCGGGCGTCCGCCTCGATCCGCTCGACCAGTTCGGCCAGTGGTGCGCCGGTCCGGTCCGCCAACCGCACGGCGGCCGAGGTCAGCTCGCTAAGCCGGTCGACTCGGCCCGACCCCTGGACGGCGGCGATCTCCAGAGTTGGCGGGACGGGCAGGCCCGCCCGGAGGTCGGCGGCCAGACCGCAGAGCAGGTCCAGGCCGCGCCGCCGATCCAGCTCGGCGTGCCGGCTCGCCCTCCAGCGGAGCAGGGCGCGCACGGCCAGCGTGCCGTAGCCGGCCACCGCGACCGCGGCCACCGGCCCGGCGGATACTGCACCGACACCCGCCCCCACCAGGCCAACCAGCAGCAGCACACGCCTCGGCGACCGACGCACGCGTACCGGATGGGCCGCGTACGAACCGCCGGCCTTTTCGTCCGCCGGGTCAATGAGGCGGTGGTCCGCCGGGTCGACCCGGCTGTGGCCCGGATGCTCGACGGCCACCAGGGTCTCGGTCTCCGGCCGGGCAGTGGCAGCCGGGCGGCGAGGATCCCGACGGATCGGCGGACGTGCCGGGCCTGCCGGTCGCGTGGATCCCCCCGGGCCGCCGGTCGCCCTCGGGCGGCTCGGGCTGTCGTCAAGGTCCCGAGTGAGCCACGCGACAACCGTCCGCCCGCTGCTGGACGCCGACGCTCCCGGTGGGTACGAGAGGGCACCCGGGTGGACCGAGGCGGGCAGGCCGCCGAACTCATCGGTCGGCTCGCCCCGCCCGCGAGCGAGGCCCCTGATCCATTCCACCAGGGCGTCGTCCGGGTCAGCGCCGGTGGCGCCACGGCCCGGTGCCAGCACTCGGCGGCGGCGTGCCCGGACGCTCTGCACAGGCCAGGCCACCAGGGCCGCGGCGGCCAGCAGCAGCGCCACCACCAGCGCCGTCCCGCCGGTCATGCCGGGCCCGCCGATCCAGGCCACGGCTCGCTGAGGATCGGGGGCACCGCCACGCCCCGGTCTCGCAGCAGCGTGCCGAAGGTACGCGCGGCCAGCCCCAACCCACGTCCACGTACCCAGGCGGGCACCACGGTGGCCAGTCGCTCGGGCCCCTCGGGAAGCAGCAGACAGATCGACTCGAGGACACGCCCCTGGTCTCCTCGGCGTACCTGGAGCAGCACCTGGAGCGCGGCGACCACCTGGGCATGCAGCGCGGCGCGGGGCAGCCCGCCCAGCATGCCGAGCGCCTCCAGCCGGGCCGGCACGTCAGAGGGGGTGTTCGCGTGCAGCGTGCCGGCGCCGCCGTCGTGCCCGGTGTTCAGGGCGGCCAGCAGGTCGACCACCTCCGCGCCCCGGCACTCCCCGACCACCAACCGGTCGGGGCGCATCCGCAGCGCCTGCCGGACCAGGTCGCCGAGGCTGACGACGCCCGTCCCCTCGACGTTGGCGGTACGGGCCTGGAGCCCGACCACATGCGGGTGCCCCGGTTGCAGCTCGGAGGCGTCCTCCACGAGGACGATCCGCTCGGTGGCCGGCACCAACCCGAGCAGCGTGTTGAGCAGTGTCGTCTTACCCGAGCCCGTGCCACCGGTGACCAGGTACGCCAGTCGGGCCGCGACGACGGCGGCGAGCAGTGGCGCCACCGGCCGCGGCACGGTCCCCTGGCGCACCAGCTCGTCGAGCGTGAACGGGCGGTGCCGGAATGTCCGCAGGGAAAGGTAGGGCCCCTCGGTCGCCACCGGCGGCAGCACGGCGTGCAGTCGGGTGCCGTCGGGAAGCCGGGCGTCCGCGTACGGGGAGCCGTCGTCGCAACAGACACGCCAATGTCTGTTCGCCGACCTCGACAAACCTTAAGCAGGAACAACCCAAATGAAGCATGCCAACCAGAGGAGTGAGAACACAGCCGAAGCTTTCCCAGCCCAACTCTCTGACCTGTTCGGCGAGTTGGCCCGCGCGACCGCCGGTCAGCTCCGCCCGAGATACGTGCTCGTACCCCGCCGCGTCGGGGAGCTAGCTTGCGGTGAACTGGTCATTGAACCCGCTCTCGGCCCGGCCAGGGTCGCGGCGACACGACCGAGCCCAAAGACGCTGAAGGTTTTGAGGCAGATCGACTGGCAGGACGACCAAGGATCAAGCCATGCATCTGGCACCTACCACGCGGATCTACGTTTCCCGACAAGGCAGCCAGCAATGATCGACTGTCAACTGATCCAACGCAGCATCGACCAAGCTGCCCGCCGCAACCGCGACATCAGCGCCGATGCTGCTCGCCTCATCGCCGCACACTTGCACAGAGGACGCCAGAGTGCGTTGCATGAGTTCGCCGTGACAGGGGCCATAAGAGACGAAGTATTTAACGAACTCGATGCCACCTGGCGCAGTCCTTCGGCCTACGTCCGCGGCTGGTCAGAAGCACTGGCGAGCTACTGCGTCGGCCAAGACGACCTCGGTCCGCGGCCTCGATGGGCCGAGGCCGCGCTTAAGACGAACTCGGAACAGCACCGAGCAGAGGTCGAGCCCACTTTGCCTAGTTCAACGCCCCTCGATGAAGCAACCCTTAAACTACTTGACGCTGCGTTCTCCCTTGGCTTTGCCTTACGAACAGGGCATCCCGATCCACTTGCATCGGGACACCTAGTGAGGCTGCTTCGACGGAGCATAGCGTGCAGCGAATATTTAAGTCCGTCGGAACGCAAGCACGTACTCGCGATCAATCGAAGCATTATTTCGGCGGGCGTATGACATGTAGCGGTTCTTGACCGGGTAACTCAGGATTTCGTCCAACTCGAAGTCGTCGGCTAATTCCTGGAAAAGTGTCGCAGTAGGAATTTCTTGACCGTTCCAGCTCGAGTGACCGACTACGAAAAGCGCTTTTACGCCGGGGCGCGTCACCTGAGCGAGTTGACTGAAGCACTGATGCATTGCCTGCGTGTAGTGACGGAAGTCCCTTGCCCGCCGAGGGGCGGAAGCGCGCATCCGTTCCTCCCACTGGCCTGCCAAAGCAGGAGGGTTCCACGGGAGCTGAAGGAGTGGGTCCTTCATCGCTACATTGGGCCGCCCGATATAGGATGGAATGAGCTTCTCACGGACTTCCTGCGAAGGCGCTAACCCCAACCAGAAGAGTTCAAGCTGATGCCGGCGGTAGTAGTCGACGGCATTGTGATAAGGGGGCGAGGTTAATACTAGATCGACGGATCCTTCAAATCGCCGCGCGAAATCCGTAGCGCTTCCCTGGTAGACAGATGGCTCGGCGACCAGGTCACTCCAGTGTTCAGCGAGGTCAGCAACCGAAACGAGGGCCTTCTGGAGAGCAACGCGAAACAGGGCGAATGGGTTAATCAGCCGCCCATCCTTGTCTCGCCGTTTCATATGTGAGGTGTATTCGAGACCTGAGACTGGTACAGGATCAGCGTTCGAGGCGTTTCGAATAATCGATGCGAAGACCACTCTCAGAAGCAAGCGGGTCCTCGCGTCGCAACGCGTCATCGTTATTGCTTGGTGAATGCGAGCGAGATCAACAACTACATAGCGCCTAAACCAATGCCCCAAGCGCGGGATCGCCGGAACCCACAGCGCCTCCAGGGCTAGCGTCTCTTCGAGTTCAACCTCACTAATGTCTGCAAACATCAGCCGGCCATACTCGGCCTCTTCACGCTCACGCACTTTAAGTCGACGACTAAGACGTTCGGCCGCGCTCTCAAGCCGAGCGAGATCGTACCGTCGAGTCTTCGCTCTTGAGACCTCGACAGCTACCGGGTCGATATCCATGCCGAGAGAACGACGGCCGCTCATTATCGCCTCGACCAAAGCAGTCCCGGATCCAACGAAAGGATCGAACACCAGGTCGCCTGGCTTGCTGTAGCGCTCGATAAGAGCCGAGATGACCGGCGGATGGAACTTCGCCGGGTAGCGGAACAGGTAATGCGTCAGCTTCGGAGGCCGCGACGACTGCCCGACGTCAAGAGGCTCAATGTCAGCGGCCGGGTTGCCAGACACAACAGCAGACGGTTCCCCCACACCCTCGGTTTCGCCAGCTCGTCCGGTCGCGGCCGGCGGGCCTACCAGGCTCATGCCTACGTCACCAGCTGCCATCTTTCCGCCTTCAGCCCGACGTCGCGAGCGCCGCCGTCCGAACCGGACAGCGGCGCACCTAAGTAGTAATCAGCGCAAGGCTACCAAAGATCACCGCGACCGTCACCAAGCGAAATTAGCGGTCCTCCCGCGGGCCTACGCTGACCTACTCACCACCCGGCACCAGCGGTTGCGCCCTAAAGGTGCTGGCTCGGCGAGCACTCGCAGGATTCCCGAGCCAGGGCGCGACCCGTCGCTCAAGCTCCTCGACTGATGTGTTCAGCTGGACTCGGTCGCCGCTCATCGCCGTGAGCGCGCCCTGACTCGCCGCCACGAGGACGCGCAGGGCGTCGCGCACATCCTGGTCCTTAACTTCGAGACCGGCACCGGCCACGACGACGTGAAGCATGTCCACACTTCGCAATTTATCTGTAAGCCCCATTCCGTCAAGTTTCCTCAGAGCTTGAAGGAGCGCAAGGGCAAGTTCCCGAGGCGCGATCTGCGGCTCACTCAGTAGCCGATTGACCGCAACTGTGACCTCCTCAGGAGTGAAAGCGCTCAAAACAATGTCAAGGACCTGCCTGGTCGTAATGTCACGATTATCGATAGACTCAACGACACGAGCAAGCTGATGCACGGTCCAGCAGCTGATCTTCAAAGTCTGAGCAGTGCGAGCCGCCGCAGATTGATCCGCGCGACTAGAGCCCGGATAGTCGGGAGCAATAAGCAGCACTCCCTGCGCTTCATGGTCTTCGGCATGTCTCGCCAAGCCGGCGAAGTCGATAGCTGCCAAGGACGGGACTTTACCCGACGACTTTGCTTCGAGCGTGATCTTACGTTCGCCCAAGGGATAGTCACGAAGACGTGCTAGCCCATCAGGCTGGTCGGGTCCGCTTACATGTGTGGCCACGAAGCCAAGCGCGCGCGCCGCGACCACAAGGGCAATCTCCAGGTCGTGGGAGGAAGCTATCGAGCCCCGTAGGTTCGCTGCAATCGCCGCGAACGAGTTTAGTTGTTCCTGAGCTAAGCTTTTGAGCAGAACATCGCGTCGTTCTAACACCTCGCCGATTGCATGCGGAGCAAGACCCACCTCGCGTAGGTAAACCTCCAGCAACGCCTCGGCTGTCGCGACGTCAAGTAGCAGGTCATGCGCGTGGGTGTCCCCCTTGTAGTTCAGCACTAATGGATGATCATCGTTCAAGATGAACTTTCGCTCAATGGGAAGGAACCTAACCAACCGCTCGTCACGGCCGAGACCCTCAAAGGTGTACGTGTATGGCTCGCGCTGGGTTTCATAGAGACTGGCCGCAACACTTGCGGTGTCGGCGTCTTCTGGAATATTAAGGAAGAACCAACTTTCGTCAGCCTCATGCCCGGCTTCGTTGCCACCTCCATCCGAAGACGCAAGGATCGCATCCGCAACGGGGCGTTCCACATCTCGCTTATTGACGTAATTTCGATCTTTTTCGTTCCGCTTCTCGTCCGGTTTCTGCTGTTGGCGTTGCCACTCCTCGTAGCGCGAACGCGCCTCGTTGAACAGTTCCGTGAGGACGTGCGAGAGGGCCACCCGCGACTCGCCGACGCCAACCCCTTCCCGAGGCGCAGTTAGTTGACCATCGAGGTCATCGGCATCGACTTCAGCCCGGAATCTATTAAAGGTTTCGTAAGATCGGGGATCGGCACCAGAGAGAGGGTCCTCCTCATCAATAAGGCGCCCCCGAACCCTCACAAAAAACCCATGCGACCTCGTGAGATCCGCACTCTTACCGGAGTAGAGGGTTTTTTTGGTGACAATAACAGTACCGAATATCCCTTCGGGAAAAAGGTCGCTAACCAGGGCAGGGACTTTCGGCAGTTGGGACAGCAGACGCCAGGGCGACGGTCGCTCCTCCAAGGCCCATCTGACGCCTGTCTTCTTCGTCATGTTGGAGAGCCGCTCAGGAGGCAGATCCGAAACATCGAATCGCACAACGATCTCATAGTCCTCCTTCGACGAAATTACTTGCTCGCCATTGAGAAAGAGTTCAAAATCTGACGCGAGCGGCATCGCCGTACGCAACACCCAACGCAAGCGATTCGGCGAAACTTTTTGAACTTTCTCTTTCAGCTCTTCAAGAAGGACTAGCGTCCAACTCTCAGCCGGATTTAAAGCGTTCGCCGCATCGAGCCCAGCAGCACGCAGAGTCTCGCTTAACCAAGGCAGCATTAAGAGGTTTTCAGCCTTTACGGCGTACACATCCATCAAGACAGGTCTATCGTCCTGCCCCGTCGGGTCCGACTTGAAGTCCGTGAATTGGAGAGACAGGGCCAAAATCTCTCCGGCACCGACAGAGCTGACGTATGTGATGCGGTTGGCCAGGGCGTACGTTGCAAGTTTGCCGATACCGAACTTGCCGATCTGCCGTCGACCGCGGACGCGCTCAATGGTTTCGGTACGCTTACTAGATCTGCCAATCAACCACAAATCGGCCAAGCCGTCGTAGTCCATTCCAACACCGTCGTCGTATACAGCGATAACTGGGATGCGGCCCAGCTCGGTTCCCGGCGCAACGGCAGGCACGACGACACGACATGAAGGCGCATCCGCATCGAAGGAGTTAACCACCAATTCCTCTATTGCCTTCAACGGGGATTGGTATAGCTGGTCCGATAGTAGGGTGATGATTTCGCGCGATAGCTTAACTGCCAGAGGGTCCAAGGGCTTGCCGGCCGTCGATAGTTGACCTCCAACTGTTGGCTCGTGCGTAGTCATAGCGCCCTCTCGGTTGTTCTGATGACACACCAACCATCATGCTAGGCAGTCAGATAGGTCTGCGTCATCACGAGCTCGGACAGAAGAGCATGTCGAACGGTCCCACCGGAAGGGACTGACGAAACTTGTCGGGACGTAGACATCAGCCGGGGTATTCGTGCCGAGTTGCCACTGCAGGCACCCACGTAGATCGTCTCGTGCAGCGGACCCCGAACAGCCAAACCCGCGCAGGCATCGCCGAGATGACAAGGCGCCCCCGAGTGGGCAAGTCAGTAGGGGCGGCGCTTCGGCTCGAGTAACTCGCGCTGGACTACCGCCGCCTACCACCGCCACTTGGCTTCCGCCGGCTGAGCCGCTGGCCCTGATCGCCTCCCCCCGCCCTGGGGCGGGGCGGAGACTGAGCGGCTGGGGCTGGCAGCGCTGGCGCGTCCAACAGGGTGCCAGCATAGGTCTTGTCAAGAACCGTCCGATCAAGCTCAGTAGTCTGCTTGCTGATCTCCTGCAGAATCTTGTCGGGGCTAGAATCCAGGCTGATGTGCTCGCCGGCAAGGCTGAGAAAACCCGGAACCAAACGTGCTACGCCCTTCAAATGCTCCTCAAGGTCGTCCCTCTTCAGACGTATGCCGTAACTTGATTTCAAGTAAAAGCTAACGGTTGCAAGGGTTGGCGTATCTTCAGCTTCCCGCGCAACATGTTCCACTGATAGAAGGATTTCGCGTAACGGCGCCTGCTCGACTGGTGCCTCCAGTTGCGCGCGTATCCACTCGCGGGCTTCGTCGGGTGTACGGCACTCCTCGATGAACTCACGAAGCTTACTGAAGCCGATCTGCCGTCTTGCGGCAACCGCAACAAGTACCGCGAAGTCCTTGACGCGGACCGGTGTGATAAATCCCTCCTGGACCTCAGCGAAGTGGCGGATGTCCCGCAACAAGCTCGAATTCGGGTCGGAAGCACCCTCAAAGTCCGGGGCTACCACTACGATGAGTTTCGTGTTGTACTGCCTCGCGTGTCTTAGAAGCGTTTGCACCCCTACGTGACTAGCGCTTACCGCGTTGCTCCCGGTGCTCTTCGCGTCATAGCTGATGGTGTAATCAGCTCGCTGACCATCTCGCACCCCGAGCAATGCTGCCGCAAGACCGTCGGGCTCGCCCTTACCACCTATTGGTGAGACCGCGTAGCCAAGCGATGTGAAGGCCTCAGCCAAGGCACGTTCGAGCTCTTTTTCGTTGTCGCCGCGATCAATCAAGTTCTGAGCGATGGCTGCAGGACCTCGCCGACTTGATGCAACCAATTCTCGGAGGAATGAGTCTCTCCGCCGAATTAACGACCTTGCAGCCTCCGGTTCCAAACCCTCTTCCAACATATACGCTTCAGTAAGAATCTCCGTCACGGCTATAACATTGAACGGCTCAGGGGAGCCGGTCCCATCGACAAAGTTGGCATAGAACGGGTGGAGTGTATTAACCTCCACCCGTTGCATGACAGGGTCATACCGCGAGATCAGGTATTCAGCCCCAAGAGGCACGGGCTCTACCGAGTCGATGAGTCCTCGCTCGGATTCGAGCGAGTCCCGCAGCTTTTCGAGGAGGTCCGCCATAGCCGACGGAGTGAGACCAGATGGCACCGCGACCATGACCAAATGATCGACATCTCCATGGAGAGCCTTTTCGATAGCCGCAAACAGCGGCCTCCTTGTAAGGCTCCGCGCAGATCGCCCGATTCGGTCTGCTAACTGTGCCGACTTCTCCCTGTCTTGAACATGAGCGTCAAGGATTCGTCGCGCAAGGTTGAACTGGCTGCGGAGGAATTGCTGGATTAGCTTGACCTCTTCACCTTGCTGGACGGACTCGCGCGCCGACGTCAAGAGCGGGTCCAGACCGTCTGCGTGGATCTCGATCCTGAACCTGTTGAAGTATTTGTGGGATAGCGCCGGCATGCCGAAAAGCGGGTCATCCAAATTGATTAACCGTTGACGAACCATCACAAAAAATCCGTGACTACGGCCCCACTCGGCAGCTTTGTTTTCGGTAAGCTCGTCGGCGTAGATCGCAGCCTGACCACGAATAGGGAGCGGTAGACCGTAGATCTCAACAAAAGGGCCGTCCGCATCTGCGCCTGCTGCAACACCCTCGACTGGCGTCGCTGACAACCCACTCGGCAACGGCGCGCCTGTGAATCCCTCGGGCCGAGCCGGTTCCTCCCCTATGCGCCAAACCGCGATAGGCTCACGCTCTTCAACCTTGGAAGCTACGCGATTGCCATTCATGTATACCTGAAATTGGGGATTATTCGGCAGCGCGGTAGACAACAGCCAAAGGAGCCGTCCGTGCTTAATCTGCGATGCAAGCGGCTTCGCGTCATCCATGACAGCCGCGGTCCATGACTCGCCCGCTGCACGACTCTTGAGCAGCCTCGCCGCCACCTCGTCACCGCCCAGGTTCCGACGGAGAGAACTCATGAGGTCGGAGAGCGCCTCATCGCCCAGCTTCACTACGTCAAGCGTCACACTCTGGGACGTTGCCGACTGGTCAGGATTGATCTTACCGAAATCCATCTCGACGCATAGGACCTCGCCGGACCGACACGCGACATACGTTAGCTTCCGAGCGAGTACGTAGGTTGCAAGTTTTCCGATTCCGAATTTTCCGATAGGCAGACGTCCGCCGCGCTGTTCACGACGGTTGGCCTTCGGAGATCGGGCGATCTGCCACAGATCCCTTAAGCCACCAAAGTCCATGCTCTCGCCATCGTCAACCACCCAAATACTGGCACCGAGCGTGGCCGCATTGGCGGGCAGCGAAACATCGACCCTCGACGCCAAGGCATCAAAGGAGTTGCTTACCAGCTCCTCGATAGCCTTGTTGGGGCTGGAGTAGAGTCCGGCCGAGAATAGCTCGATGATTCGGTAGGTGATTTCGACAGGAATCTGACCGGCGAGGGAACCAACGCCAGTGTCCGTCGGTGCCTGTAGAGGCTTGGCGGGGTCTTCGGGCATGCGAAGCAGCATATCGAGACCAATGCTCTTCCGGAGCCCTGCACAAGGTTGGTTCAGGCGGCCCTGGCCCATCGGTCAGGATCGAGCCTTTGGTGTGTCATCTATCCGACCAAAGCTTGTCCTTCTATCTGAAGGTGATCCTTCGCGCAGGCGCCTACTGGCTCAGCCGAAGTTCACGAAGACTGGGCGGGTTACCGCCCCGCTCCTCGATCTGCGGTCAGTGGGTGTTCCCGGAGTGGTGGTATAGGCATCGACCCCCGCACCGGCGAGCGCCTTCGGCGCTCCTAACCAACCTGCGTGTGCCGCTGCTCGCAGGCCATGGAGCCGACTCCTCGGGCTCCAGCTGCATGCTGCCAAAACCGGTGGGCATGCGCCTTTGCATTGAGGGAAGCGGTTGTGCTCTCTACGCTGTGTGGCGTTGCCGGCCGACGATCGACGGGGGATCATGAGCGGCTTTTATGCGGATCTTGCGGGTCTTAGCGGTTTGCACGGCTTGTTCCATCGGGCATCGGACGACGCCGCAGACACGCTGCACTATACGAAGCGCCATTGCGATCTGACCTTCGATCAGGAGGGCTTGCTGTTCATGCTGGCCGGGCCGCATCACGCGGCATACGGACGCATGACAGAAGGGGTGGAGCGGCTCAAGATGCTGACCGCGGTCGCTGCTACCCAGATCAACCGTGCACAGCACACGTACGCGAGAACGGATGCCGCTGCAGCCGCTCGCCTCGATGCCAGCTACCCCGGCGCTCGCGATACGTCAGACCTGCGCAGCACCCTCTCTAGCGGTCGACCCGATCTGTGGCCAACTGCTGTGCGTGCACCGTTCGCCGACGTCGACGAGCCCGTCGGCAAGCTGGTGCCGCCGAACTACGCCAGCAGCATCGAGATGTTCGAGATCAACCCGCTAGCCGATCTGGTCAGCCCAGCAGCCTGGTTACGTCAGGTGAGTGTGTGGCTGTTCGGTGAGGATCCGTTCGAGGGGTGGGGCAAGGCCTTCAGTGGTGACTGGGAGTCCTACGTCCACTGCGCCAACGCGTGGCGAATCATCGGCGATGCCCTGGATGCCCTCGGCAGCAACTTGATCGCGAACGCCGCTGACGTCCCGACGGTCTGGCAGGGAAACGCTGCCGAAGCAGAGCAGGAGTACCAGCTGACGCTTGGCAGGGCGGCTTGCGCTCTCCGCCCGATCTGCGACCAGTATGGGCGCCTGTACACCGAAGCGGCCGAGGCGGCGAAGCAGCTCTACTCAGTCGTCACTGGGCTGATCACCAAGCTGATCGACGTGCTCATCGTCATCAACGCTGCGGCAGCGGTCGGCACCGCCACCCTTGAAACTGGCATCGGTCCGATCGCCGGCTACGGCGTTGCTGCCTACTACGCTTGGCAGGCCTACGACCTGTACAACGAGATATCGGCGTTCTTCAGTAACGCCGAGGCCACCTTCAAGGGCATCGCTGGCTCGATCACCATGATCAAAGCTGGCCTCGCCGTGGCGTCACTGCCCGACCTCCAGCCCTATCACCACCCCGGCCTGTAGGACACGCGATGACTGATGACGTAGGTCGCGACCCCCTCGCCCGCGCAGTGTTCGCCGAGTTGGCACGTAGCCGCGGCCCCAACGACCCGCTCGGGTCACTCGCCCGCACCGTGCTTGATGGAGCGGCCGACCTTCAGACCGCCGCCGCCGTGTCCTGGCACGGTGCGGCCCTCGATGCGGCCTTCGCGGAGGCACTCACCCACCGCGACGGCCTGTCCGTCGACCAACTGGCAGAGTTTGAACAGCAAGCTCTGCAACTGCGCAATGCCGCCGACCAGGGGGCGCTGCACGTCGAGGTTGAGACCAACGACTGCCATGGCACCGAGGGGGACCAGCAGAGATGAGCGCTTGGACGCGCTGGAAGATCGCCGTGCCGCTGACAGGTTTGAGCCTGCTGCTGTTGGTCCCCTCAGTGTTCGGAGCGCTGGCCTGGTGGTCGGAGAACGGCTTTGCGTATCAGGTGCTCACCATCGTCATTTGCCTGGTGGTGACAGCCTGCGTAGCCCTGTCGCTGTCCATCGGGATCAAGCCGGCCAGGGATATCCCCTGGCTACGCATTGGGCTCGTCGCCCTAGGAATCCTGGCGACCTGTGGTCTAGCCGTGGCTCGCAACTCCGTGTGAGAGGCCCGTTGGCCACTCCACAAGTTGATCTACGCCATGGCTCCACGCTCGCGCGAGAGCTGAAACACCTGCTCACCGGCGAGATCGGGACCGAGGAACAGCACGAATTTCGATCTTGAACAAGAATCGATCCTAGGCTCCGGATCGTCCCCCGGGCAGGCCGCGGCCAGCCAGGGCAGAAGAAGTCGCTTTGAACCCGCCCCGCTGACAACGTCCACGGCCCTCGGGGTGATTGGCTGTGAAGTTCATCGCGGCCAGGACGACTGAAGGAGTTGAGGCATGGCGCTACATGGCCAAGATGGAGCGGATCCGTTTGAAGCCGATGGCAAGCAGCACGTCCTCAATCTTCTGGACTGGGCAATCGCCCTCGAAGGGCCACGGGTCCGCAACAACCTCGCCCGGGCCCGGCACCGAAACCCCAAGGCAACGCCGGAACAGGTGATCCGCAGCCTGGAACGGATGTACATCAGCACCTTGGCTGGAACCGGTCTCGTCACCGGTGCCGCTGCAGCCGCGCCACGAGTCGGCACGGGACTCGCGATGATGTTGTCGGGTGGTCAGCTCCTCGCCAGATTTGAGCGCAGCGCTGTGTTTACGCTGTCGCTCGCCGAAGTCCACGGAGTCCCGATCAAGGAGGTGGAACGTCGGCAGACGATCGTGATGGGCATCCTGCTCGGCGAAGGCGGTGCCGCAACCATCGCTAGGGTGGCCGGACGTACAGGCAAGCACTGGGCACGTCAGGTGGTCGGCAACACATCCGTCGAGACATTGCAGAAGATCAATCGGATCTTGGGCGACGACTTCGTCACGAAGTACGGGAACACGAACGGCATCTTCGCCCTCAACGATCTAGTTCCGGCGGTGTTCGGTGCGGTGATCGGGGGTGGCATCAGCTTTGCCACCGCCACTGGGGCTGTGGTCGCCAGTCGTCACGCATTCGGTGCACCCCCAACGTCTTGGCCGCGACAACGTGCACCACACAGCCGGTGTCCGTGATCTCGCGTGAGAGCGGGTCGAGCAACGGGCGAAACCTTACGAGTCGGCCTCCTAGGCCGGGCCGTTCGTCTCAGGGGCCTGGTTGCAGCACGAGCCTCAGCAACTGAGCCCCGGTTCTGCTCACTACAGTGGCCACGAGGCGGCGCCAAGAGTTCTGGAGAGTCACGATGGGGACGGTCTTTGTACTAGGGGCAGGATTTTCTCGGGCAATCTCATCCGAGATGCCGCTCACCGACGAGCTGGGTGAGCTGGTACGCGCCCGGCTGCCGGAAGTCCAGGCGCGCTCTCCGCGGGGCTTCACGGGTGGGTACTTCGAGGCCTGGTTATCACGCCTCGCTGAACCTCAGCCAGATCTGACTGCTGCCGCCAACGCGACGAACCATGGTCTGTTCTTGCTGGTCGCTCAGGAGCTGCACCGAGTCATGCTGGAGCGAGAATCGAGCGTCCTTCAAGGGCAACCGGCCCAGTGGCTTAGGCGTCTCATTGGCCTGATGCACGCCACCCGCGCAACGGTGATTACCTTCAACTACGACACCCTCATCGAGCGCACGGTCGAGCACCTCGTGCTCAGTGACTGGGTGCCCGACTCAACCATCGTCAAGAGCTTCAACCTGGTACGAAACATCCCTCCAGGGCCGAGCCGAGGTGGTTTCCTACACGACCCAGGTGCCCGCTCGTTCCGCCTTCTCAAACTGCATGGCTCGCTTGACAACTACTGGGTGCCGGGCGACATCTCCGGTGCCACCGTGCAGCGGCTGCCGCTCGCAGGGTCATGGGGCAATCCCTCACCGTTCGACGAGCAGGAACGCCGGGAGCAGCTTCCTGGCCGCGAGCCGTTCATCGTTCCACCGGCGGCAGCGAAGTCCTCCTTCTACAACAACCCCATCTCGCGGGAGCTCTGGCTGTCTGCTGCCGAGGCACTGGCCAACGCCGACCGCGTAGCGCTCATCGGCTACTCGCTGCCGCCCACGGATCTTGTCGCCTCCGGGATGCTCTCCGACACCCTCGCCCGAGACGGGGTCACGGTGGACATCGTTAACCCGTACCCGGCTGACATCGCAGACCGAGTAAAGGCCCTGGGGGCCCCTAAGACCAGCATTCGCTGCATCGGGGGCTCAGATGCGGTCACCAGCTACACCGACCAGATGGAGCGTAGGGCAGGGCAGGAGGTGCCTGACCTACTTGCCAAGGAGGACGGTTCGCGGAGCCTTCTGGTCGGAACGTCACCCAGCCGGGTCGCACGGGTAGTGGGCATCTCACGGTCGGGGGGTCAGACCCGGCTCGTCACCGAGGAAGTGACGCATGCGTCCGAAGCAACGCGGGTTTATCACGGCCAGACGCAGCGGGTCTTTACCGTAGCGGACCTGCGTGAGATGACCGAGTCACGAGATGCGATAGCAGTGAACTATCCGGACGGCACCTCATCAACCATTCTTGCCCTTGCAGAGTGGAACAGTGACATCGGGCTAGGTGATGGCCGGTGGACGGTACTGGTACCTGCGGCCATCACCCGATCCGGATACTAATTTAACAAAGAGTAGACGCGAACATTTACCCATCATTCGAGCTAACGATGCGAGTGGCAGTATTTCTTAATCGCTCGAACTGTAGGCTGTTGGCTGACCACGGAAGCCTTCGCCTTTCGCTGCGCGATCCACCACCCGCTCCACGATCCGATTGATTACTCGGCCTGAGTCACGCCATTTCATGGCCAACCGATCGGAGTCCATGCCATGCTCAGCAACAATGTTGCGCAGCTGTTCCAGCTCTAGGCTTGCCAGCCGTTCCCGCAAACCCTGTTCGCCTTGCTCGGCATAGACGGTAAAAGGATCCCACGGGCCAGGTTCACGCCGCGCTCGCCGGTCAGAAGCACCTTTGGCTGCAGGCTTTCGATTCGCCGCCCCAAACAGTGCCCCTGTCAGCTTCTTCGCGAACCGTGGATTTCTCGTTGCTTCTGCGGCTACAACCACTAGGACATCGGCGAGAACGGCAGCCAGGTCAGGTTGACTCGTTGCGAGCATCTCGAGCGCACGCTGAGTCTGCGCGAGATCTCCGACGTAGGCTTGCTCTTCTTCTGAAATCTGGCTCACAGCTGCGCCTGTGCACGCTCGTCAAACTCGATGGCGAGCGCCTTGAGCTGATCGAAATGACCTTGATATCCCCAGCGCTGCCGCAACGTCGAGGCTGCGGCAAACTCCGCCGCTCCGGCAACCGCGTCACCCTGCGGGATCTTGGAAGCAAACAGAGGCGGCACCTTCCCAGACTTGACATCCGAGCGCAGGGCACGAAGGGTCGTGTCATGCACTGTAGTGTTCGTTCGATACATATTAATCACCGTACCCAGGGGAACGATTTCCTCATCGGCCAGACCTTCCGCGAATCCCTTCACTCTGGTCATGATTTGGGGAATGCCATAGGTGCTTAGAACGTCAGGCTTGGTTGGAATCACATAACCCTGCGACATCCTCAGCCCGTTCAGGGTGATGATTCCGAGGTTTGGCGGGCAATCGATCAGCACGTAATCGTAGTCGGGAACGATCTTTCGGGTAGCCTTATGCAGCAGATCGACAGGGCGATCGGTGTAGTAGTTGCCGGCGGGAACAGCAGCCAACCGATCTTGAACATCGATCAAATCCAAGCTACTGGGAAGCAGGTCCAGCTTCTTCACTGCCTTAACCGGGGAAACTCCTTGGTGGAGCGTACTCTTTAGATTGAACTTTGGCGGATCGCCATCGGGTCGTAGCGAGTCCTTGAACAGGGTGGCCAAGGTGAAGCCCTGGGCGTTAGCCGTCGCCCACGCCTTCTCGCCAAGAAGCATAGTCGTAGCGTTCGTCTGCGGATCCAGATCGATAACTAGGACACGTTTTCCGAGATCACCAGCGAGGATCTCTGCCAGTGCGACAGTGGTGGTTGTCTTTCCAACCCCACCCTTGAGGTTGATCATGCTGATTACATAGGTCAACGAACTCCTCCTTCTTGCCAGATAGCGCATGATCTGTTCCGACCTGAAGACAGGGCCGGATGCCAAGTCCACAGTGGGACGCGGAAACCTTGGGTCACGCGTCCTCCAGTTGGACACCACGTTCCGAGCGACCCCCGCGAGCTGAGCAACCTCGGTTAGACCCAGCAGTTCGTCAGCTGGCATGGCCACTCCCTGTGTACAACGTTCACGAATTCAATGTGTACACGATTCACGCGATCTGCGCAAGGCACACAGCCACAGCGTCGATCGACCGCGGACAAACTCCAACAACAGGCTCAAGGCACCACAGGGAGGCTTCCTTCGACGCCGAGCGACGGGTTACCGACGCCCGCTACCTAAGCCTGCCCAACGCCTCGCTCACCATGTCGTGTGCCTGCTTCCCGTGCAGAGCAGCATCCGCGAGGCCCTGGAACGCCTTGGCGTACAAGGCAATCTCGCGAGGCTGGGTCACGGCCAGCTCGGCGGTGATGGCCTCGACGTGCACCAGGCGGTCATCGAACAGGATGAACTGGTTGCTGGGCACCCGATACTGGTGCGTGGCGGGCAAGATGCCGAGCCGCACCCGAGGCAGGGACAGCACTGTTAGCAGCCGATCGAGCTGCCCGATCATCACGCTGGTGTCGCCAACCATCGTCCGTAGCGCCTGCTCAGCCAGGACGAAGTGGAAACGATGAATGCCGTGATACAGGATCTGTTGCCGCTGCATCCGCACCGCGACGCCTGCCTCCAGGTCGTCGGGGATCTGGTAGAACTCGATCACCCGAGCCATCACCGCGGCGGCGTACTCAGCCGTATGCAGGATGCCAGGCACCAACACCGGCTCGTACCACCGGAAGAGCCGGGTTTCGCTTTCGATGGTGCGCGAGGTTTCCTGTCGCCGCTTGGTGCCGGTGCGGAGCATCCGGCGCCACTCCACGTACATCGCCTCGATGTTCCGCACGGTGGCGATGAGGTCGGGTACCTGGTCGGGGACACGGCAATGTTGGCCCCATGCGCGGAGATCGTCCTCGGTCGGCGTCTGCTTGCCGTATTCAATCTTGGAAACCTTGGAGCTGGGCCAACCGGCGAGCAGTGCGAGCTGTCTGCCGCTTAGCCCAGCGTCCTGCCGCAAGTCACGGAGCCGATGTCCGAGTGACTCACGGGCTTGGTGAACCGATGCTGACAAAGGGAGCTGCTCAGGTGGCGACGTAGGCCGCGTGTGGCACCGCCCGCTGCCAAACCTGTTGGTGGACGCTGCGGCAGCGCTCGACTATGTGCCGGTCAGTCGTCTCCGCTCCCCCAACGAACTGTCCGCTGGGCTCGAAGACCGTAAACACCACCCGCTCATCGTCGAACAGCCAGAAGTCATCTGGCGGCAGGTCGATGCCCTCGGCGTGGTGGCGCGGCAGCCAGCGGATGTCTTCGCCGGCGGCGATGTTCAGCTCTGCGACCGTCAAGCCCCAGCGCGTGTAGTCAACGTGGGGAACAGTCACCACCCGGGCGCGGGTAACACTGCGGCCAACGCTGGTGGCCTCCTCTACCAGTTGCAGCCACGACTGGTGCCAGCCGAAGTCATCCGGCTTGCCCTCTAGAAACAGCTTGAGGGGTTCGCTCTCCTCAGGCGTCTCGTAGGTGTCCTGGACTTCCAGGTGGAAGGCAGTCCGAGAGAACGTCCGGAACAGATCATCGAAGGCGTCACCCGTGAACAGCCTCATGTGCGTCCCCTTCCGGTGACCTGCCGACCTCTACGCACGTCTCGTGACCAGGGATGTCCATCTGGGCCAGCGCTTCGGCGTCGACCACGACAGCCCCGGACAGTATGTAGCTGCCCCGGCCGGTGTCACGAAGGGGCACGGCCAGTCGTGTCTCCGGCTCCAGGTACTGGAGCAGCCGCTGTGGAATCTCCACGCTGGCCTCCTCGTCCGGAACCCTCCAGCCCTGCACCACGTAGGTGTCGCGGTCTGTTGCGAACAGGGTCGGTGAACCACCGCCCTGTGTCTCCTTGCCAAGAAATCGTAGTTCCATCCGTCCTCCTCCTGTTGGTTGTTTGCTTAGGTTTGCCCGGCCGGCGATCACAAGCCCTACTAGGGACTCTGGCCATATCGAGCGAGCGCGATAGGCGCTGTTCTAAGCAAACCCGAGCAACTTCGTAGAGTCAACCGCCCGATTACACCTAGCTTCGGAAGAAGCACCCGGGGCGGGAGTCCCCGCCGGACGCAGACTCAGGCCCACCAGCCGGGATGCGCCCACTTCACCCGCCGCGGTGCCCTCCTGGAGCCGCTTTCGGGAGGGCTGGTGGGAGGCGGTGCACCCGGCAAGGCATCGCCTCCTACCAGTTCAGGCGCAGATCTTCGCTCGGAGGCAGCACGCCATGAATCGGACGCCACAGGACCCGAAGCCCGGCGATGTCCTTGTCATCGACGGGCAGGCGAGCGTCCAGTTCTCCATCAATGAGCTGGTCTTCCGGGTGATCCGGGTTGACCCGCGGCCGACCTACGACGGCTGGCTCTGGCTGCACGGCTACTCGCTCAAGCCGACTGGCGAGGCGATCGAGAAACGGGAGATTTTTGTCCAGCGGGCAGGGCTGCGGACTGCTGCGCTACGACCAGGGAGAAGGTAAACGATGTCTGCCTATGTGGCGCTGCCCGGCCTGCTCGCGATCGCCTTCGTCGGATGGCTGGCAGGGATGCTTACGTTCAAGCGGTCGCTGATGTGGTGCCGGGAGTGCGGGCAGCGCTTGACCTGCCCCGACGCCAGCTCCCATCGGATTTCCACCAGCGGGGCGGCAAAGCCCCGTGTCTGATCCGTCTGTTGACGAGCCCCAGGAGCTGTCACTTGAGCTGGTGACGTACTACTGGAAGATGCTGGAACAGCACACCAACAGCCCCATCAGCGGAATCTGCCTTATCTGCAAGGTGTCGCGGTGCGCGGATTACCGTCACGCTTGGGTGCAGCTGGTACGGGCGGGGGCGTTGGGCATGTGATAACCCGGGCCAGCTGGCGTGCAGGTCTGAGGTCAGTCCGGCAATCCCGAGGCTTCCGCCCAAAAGTCGGCGACTGATTCGTAACGTTTCACGACCGAGGCATATCGCAAATAGGCCAGAGCATCCCACTGCAGCAAGGCCTTTAAGGATTCAGCCGCTATCTGACCGGTCGAGACAAGAACTTGCCCGCGAAGGCTATCTCGAACGCTCGAAGCAATCTGCTCGGCAATGTGCCGCACTTGCTCGTCGGTGCCGCGCCCCTTTGAGGCAATCCCAATACTTCTGGCAAGTTTCTCCGGCTGGAATGCTTCGCGTTTGCCATCACGCTTCAGAACCACCGATGCGCTGCCGGTTACTGAGACTTGCTGGTCACCATACTCTTCCGCGAGCCATGCAAGGAATTCCTTAGTAGATCGAATGGCACCACTAGCACCAGCTCGGCCCCGCAAGACCATGGCGTAGCGGACACGCAAAACTTCCGTATGTGCATCCTTCTGCAGGTACTGCAGTACAAGATCCCCAATGTCACTGCTTAGTACCGGCACGTTAGGAGCATCGGGCTTGAGAACCTGAACAACCCGATCGACGTAGGTCTTGAGGTCGGCCGGCGAAACCTTGCGACCTCCCGCAGCCTTCATGATTCCTCGCGACAACTTCGCGCGGGAAAAGGCCTCCACGCTGCCATCGCGCTTCCTCACCTGCATGTACTCGGCAGTGATCCGCTCGGCCGTCGTGAAGCGGTGACCGCAGGCCTGACAGGCTCGCCTCCGGACGATCTCTCCCTGACACCGCCGGCTGTCCAGCACCTTGCTGTCGTCCCTAGCGCAACGAGGACACGTCATGTGACGGAGGCTACACGTTCCGTTCTCGTGCGTTGAATCGACCATCCGGCTTGCCATACATGAGGATTTGAACCCGGGCGCCTGCCCGATCGGCCACATCTAGCCGCCTGGCGAGGCCGCCGGGCCAGCTTTCAAAGTGGGCCATATAAAGGTCATAGCTACGTGAGAACTTCGGGAATCATGGCAGCAAGACGAACGAGGCTTTCTCACCGGGTGCGAAGGTTTCGACGGGCTCCGAACCGGTGCGACCCGTTCGCGATAGTGCGGGTTGGGTCGCCGTAACGGACAGTGGGGCGACGCGGGCCGCGCCCCTGCACGCGCCACTTCTTACCGTCACGGGCTCGGAAGACCTCGGCGATACAACGACGGTCGGTCGGCTCCCCTGCTGTCTCCTCCCACGACGATGACTCACGGCGAGTCCATCAGGGACCGTCAACGAACCGCTCCCACTAGATGTAGGCCTGGTCAGAAGTCACCGACTTCAGAGTCCCATAGATGCGGGCCAGTAGGTAGTTCACCAAGCCGTCTCGAGAAAGTGCCCCATATGCAGGCTTCGGAAGTTGTGGGATTCCGGCAGGATGAACCGAGCAAGACCAAATGACGATCGCCTAATACCTGAAGGAGGTGAAGAGATGAACGACCAGCAGCTGCCTCTGGCAGAGGGAGACAACAGCACTGCGGGTGGCGAGACCAGGCGGATCAGCGTTTTGGAGGCCCTCGCCGACGCTGCTCGCGGGGTTGGGCCTTCCCGCTCCAACCAGTCGACCGTTTCTGCGGGCGACGCCGACGACCAGTGACCTCAGGCACGCCTATGTGCTGCAGCCATGTGCAGCACATAGGCGTGCTCTCGTTTGCCCACCACCCTATTTACAATACCTATGACTTTGCCTACAATTAAATACGCATAACCCAACAGAATATGACAACTGAATATAGGCACCCTCACCATAGAAAAGAACTGCTCGAACTGCTGAAGGAAGATCAGCGCGAGGTTAGGGCTTGCTCGAGAGCGTACCGCCATTCGCGGAACGATACTGACGCGCAGCATATCCGGCAGCAGTTCGTTCGACACAGTCACGACCGCGTCGAAAGGGGCCTAGCCATACTGAATGAGATCGGAGTGCCAACAGTAGCGAATATCGGCGCGGATGGGGCTCAAGCCCTATCGGTTCTCGCTCTTCACGCCAAGATGGATGCCATGCGGAGGATCTTACAGGCATTTGAGGAGTGCTACAGAGCCGACCCGAAGAGTGTTTACAACGAAGCAATTCCATCTCTGACCGATAGGTTTCGGATACTTGACGGAAAGAGGCAGATCTTCGGCACACAGTGGATGCTTGGCGAGGACGGCAAGTTCTTCTTGCCGCCCGTTGAGGACTTCAAGCGCATGAACGACCACCGAGCGGTATATGGGCTTGGCAGGTCACAGCATCCAATTGACCTCACGGACGGCGTACCAGACAGGCCCCCATTGCGGCCCTATACCGAAGAGAGTGATCAACGGTATCCCACGGAGCAGGAATACCGTGAATTTGCCCACGGATCACTCGAATAGCCTGCCCCCATTGAGAGGATTCCCGGCGCAATGAAAAAGCCCATCTTGATAGCTTCTGCCAGCTTCGACGAGCACGCTTACAGCCCTGTGAGCAAGTTGCTCGAGCGCCAAGGTTATCCGGTAGTGGTATACAAGACCGATCGCCTGCTTTCGGGCGAGGACAAGCTACAGGTCGACCTGAGTGGAGAGACGCCTTCGATTACTTACAATGGCGTCTCAATCGCATCAGAAGATGTGAGCGCCGCGTGGTACAGGAAGGTCGGCAGCTTCAGCCTTGCCGACGCGGACTCTCAGCTAGCCAAACAACTTTACATGAACAACGAGGTCAGAGCCCTACATGACACCATCTGGCCTTCCTTGTACCCGGGAGATATTTGGCTTAGCGCACCAGGGAATATAGCCCATGCAGACAGGAAGCTACAGCAATTGCTCGTAGCACGTCAGGTCGGTTTCTCAGTTCCCCAAACGATGGTAGGTAGCGACTGGGAGTCGCTGATATCCACTCTGCTCCCCAGTCAGCAGTCCCTGATGATTGTAAAGATGATGCGGGGCGTAATCAGCGATGAAAATCAAATCAAGGCAATGCCGACGACTATCCTTAATCAGCAAAAGGCGACCGAGCTGTCGGCGTACACTTCGCCATTTCCTGGCCTATACCAGCCATACATCCCGAAGGCCCGCGAATGGAGAGTCACGGTAGTGGGCCAGCAGGTCTTTCCCGCTGCGATCTATACGGAAAGCTCTGCGAAAGACGACTGGAGAATCCACCAGGAATCTCTCGCTGTCCAGTTCAAGGCAGAAGAGCTTCCCGAGGGAGTCGGAGAGCTATGCATCCAATACCTGCAAGAGATGGGCATAGGCTTTGGGGCCTTCGATCTGATTGAGCAGCCCGGCGGCGAAGTTGTATTCCTGGAATGCAACCCGAACGGGCAGTATGGCTGGCTAGAGGAAGATCTGGCGCTTCCCATATCAGAGGCCATCGCCGGGGAGCTCGCAAAAATTGCTGAGGCAGCCTAGCTATCCATTAGCTCCGCCGACTGATGAGCACTAATACACCCTAGTAGAATGCCTCGCCCGCCTGAGGGCGGGGCATCATTTGTTGTACTGAGGGTAAGGTTACGGACTTTCAGCCGCACCAACGCCATGCGACTCCGGATGCTAGGCCACCGTAACACTGGAAGAACTCAGCCGACACTTTGCCGTCCTCGACAGGTATCAGAATCCCGCCGTCCGGCTCCCCGGGCCGAGCAATCCGGCTCAGCTTGTCGTATCCCCAGACAATCTCCGGCTGCTCGCCGATGAACTGTACCCCGACCCGGTATGCAAGCGTCGGGCTCTCGAACGTCTGCCCGCTGAAGTCGATGCCAGGGGCCGTCTGGTGATCCTCCTCCCCCTCGGGCACTCGCTCCCGGAAGCTGAACTGGTGCAGCTCACCGATAGCCGCCGGGTCCTGAAGCTTCAAGCGGTGGATCGTGCCGCCCGGCAGCCGGCGTGAAAACTCTAGTTCGGCGCCGACGACATCGGAAAGTTCGGTCGAACTGTACGTTCCGTAGTCGAAGGTGGCCTCTCCCTCGACCAACGATATGACGGCTCGCCGCTGGCGCGACTCCACAAACCGGCGATCCTTGATGATGCAGACAACCTCAAGGTCACGTATCAGGAAGCCGCCGTGCGGCACGGGGAAGTCGGCTGGGGTGGGCGCTCCCGCGTAGAACCGCGAGGTGAGTCGCAGCGCCAAGACATCGATCGCCCGGCTCTCCCAATCCCGCACGGCGTCCAACTTCCGGCCGATCGACTTGCCGTAGACCACGCGCCGGTCGCCCAGGTCGCCGCTGGCCTCGCCAGTCAGGTTGTAGGCCGCCCAGAGCGCCGGTCCCTGCGGGATGTCCTTCAGCGAGTACACGGCCGAGCGGAAGCGCTCGAAGGCCGTCTCTAAGGGCAACCCCCGACCGCCGACCACGTCTATGACGGCGCCTGCGTTTGCGAATCGCTCCCGGGTGCATCCCGCGTCCTTGCGCAGGTACATCAGATCGGCGACGAGGTCCGGCTGACGGTCGTTCATGCGACTCCCATGATCGACTTTCCCAATCCGTTCCCAAACCACGCTACAGGGGTGGACCGATGGTCGTCTCTACGTAGCCCGCTGTCAGCAAGGCAGCGGTGAAGACAGGGAGCGTGAGACAACATGTCCGGTCACGAACTCGTTCGGCGTGCCAGCAGTCAGGCCGTCAGCTGGCGCGACGTGCGGGCGCTGCGGCAGGTCACTTCTGAGACCCGGCTGGAGCAGGCCACGATGCGAGCCATCTCTGCCGTCTCCGAATACGCCATCTCGGAGGTCGAGTACCTCAAGCGTCTGCAGAACCAGGTCGAACACAGCAACCCTGATGCCGCCGATGCCGTCGCCGCCATCGTCAACATGACGGTCGTCGGCCTCGCTCGCCGTGTCGGCCGCTTCACTAGCGAGATCGGCTGATGGACGTCCTCATCCCGCTGTTCACGCTGTGCTGCGGCTTCGTCCTCGGTCGGCTGTACCAGTGGCTGAAGGACGAACTCCGAGCCGACCTGCTGCCCAGCCATGACTGCGCCGAACAGCTGCACGCCGCCAGCGCCGACATCCGCGGCCAGGTCCGGCAGGCGGAGTGGCAAATCAGGCGGGCTACCAGTAGCGGCTCAGCGCGGTGAGCCACTCACCCTCGCCTGGATCGTGGGGCCAGAAGCTCCTTCAAGCGCTGGTACTCGTGCTGGTGGTCGCCTTGGCCTCACGAGTCGCCGCCGAGTTGCTTGAGCCACTGGTGCCGACGCTCGTTGTCCTGGTCCTGCTCGCTGCCATCTTTTGGTTCGTCTTCCGACGGCGCTCGTAACGCTCCTGATCACCTGAACGCAGCCCGGAGCGCCTCCCTCGGAACATTCGCGGCCCCGAATCGCCGCACCAATCACGCAAGGAGATGTGGATACCCCATGCCCAGAAAGGGACGTCGCCGCCTGGTCGGCAAGTGGGCCGCAGTCGCCCAGCGTCTCCGCGAAGCAGCGCTTGAGGCCTTGCGCCGCGAGCTGCACGCCGAGCAACGCCGCCGGAAGCGCACCGGCAACTGATCCGTGCCGGTGCGCCTGGGGAGGCTTCGCACCGATCGCCATACCTGACTGAGGAGTCAAGATGTCTTGTACGAAGCTCAGCAAAAGCCCAGCATCGTCTGCGGCGCCTACTGCGTCCACCAGCCGGATGGCATTCCGAGCCCGTCGTTGCGTCCGGCAGCTGTCGCCCACGCTGGCGCCAACCTCTACATGGCCAGCTACGGCTTCCTGCCTACGCCGACGGTGGACTACCACCGGATCGTGGCCTGTCCAGAGCGAGGCCAACGTATCGCTGCGCTGTGGGCTGCCGCGCCTCGCGCTGACGACTCGGCGTTGGCGGCCTACCGCGCGTTCCGTCAGGAGACCGCCGAGCAGTTCGCCTTCTTAACGCGCCCGGTGGCTGACGGCGGGGCGGGTATCCGCGTCGAGCGCTCCAGCAGCGACCCCTATGCAGACGCTCCCGCCATGATCGAGGACCTAGAGACCCACCGCCGCCTGCGCATCCTTGCCACCGCTGGCAGCGGGGTGAGTCACCCCTTCCTGAGTGACGAGGAGAACGACCAGTTCCGCGCGGTGCACGACTTCTTCGGGCACGCCAGCATCGGGCGGGGCTTTGACCGTCACGGCGAGGAAGCGGCCTGGGTGAAACACAGCCGCATGTACACGCCGCTAGCCCGCCTGGCACTGACCAGCGAGACCCGCGGGCAGAACGCGGCCTTCATCTGGCTGCACGGCGGACAGCGCTTCCCCGATCAGAAGGCCGTGCTGCTGCCCTTGGCGTTCACCGATCCGTGGCGCTTCAGCCTACGCCCGCATCGAGCCGACGAGCGCTGACGCCGCGAGCGTCGGACCTTTGAGCCCGCCTGGACCCGGGGCGGACAGAAGCAGTGATCCCCACCGCCGTTAGCGCTGCCGTTGTTTTTTCTACGGCTTGACGACGCCGCTCAACCTCGGCATAAGGACAAATAGGGGCCTATGTGACGGGAGTCGGCCTGGCGAGGCGATCGGAGTCTCGCCAGGCCACCCCTTGGCCGATGCAACCTAACGAAGGAAAGGGAGGTCTATGAACCTTCACCACCAACACCTGATTCCAGGCCAACCTGCGCAACGCGCCGGTGCCGCCGTATGACGCTTCTGCTGCTAACACTCGCCGGACTGGCCATACCGGGGATCATCGTGGCTGCCCGGTACACGGATGGACGCGGCTGGCGTCGGTCGCTCGTCGCCACGGAACTGCATCTTCCCGTCGGCCTCCAGGTCGATGACATTGCAGCCTGGCTCGACTCAGTCGCAGCTGCCACGCACCGCCCGCGACTGTCGCTCGTACCGTTGCCGCCGATCGCGCTTGAAGTGATAGGTAGTCCCCGAGGCATCGCGCACTTCCTGCTACTGCCGAAGCGCACAAAGGACAAGTTTCTCGGTGGCCTCCAAGCTGCCCTGCCAGGTGTGCGGATGACACCGCGGTCCGACTACTTCGACCGCCGGCCGCACTGCAGGGTTGCAGCCGAGGCCATGCTCACAACCCATCGCCGGCCACTGGCCCACGAGCGCGCTGCGGCAGCCACCCGTGCGCTGCTCGCGGCACTGCAGCCAGTTGGGGTCGGACAGGCCATCATCATCCAGTGGATCTTCACCAGCGCTGGCACGTTGGCGCCTATCGCGTCCGCTACGGGGCGCAACCGGAGTGATCTGCCAGCTTGGCTCGCACCCGACGACCTAACCGACGGGGAAGCGATCCGGGCTGCCCGTCTGAAGCAGACAGACGGCCTGTTGCTCCACGCCACCCTGCGGGTGGGTGTCGAAGCATCATCGAAGGCGGCGGCCTTTCCCCTGTTCAGCCGGGCCTGGGGTCCCCACCACACGCTCAACGCCAGCGGCGTCCAACTCACCCGGAGATGGTGGCTATGGTCGGCCTGGGCCGGGGCTCGCCTTCGCCAGCTGACCGTCCCGGCATTGAACTGGCCCTTACTGATCAACAGCCGCGAAGCCGCAGCGCTTCTACCGCTGCCGGTCGGCGACGTCGCACTGCCCGGTCTGTCGCTTGGTGTTGCTCGTCAACTGCCACCACCACCCGGCATGCCCAAGCATGGAGTGCAGATCGGGCATACCAACTACCCGAGCATGCACCAACCGCTACGCCTCGCACCGATCGATCGATTGCAGCACCTTCATGCCGTGGGCCCGACCGGGGTCGGTAAGTCGACCTTGCTCGCCAACATGGTGGTCCAGGACATCGCCGCCGGCCACGGGGTGATCGTGCTGGATCCCAAGGGCGATCTATGCACTGACATCCTGGACCGGGTGCCCGAGCATCGGGCTCAGGACGTGATCGTGCTCGATCCGGCTGCCGAACCGTCAGTCGGGCTTAACGTCCTGCAAGCTGCTCACGACGAACACAGCCGCGAACTCGTCGTTGACCACGTCATCCACATCTGGCACGAGCTGTACAAGGATTTTTGGGGCCCCCGGACGGAGGACATCCTTCGCGGCGCGCTTCTCACGCTGATCAACACTCGCGCTGCTAACGGGTCAGCCTTCACACTCGTCGAGACGATCAACCTGTTGACCGATAACGCCCTACGGCGGTCTGTCATCGCGCAGCCCGGGGTGCCGGCCGGGCTCGAATCCTTCTGGCAGTGGTACCAGGCGATGAAGCCGGCCGATCGCCTGAAGACCATCGGCCCGATCCTCAACAAGCTCCGAGCGGCGGTACTGCGCACGCCAATCCGCCTGATGCTCGGCCAAAGTAACGGCCTGGACCTCTCGCAGGTGCTGGCCGACCGAAAGGTGCTACTCGTGCCACTCAGCAAAGGCACACTCGGCGCCGAGACCTCTGGCCTACTCGGCACGTTGCTGCTTGCGACGGTCTGGCAGGCGGCGCTGGCTCGCGTCCGGCTGCCCGCCGCCGCGCGACACCCCGTCTTCGTCTACATCGATGAGGCGCAGGACGTACTCAAGCTGCCCGTCGACCTGGCCGACATGCTGGCCCAGGCCCGCGGCCTTGGAGTCGGCTTCACGCTCGCACATCAGCACCTGGGGCAGATCGATAACAAGCAGGTCAAAGCTGCGCTGCTTGGCACCGTGCGCAGCCAGATCGTCTTTCAGTGCCTGCGAGACGATGCGGCCACGCTCGCCAAATCCTTCGAGCCTCGACTTCATGCCGACGATCTCATGAATCTGCCGGCCTTCGAGATGGCGGTTCGGCCATGCGTCAACGGCGAGCGGCTTGCTCCCTTGACCGGACGCACCGTGCCCTTGCCGCCAGCGACACGGGACGGTCAGAGCCTTGCTCGAACCAGTCGGCACCGTTACGGCTCCGCTCGGGCCGCCGTCGAGGATGCCCTACGATCTCGCGCCCGCCCGCCAGCTACGAGCGATACCTCAAGTCGAGCCGTCGAGCGTGGCACCACCACGCCCTTCGGCCGTACTCGACGGGACTCGGCAGCGCCAGGAGAGGGCTCATGACCGCCCGATCGGTCGTCCGCTCGCTCGACCGATCGCGTCGAGCAGCAATGACCTCCACCGCAGGCCAAGAGGCTCCTTCGGGTGCGCAGTGCCATCGAAATATGACCGCAGACGGAGGAGGCGGTCATGCGTGAGCACCGAATGACCTGGGCGGCGGTGGAGCGGCTGGCCGAGAGCCTGAGCGAGCGGGACAGGGCCATCCTGCGAGACGTGGCACGGGTACGAGTTCTGACTGGGGCACAGCTCACGCGCCTGCACTTCACCAACCTTGACCCCACACACCGCGACCGCAGCCGACGTCGCGTGCTTGCCCGACTGGTCAACCTACAGGTGCTGACGACCCTCGAACGACGAATTGGGGGTGTGCGCGCAGGTTCTGCCGGATTGATCTTCGCGCTGACGGCGGCCGGACAGCGACTGGGCTACCTCTTCGCCGAAGATCGAGTCCACGCCCCACGAGTCCGGCAACCGCAGACACCGACCGAGCGCTTCCTCAGTCACAGTCTGGCGATCAGCGAATTGTTCGTCGCGCTGACCGAGCTGACGGAGGCAGGGCGTCTTGCCCTCGCCGACTACCGCGCCGAACCGGCGTCCTGGTGGTCGGATGGCCTGGGTGGGTGGATCAAGCCGGACGCGTACGTAGTCGTTCGGTTCGGCGACGTGCAAGACGCCTACGCGGTGGAGGTCGACCGAGCAACGGAGAGCCTGCCGACGCTACGCCGGAAGCTCGCGACCTACCTTGACCTGGTGGACCGCGGTGGCCGGGGTCCTGACGACTCTGACGTGCCGCGCGTCCTGCTGACCGTGCCGGATGACCGACGGCGGGCTGACGTCGCCGCACTGTTGCGCGCTCTCCCACCGCCGGCCAATCAGCTGTTCATGGTCGTACGCCATGAGCGGGCGCCCGAGGAACTCGCGCTGATCCTTCAGGAGTGAAAGTCGAACGTTGCAGATTCCACTACACCCAATCGATCACCATTCTACTTCTTTTCCTTAGAATATAACTATGGAGGTAACAACTCGGTCCGCCGTGAACGCAGGGCGCAAGTTCGCAACCCCAGAGGTCGTCACGGTGCACGCTCTCGCGGGGAAAGGGCATATGCAAAGAAGTTAAAAGGAGACACGAAGTATGACAACACGACTCACCGTTCCCAGCAAGCTTTTATTGCAACTGCGTGCCTGCATGCCCAAAGGGCCATTGACCTATGGGCAAGCTCTGACCGTCGCCGAGCAGCAGGCCATCCGCCTGCGCGAATTGCTCGGCGTACGGACTGCCAAGATGCCCTTTGACTGGGTGGAGCACGTACCCAACTTGACGCTCCAGGTACTACCTGCACACGAGATCGAGCGGCTCGCAGGGCGCCCGGCCAGCGGCCTCACCCGCTGGAACCAGCAGTTGACCTACCTGGTAGCCGTGAACAAGAACACCAGCTTCACGCACCGCCGCTACACGCTGGCCCACGAGATCAAGCACGTCATCGATTGCCCCGCAGTCGATACCGCGTACGCCCAAATAGGTTATGGAAACGACGAGTTGCGTAGCCGTCGCATCGAAGGCATCTGCGATCACTTCTCGGCCCACTTGCTGATGCCCAACCGGCTCGTCAGCAAAGCCTGGCACCTCGGTATCCAGGGACTCAGCGAGCTTGCCAGCCAGTTCGGCGTCTCCGAAGACGCCATGCAGATACGACTGTCCAGCCTCGGCCTGGTCGACCCTGACAAGGACAAACCCACGAGCTACTTCTTCCGAGAGGCAGGCGCGTCACGATTTACCCGTGTTTAAGAGAGGAGGAAAGTATGCAATACCAAATCGAAATCCCAGCACCCCGGCCGTCCCGACGCCCGCGGGGAGGTCGTCCCCAGACCTGGGACGCAAAGCGACGCCCCCAGACAGGCCGCTGCGGCAGCGTCCTGTACTTCCGCTCGCTCGGATTCGTTGGAAGTGATCCGGCCAGCGGCAGAGACCACCTCCACGCCGCCAGTCCGGCCCAGCAACTCCTGCTGACGGTCCCCGAAGCCTGTGCTGCACTCCGTGTCAGCAGATGGGCGCTCTACCAGCTGATCCGGACCCAGCAGCTCGCGACCATCCGCATCGGTCGCAGCCGGCGCGTGCCAGTCGACGCCGTGACAGGCCTCATCGAGAAGCTCCGCGTGCAGGGGGGCGCCTAACGTGGGCCGCAACGCCAACGGCGAAGGCTCGATCTACCGCCGGAAGGACGGCCGGTACGAGGCAGCGGCCTACTTCGTGACCACCAAGGGCCTCCGGAAGCGTGCACGGATCTACGGCCGGACTCGAGAAGAAGTCCACGCCAAACTCAATGAAGCGAAGCTCCGCGCCCACCAGGGCATCCCGATGCCGGATCGGAACTGGCAGCTCGGCGACTGGCTGGACTACTGGCTGGCTGAGGTAGTTCAGAGCAGCCGGCGGCCGACTACCTACGAGCGCTACGAGCTGGTCGTCCGGCTGTACCTCAAGCCCGGACTCGGTACGCAGCCGCTGAGCCGCCTCTCGGTACCGATGGTGCAGACCTTCCTCAACCAACAACTGGCGGCCGGTCGCTCACTTCGGAACGTGCAGATCATCCGCGAGGTGCTCAGCGCTGCCCTAACTCGCGCTTGCCGTGAGGAGCTACTCGTCCGCAACGTCGCGCGACTGGTTGAGCTGGCGAAGTGGGAGCGTCCGGATATTCGGCCGTGGACCAACGATGAGGCACGGCGCTTCATGGAAGCCGCTCGGGACGATCCTTTGTGCCTGGCCTTCAACCTGCTGCTGCTGTACGGCTTGCGGCGCGGCGAGGTGCTTGGTTTGCGCTGGTGCGACGTCGACCAGGCCGACAAGGTGTTACGCATCCGCCAGCAGCTACAACGCGTCGCTGGCGAGCTGCGTCGTGGGCCGCTGAAGACCAAGGCAGGGCGACGGGATTTGCCCCTGCTGGATATGACCCACAGCTTGCTGGTTGCCCAGCGGCTGCATCAACAGGCCTGCAAAGATGCGGCCGGGGACGGTTGGTTGGGTGGTGACCCGGAGCAGCAGTTGGTCAGCAGCACGCGAAGCGGCCTGCCGATCGAGCCCAGGAACCTACGGCGGTCCTTCCGGAGGATTTGCGAACAGCACGGTATCCGGGTAATTCGGTTACATGATCTGCGACATACTACGGCGACACTCCTGAAGGATTTAGGAGTACCAGCGCGGGATGCGCAACTCATTCTTGGTCATTCCAGCATCGCAGTGACACAGGAAATCTACCAACATGACAGCCTGGAAAGTAGGCGTGAGGCATTGGAGGGAGTCGAGCGAATCTTCTTACGCGAACCCAAATCTGCCGTTGCCGTCAATTACTGCCGTCAAACCTACTTTCCGATACCTTTATTTTTCATTGCTTCTCTGGCAGGAGAGACAGGACTCGAACCTGCGACACCCGGTTTTGGAGCTCCAAAGTTGCCCTTCGAGGCTGGGCGTTTGACTTCTGTTAGGAGCTACGTTGAAGGTCGCTTGAAGCAGTGGCTGCTAGGCCTCGTTGCCGTCAGCGTTGCCGTCAAAATCGAGCCGCCAGTAGGGGAGAATCGATGAGTTGGCCAAAGAGCCTTTCCAATCAGCCTCCGCCTGGGGCAAGCACCAAGCCGCAAACGCGCCACTATGGAGTGAAGCTCTCTGGCTTCAGGTATGCGCTATTCTGCGGACGAGGACCACCACAAGGGGCGACGAGCCGGGCACTCACGACAGTGATCAAAGGATCACCGAACCGTCAGCAAGGCCTGAGCCTCACCCCGATAGCGATGCAACGTAAAATTTTAGGCACGCTATGACTGTTCGTCGCGCTTTAAAATCCATTCAGTGGAGATACCGTTTAGCAAGTGGGCTGCCTCGTCGAGCGCCTGCTCCGAAGACTGCGGGAACGCCTCCCGAAGCACATCGTCCGCATCGTAAGGCCCATCGCCTTGATACTGATAGCCACCCTCTGCCCCGTCGTACGGTAGTTGGTTCACCGGATCTTCGTATCGATCAAGGAACCAATCAACCATGTCATCCACGGAGACGTACTGCCCAGCCAACATTCGTCGCGCGACATCAAGCACAAACAAGATGTCTTCGGCCGAAGGGCTAACTGGACTACCCCGATGAGCAATGTCGTTCCGTACACGCCTTAGCTCGCTAAGTCTCTTGAAGTCGGTCTCATCAAAATGGCCGAGGCTGTACAAGTTGGTCAAAGCATGCCATGGCGATGCACCAGTCTGTAGTTCTTGCAGCTTCAGACCTGATGAAAGGTGCGAGACTGCTGCCTCAAAACCGGCCCAAGCCATTAATAGACTCGCCGACGCAGAAATAGCCAAGACGCGCTGCGCCTCAACAATTATCCTCTCGACATTGGCAGGCGGAGGCAGATCTTCTATAGCGTCACCGAGCCAGTAGACCTGCAGTCGAGCATTCGGAATGCTTTCAGCAAGTCGTGCCAACTGTTCAAGCGAATCACGTTCTGCGGTGTCACGTGATGCAAGTTCACCGATAAGTGTCTCGTCGCCGCGCCGCGCAACGAAATCGGCAGTCAATGCGCCTAGCAAGCCTCGACCATCTATCGTCACGACCCAGCCGTCTGCCTGCAACTCGGCGACAATTCGCTGCAGATGACTGTGGAAGAGGTTCATTCTGCGCTCAGGATTCATGGCAGCCTCCCTGGGACGGGGGGCGATTCGATCCTAATGTGCACGAAGGGGCCGTTGGAGACAAACCCGTGCGCCTGCGCGGGTGTCATACCCCTCACTCCGTACTGAGCATTGACGTCGCGGAGATGCCCATGGCAGTCCACAAGTTGCCCGTCGTCGACGTACACGATGCCGATGAGGGCGTCCTGGATCGGCTTGAGCATGTTGTCCACGTCTAGCGGCGGGGCGCTGTCGTGGTAGCACGTCACGTGGATCTGGAGCTTGCCTTGAAGAGGCTGGCCCCCGGCTGGCCAGGATGCAAGGGCTGCGGCGCTCACATCCGCCTTCCACCGGGCACGACTCCTTGGCCTGGCCTGGCCTGTACCGATACCGGTACGCCAAGCACCACGAAGTCCCACGGCAGGGGGGGCACGAGACGATCCTATGTGGGCAGGGCGAGGGCTCCAGCACTGCGCCACGCCCTATTCCGCACGCCAAACCGGCTGCAGACGGTTCGGGTTCCACCTTCCGCGGACCCCACCGCCCGCAGGGAGCACAACGACGCAGGTCAGGACCCGCTTGATGTACGACCGTTGCTCGGCCAAGGTCAAATTTGCCCAGTCAGACCGGAGCGACAGTGGTTGGCCAACGTCCGGGTACTGCCGGGCCAGCCAGTCCTCCCGCTCGCGACTCAGCGTCTGCTCCTCGGTTTCGAGCTCCGGGAGCAGCGCGAAGTACCGAGCGGCAGAGATCTTGCGGCCACGCCACGCCGCAGTCAACTCTTGAATGTCCTGCCGCAATTGGCCGAACTCCTGCTCCCGCGGCCAGGGAACGGGTGCCGATACCGCCTCACGTCGCTGGGCCTCCAGCTCGTACTTGGCGATGACTGCCGCAACGACGTGCTCGTCCGTCTGCTGGCCGAGGATGGCCGTGCCACCGCAACCACCAACCGCCTTAGCCGGGCAGGTGTAGCTGAAGTGGCCGGGCGGCGCCGTCCGGCGCCTGGTCGTCTTGGTGGCACGCATCCAGGAACCGCAGGTAGGACGACCACAACGCAGGATGCCGCTGAGCAGGTACTTCCGGCTGTTGAGGTCAAGACCGTGGCGCTCGCTCTTTCCGATGACTGCAGTGACCGCCTCCCACTCAGCAACTGTCAGGATCGACTCCCACTGTCCAATGACCGGCTCACCAGCCGCATTGCGGACGATCTCGACGTTGAAATAGGTCTTACCGAACTCTTCGTTGTAGCCATGCACCTTCCGGGAGCGGTAGCCACAGAGGCGAGGGTTACGGAAGACAACCTTCAAGGTGCTGCGGATCCAGGGTCGGCCACTGGCTGTCCGGACCCCCGCCGCGTTCCACTCGGCCACCACCGCATTGATCGGTGCTCCCTCAAGCAACCGGCGGGCTCCGGCCCGGATGACGTCCGCCTCGTCAGGTACCAGGGTCCGCTTGTCGTCCTGCCAGCCAAACGGACGTCGGCCACCCACCGGGATGCCTGCCTGCTGAAGCGCGTGGTGCTTGCGCTTCACACGCCGCGCAGTGTCCGCCGACTGCTTGTTATACGTGGCCACCACGATCCGGGCAACGGTTCGGCCGTTGTCGGTCAGCAAGTCGAGTGTGCCCGTGATGTCGATGATCGGGCGCCCAAAGTGCTGGACGACCTCGATGCAGTCCTCCAGATGCCTGTTATCCCTGGTCAGCCGGTCAATGTCGTAGACGATGAGCCCATCCAGTCGCTGGCCATCCGGGGATAGACCCCGCTTGAGATCTTCGAGCGCCCCCTCGAACACCGGTCGGACCACCCGGTACACCGTGCGCCCATCCGGAAGCGTCATCCGCTTGCGCTTGTAGGCACTGGTATCTGGCTCCTCGTAGGTATAGACGTACAGGCCGCTGCGCTGTTCCACGTACGACCGGCAGTCCTTCATCTGCTCGCCGCGTCCCCTGATGTCACGCCCCGTCATGAAGCCGTTCGTGGAGCCCTGCCCTTGGTCAAGCCGAGGGCTGACCTCAAACGACAGCCGGACCAGGCCGGCGAAGTGCATGCCCGCCAGGTCACCCCAGTGAGCTCGCTCGATCAGCTGCACGTCCATGCATCGAACATACATCCATGCATCTTGTGATCGAGCCGCCGCCCGGCGCTGGCGATCAGTCGCTGCGCCAGGCGGCGGACGTCCTCGACCGAGCCCACCGGGACCGCCACCTGGTGCAGCCCCGCGCCCCGGTCGACCCAGACGCGAACACCGTTCACCAGGACGTCGGTCACCTCCGGATCGGCCAGCAGCGGGGCCAATGGCCCGGCGCCGACGAGGTCGTCGTGCACCCGGTCGGCGATCCGCAGTACGGCGGTGTCGCCCAACACCGCCGCGGTGGGCTCGGCGCGTACGGCAGACACGATCGTCGCCGGAGTGACCGGGTCGGTGGCGGCGGCGATCCGCTGCCGCACCCTGGCCGCGAAGGTGGCGTCCTCCGGCCGGCCGCTCATGCCGCACCCGTCGCGGGGACGCCGGTGAGGTCCGCGACGATCCGCCGGCAGAGAGTGGCGAGCGGGCCCTTGCCGGCCGCCGCCGGCGCCTCGCCGCGTTCGAGACCCCGGCAGAGCCCGGGTTCGGGGCGCAGCGTGCCCGCGAGCGGAAGCCCGAGTGCCCGTGCCACCTCGGTGGCGCGCAGGCGGCCCGGGGCGGGCCCGCGCACCACCACCGAGAGCGCGGCGCAGTGTGGGGCGGCCGCGGCCACCACCCGGGCGGCTGCCGCGGTGGCACGCAGCTCCGCCGGCACGACGACGAACGCCTGGTCGGCTGCCTGCAACGCGACCACGGCGGCGTCGTCCAACTGTCGGGGCAGGTCGATCACCACGAAGTCCCGGCCACGGTGCGCGGCGTCGACGGTCGCCGCCATCGCGGCGGCGGGCAGTGCCAGCATCTCGCCGCGATCCCAGGAGAGCACCACCAGGTCGCCCCGGCTGGGCAGCGCGTGGACCAGCGCGGGCGCGTCCACCCGCCCGTCCGCGTCCGTGAGCGACGGCCAGCGCAGCCCTTCCAGCTGCTCCCAGCCCAGCACGAGGTCGAGGCCACCACCGAGCGGGTCGGCGTCGATGAGCAGGGTGCGCAGCCGGGCCCGCGCCGCGGTCACGGCGAGCCCGCCCGCGAGCACGCTCGCCCCGGCACCGCCCCGGCCGCCGAACAACGCGACGACCCGGGCACCCGGGCCGTCCGGCTGGTCGGGGCCCTGCTCGGCCAGGCGATCCACCAGCCAGGGCTCGGCGGCGGGCAGTGCGGCGACGTGCTCGGCGCCGATCAGCTCGGCGATCTGCCAGCCGGGGTCGAGTTGGCTGGCCCAGCCGACCAGCACCAGCCGCGGCCGCTTCGGCAGTCGGGCGCGCAGGCACGCCTGCGCCTGGTCGGCGCCGAGCAGCACCAGCGGCGCGGGACCCCAGCGGGTGCGGGCCGCGGCCGGGTCGGCGGCGAGCTCCACCTCGGTGCCGCCGGCGGCGGCGAGCCGGAGCAGGTCGTCGAGCAGGTCGCCGTCGCCTGTGACGACCAGCGGGAGCCGTCGGATCGGCGGAACGGAGGTACGGGGTGCCATCGCGGCCTCCAGCGCTCGGGATCAGATGCACCGCTGACCCTGCTCGCGATCGGCCCCGGGCACCGGCCCGAGCACGCCACCTGTGGACAACTTTGGGTGCTGTGGACAACGCCCGGGGAGAGAGTTGATCTGCTAGGCGCGCGGGCCGAGGTCACTGTTGCGCCAGCAGGATCGGCCCATCGCGCGCGCGAACTGACGCGCACCGGTAAACCAGCGGACGTGTCGCGGTGTCCTGCTTGATGACGAGACCGGAGGTCAGATGCGAGATTCGCGGGGCGCGGAGTTCGACGAGTTCGTCCGTACACGCTCGGGTGCGCTGTTGCGTGTCGCCTACCTGCTGACGGGCGATCGGCATGCCGCAGAGGATCTGCTGCAGGAGGTTCTGGAGCAGATGTACGTGCGCTGGCGTCGCGTGCAGGCCAGTCCGGAGGCCTACGCACGACGTGCACTGATCAACCGATCGATCAACCGGTGGCGAAGACGTAGGCGGCGACCCGAGCAGACCTTGGACGACCACGACGTTGTCACGCGGGACCACGCGGACGACATCGCGCTTCGCCGGGCGGTCGTCGCGGCACTGCGCGACCTACCGGCTCGGCAACGCGCGGCCGTCGTGCTCCGATACCTGGAAGATCTCCCAACCGCCGACGTTGCCGCAGCTCTGGGCTGTTCCGAGGGAACAGTGAAGAGCCATACCTCGCGCGGATTGGCTCGCCTGCGGACGGCGCTTGCCGGGCCAGGTCTCGTCATGTCCACCATCGAAAGGGAGAGTTCGCGGTGAACATGAGTGACAACGACGTGCGGGAGGTCCTGCACCGGGCAACCAGCCACCTCAGTGGTCGACCCGACCTGTTGGAAAATGTGCGCCGTGGCGGCCGGCGGCGAGTCCGGCGCTTCCGGGTCGCGCTGACTGCCGTCTGCGCCGCCGTCGTGGCTGTCCCCCTGGGGGGTGCGCTCACGGTCCCGGTCTGGCGCGACACGCCCGAGGTGACCTCGCCGATGTTCAACGAACCGACCAAGGGCGACCTGGCTGGTGACGACGCGTACCTGCGTCAGGTCCGTGCGGCATGGCGGCGGCAACTGGAACGCTCGGGCGATACGCAGATGCCGGGTGACCCACACGTCGTGTGGGCGGGAAGGACGCCGGCCGGCCCTGCTGCCTACGTCGCTTACGCCAGCACGACCGATCGGAACGAGGGCGCGGGGGACAACCACATCGGATGGGCGGCGTTCGTCGAGCCAACCGGGGGTGGTCCACAGGTCAGGGCGATCGAAGCCCTCACCGACGACCCACGGCAGCGTAGTACGCAGGCCGCATTGCTCGGGGCGGAGCGCGACGTGCTCCTCGTCCTCGACAGCGGGCAGCCGATGGAGTTCTCGCCCGAACTGCGGTACACGCCGGACGGCAGGATCAGCCGCACCTACCAGCCGGTGAAATTCGAGGACGGCGCGGCGATCCTGCGGATACCCCCGCAGAAGACGAAAGTCACCGTCGCTCTCTCCTTCACGCCCGTGAGCGAACGGAACACCGTGCAGATCCTCGGTGCCGCAGACGTCCTCTTTTCCAATGAAAGCGGTCGCCGGGACGTACAGCGAATCAAACGAACCCTGCCGGGTGCCGAACAGGTGTGGGGCGGCGACCCCAGTGATCCCCGATACGAAGGCGACCGGTCCGTTTACGAGGTCAGCGCCGGGCCCGAAGCTCTCGCCGCATGGGACGATGTTGCCGGCCTCCATGCCCCGGGAGACGCCCCTGAGCTGTACGTCTACGGGGCGACGGCCGACGGTCGACGGTTACTCCTGCAGAGCATCCAGTACGACAGCGACCCCGCTCGCGTCATTGCGCTGCTCGCACGCGGTGATGCTCCTCTCGAAGCCGTGGCCAGCGCGTTCGCCGACTGGACGGCGCCGTTGCCGGTCCGGCTGCGCCTGCCGGACGACCAGGGCATCCTCGTTGCCGCCGAGGGCTCAGCGCTGAGTTATCGGAGCGACGCCGGCCAGTGGCACGACGCCGGCCGTGACGCGGCGCTGCTGCCGCCCACCGCCACCGAGGTACGCGTAACCGCCACCGGCGGCACCGTAAGCACGGTGTCTCTCACGTCCTGACTTGCGAGATGCGGACACACGTCGGGGCCGCTCCCTCGGGAGCGGCCCCGACGTCGGTGGTCAGCCGATCCGGTCGGTCCAGGTCGTGTCCAGGATCAGCTGGTACGCGCTGATCCGCACCGGGGCCAGCGTCAGCAGCTCGTGGGCGAGCAACTCACCCGTCCTTGGGTCGAAGATCAGCAGAGACTGCTGGTCGTGTTCGCGGTCGTCGAAGGTGACCGCCACGCCAGCCCGGCCCGCGCGATCGGTCACCCGCCCCCGCCAGCGGAAACCGGGCACGTCGGCGAGTACCCGCAGCACTTCCGCCCGGGTCGCACGCGGCACGACGTACCGCGCGTAGAGCGTACTGACCTCCTTGCTCGCCGCACCCGGGCCGTACTCGACCTGGAGCAGTTCGCGCAACTGCGACGGGTCGGCCGGCGGTGGTGTGAGCTCCATGGGCGGCAGGGGGATCATCGCCCCCGGATTGCCGCCGACTGCTGGACCCGCTCCGAGTTTGCGCTGCCAGTAGGCACGAGACTCCTGGTCCGGGTACTGCGGCTCCAGCTGCGTGTTGATCTGGCTGCCGGTCCCGTCGGCGGCCTGCCAGACCTTCGACTCACCGGCGAACGCGACGTGGTGACGGCCATCGGCTGAGGTCATCACCGGATCGCCCCACTCCTTCGTGTGGTGGTACATGTAGCGACCGCCGTGCAGGTCGTACTCCGCGTCCTTGATCTTGCTGGCCAGCGCGCGCAGCTGCGGGCCGGCCGCCGGTGGGTCGGCGTCGAACTGGTACGCGACCGGCACGAGCACCGTTCCCACCGCGCCACCGGGCCCTCCCGGACTGTCCGGCTTGTGCTCATCGAACGGCTGGAGGACGGCCACCGCGCCGGCCGCCACCGCCAGCGTCCCGGCCGTCAGGACCAGCCGGCGAGTCGGGCGTACGCGACGACGCCCGTCGTCCGGCTCGGTGGCGTCGGCCCGGTCGATCAGATCGCGCGCCGAGGCCGGCGGCGGTGCGACGGCGACGCTGCGCGCGGGGTCGGCCGGACCGAGGAGGGTACGGGTTCGCTCTGCTCCGAACATCACAGATCCTCTCGGGTGGTCGCCAGCACCGGACGCCGGGATGGAACCGGCCGGTCGGACATCGCTTCGCTGAGACGGCGGCGGGCGCGATGCAGGCGGACCGCCGCGGTCGCGCGGGTGCAGCCGAGAACCTGGGCCGCTTCGGACACCGTCAACTCCTCCCAGCCGATCAGCCGGAGGATCTCCTGATCGAGATCGCCGAGGGTGGCCAGCGCGGCCCGAACGTCGGCGATCCCCACGCTCGTGTCGGCGCCGGACGAGTCGGCCACCCTCGTCAGCTCGGCGGCGGTGATCGGCACGACGTCGGGGGCGGTACGCCGGGAGCGCCACTGGTTCGCCAGCAGGCGGCGGGCCACCCCGTACAGCCAGGGCAGGCTGCGGTCCGGAACCTCGCCGCGACGACGCCACGCGACGACGAAGACCTCCTGAGCGAGCTCGGCCGACGCCTCGGAGTCGGCGAGCCGACGCAGGCCGTACCTGACGATGTGCGCGTAATCGGCGGCGTAGAGGCTGGTGAACCAGCCCTCGTCGCGTTTCTCCGGTGGACCCACCCGAACCCCCATTGCCTCGGCGACCCTCACCCTGGCTTGTGTCGCGGGAGGCCCGACGATTACCGCCCGGATCGCTTTCGTGGTCCCAGCGCCCTCTCCTGTCAGACCCATCGTGGACACTCCTGGCCGTGCATGTAGGCGAGTTCTGGAGTGTCGTGGAGCGGGCACGAGCCGCGGCAGGCACAGCGGCGGACCAACCCCAACGCGACGGTCAGCCGAGCGCGGTCGCCGAGGCCCTGGTGGCGGAGCTGATGCGGCTCCCGCTGCCGCACATCGTCGCGTTCGACCAGGTGCTCGACGAGGTGGTGGACCAGGCCGACACCTGGGATGTCTGCGCGGCATGCTGGATCATCGAGTACGGGTTCCTTTCCGACGACGGGTTCTCCGACTTCCAGGCCGGGCTTGTCGGTCTGGGCAGAAGAGCGTTCGAGTCGGTTGTGCGCGACCCCGACTCGCTCGCCGACCATCCCGCCGTGCGGCAGATAAGCGCTTCGGAAGGCCGCGACCTGTGGATCGGCGACGAGGCTCTCCAGTTCGCCGCGGAGACGGCGTACGAGCAGCTGACGGGTAACTCCGAGGCCTTCTGGGACGCCGTCGAGGCAACGCGATCTGCGACCCCGCCAGAGCCCAGCCCGGAGCCTGACGACGATCGCTGGGACCTTCGCGACGAGGACGAGTGGCGAAGGCGGCTGCCTCGGCTCCTCGAGCTGTTCCGCGCCCGCCGACTCGCGATGGAGTAGCCGGTCAGCTGCTGTGGCGCGCTCCCATGGAAAGAGACGACCCCCGTCGGGGGGAGACGGGGGTCGTCGACGGTTCGGCTCCGGGGGGGTCGAGCCGAACCACTCAGCGGTCACGGGGGGTGCAACCGCCGAGGGTCTGTCTGTTTCGGGGATGTGAGAACTCGTCGTGCGAACAAGTCTGCCTGAGCGGACCCGTCACGTCGAGTGGTGTTCACTCCACTCAGCGCGAAAATCTCCTCGCGGAGTGTGAGCGCGGTCACGCCGACCGGAGTTGGAGGCGCCCGCCCGCAGGTCCGAGGGGTGGCCTGACCCCGGGCACCCGCCGACGATAGACCATCCGGCTAGACTTTCGCGCCGTGGGCCGAAGTGCCGCTTTCTTCGATCTGGACAAGACCGTCATCGCCAAGTCGAGCGCCCTGGCGTTTGGTCGGCCGTTCTACCGGGACGGGCTGATCACCCGGCGTGACGTGGTCAAGTCGGCGTACGCGCAGCTGATGTTCCGGCTGGGCGGCACCGACGAGCAGACCATGGCCCGAACACGGGACTACCTGGCCGCGCTCTGCAAAGGCTGGCAGGTGGAACAGGTCCGCCAGATCGTCGCGGAGACGCTCCACGAGCTGATCAACCCCTATGTGTACGCCGAGGCTGCCGCTCTGATCGAGGAGCACCAGGCGGCCGGGCGGGACGTGGTGCTGGTCTCCGCGTCCGGCGAGGAGATGGTCCGGCCGATCGGCGAGCTGCTCGGGGTGACCGACGTGATCGCCACCCGGATGGCGGTGCGGGACGGCCGGTACAGCGGCGAGGTCGAGTTCTACGCGGCCGGTCCGAGCAAGGTCGAGGCGGTCGGTGAGCTGGCCACCGCGCGCGGCTACGACCTGGCCGACTCGTACGCCTACTCCGACTCGTACAGCGATCGTCCGCTTCTGGAGTGCGTGGGTCACCCGAGCGTGGTCAACCCGGACCGGCAGCTGCGCAAGCTGGCCTCGGAGAACGCCTGGCCGGTGCTGGAGTTCCGGCATCCGATCCCGCTGGGTCGCCGGCTGCGGGAGCGGCCGGGGGTTCCGGTGGCCGCGGCAGCTCTGGGGGTCGGCGTGGGCGTCGCCATCGGCATCGCCTGGTACGGGCGGCACCGTCGCACCCGCTCCACCGCCACCGCCTAACACCCCGCCGCACCCCGCTCTCCGGCCGATCATGGACTTGTGGTGGGCGCCTTCGACGCTTTCGCGACTCTTGCAAGGCACCACAACTCCATGATCGACGCCCTGAGGGCGGGCGGTGCTCAAGCGGCGGCGAGGATCTCGTCGCCGATGGTGGTGAGCTGGTCGGCACCGACCTCGACGGCCGCCATGTAGTGCCGTAGCCAGGAGCGCAGCCCGTCCGGGGTGCCGGTGGCGAACGCGCCGGCCGAGCCGACGTACTCGGGCTCCCGCTCCCGGTGACCGACGTCGACGCCGAGCAGGCCGCGCGGGTCGAGGCCGCTGGCGAGCAGCACCAGTCGGGCGGCACCGCGCGCCACGACGCCGGACGGCCCGGCGAACGGACGCAGGTTCAACAACTCTCCGTGTACGACGGCGGCGAGCACCAGCGGGGAGACCTTCGTGCCGCCGGCCACCAGAGCGGCGAGCCCGTCGAGGCGGGCGGCGACCACCGGGTCGGGCACCGGTCGGCCCAGCTCGGCCTCCCCCACGATGTCGCGGGCGGCGAGGACGTGCAGCCGGGCGAGTGCCTGCCGGGGTGCCTTCGGCCAGAGTTCGCTCAGGCCGGGCAGCGCCCCGGCGACCCGCAGCGCCCCCTGGAGCACCGGGTCGGTGACGGTGCCGGCCCGGACCTCCTCACGCTCGTGGACGGCGCCTTCGAGCGCGGCGCTGGCCACCGCCGACCGAAGGCTGACCTCGGCCGCGACCTGGCCACCGTTGCGGCGCAGCGCGCGGTGCCCGAGCGCCTGGTCGAAGCGCTCACGGGCCCGGTCGACGGCAGCGGCGACGTCGGCGAGCGCGAGCAGCGGGGCGAGCGGGTCGGTGGTCATCTCGCCACGCTAGCGACCCGACCCGGCCCGGCGGGCCGCACCCACCCGCAACGCGACCCGGGCCACCCGGCCGGCCCCGCCCCGGCCCGCCGGGGGGATGGTCAACACGAGATCGGCGATATCGGGGTGTCCCACCGGTCCGGACACCCCGATATCGCCGAACCCGTGTCGATCAACGCCGGACGGGCCGGGCACAGCGCGGACGGGCAAGGCCCGCCGGCCCGCCCGGGCGGGGGTCGGGCGCGGCGGGACGGGCAGGGCCGGCCGTCGGGCGCGCGACGGGGGCCGCTCGGCGCGACGGGGTGGGCAGCGGTCGCCGGCCGGGGACCCCGCGACTACCCTCGTGCCCAGCGAGACGCAGGTCACCCCGAGGACGAGGAGTCACGGCATGAGCGAGGCATTGGCCAATCTGCTGAACGAGACGCGCCAGTTCCCCCCGCCGGCCGAACTCGCCGCGCACGCCAACGTCACCGTCGACGCGTACGCCGAGGCGCAGGCCGACCGGCTCGCCTTCTGGGCGAAGCAGGCCGACCGGCTGGCCTGGTCGAAGAAGTGGGACGAGGTGCTCGACTGGTCGAACCCGCCGTTCGCGAAGTGGTTCGTCGGTGGGCAGCTCAATGTGGCGTACAACTGTCTGGACCGGCACGTGGAGGCGGGCCGGGGTGACAAGGTGGCGATCCACTGGGAGGGCGAGCCGGGCGACACCCGCACTCTCACGTACGCCGACCTGCACGAGCTGACCTGCCGGGCGGCGAACGCGCTCACCGACCTGGGGGTCACGGCGGGCGACCGGGTGGCGATCTACCTGCCGATGATCCCGGAGGCGGCGGTCGCGATGCTGGCCTGCGCCCGGATCGGCGCGGCGCACAGCGTGGTCTTCGGCGGGTTCTCCGCCGACTCGTTGAGCAACCGCATCCAGGACGCCAGCGCCAAGGTGGTGATCACCGCGGACGGTGGTTACCGGCGGGGCAAGCCGTCGGCGTTGAAGCCGACCGTGGACGAGGCGGTGGCGAGCTGCCCGTCGGTGGAGCACGTGCTGGTGGTCCGCCGCACCGGTGAGGACGTGGCCTGGTCGGAGAAGGACCACTGGTGGCACGAGAAGGTCCAGACGGCGTCGGCCGAGCACACGGCGCAGCCGTTCGATGCCGAGCACCCGCTGTTTATTCTCTACACGAGCGGCACCACGGCCCGACCGAAGGGCATCCTGCACACCACCGGCGGCTACCTGACGCAGGCGTCGTACACCACGCACGCGGTCTTCGACCTGAAGCCGGAGACGGACGTCTACTGGTGCACCGCCGACATCGGCTGGGTCACCGGGCACTCCTACATCGTGTACGGCCCGCTCTCCAACGGCGCCACGCAGGTCATGTACGAGGGCACCCCGGACACCCCGCACAAGGGCCGGTTCTGGGAGATCGTCGACCGGTACAAGGTCAGCATCCTCTACACCGCGCCCACCCTGATCCGGACGATGATGAAGTGGGGCGAGGACATCCCCGCCGGCTTCGACCTGTCGTCGCTGCGGCTCCTGGGCAGCGTCGGCGAGCCGATCAACCCCGAGGCGTGGATGTGGTACAGGCAGCACGTCGGCGGGGGTGAGCTGCCCATCGTGGACACCTGGTGGCAGACCGAGACGGGCGCCATCATGATCTCCCCGCTGCCGGGGGTGACGGCGGCGAAGCCGGGTTCGGCGATGACTCCGTTGCCGGGCATCGTCGCCGACGTGGTGGACGACCAGGGCCAGTCGGTGCCGAACGGCGGGGGCGGCTACCTGGTGCTGCGCGAGCCGTGGCCGTCGATGCTGCGCACCATCTGGGGTGACGACAACCGGTTCATCGAGACGTACTGGTCGCGGTTCGAGGGCATGTACTTCGCCGGCGACGGGGCGAAGAAGGACGACGACGGGCACATCTGGCTGCTCGGTCGGGTCGACGACGTGATGCTGGTGTCCGGGCACAACATCTCGACGACCGAGGTCGAGTCGGCGCTGGTGTCGCACCCGTCGGTGGCCGAGGCGGCGGTGGTGGGCGCGACCGACCCGACCACCGGCCAGGCGATCGTGGCGTTCGCCATCCCGCGGGGCAGCACGGACATCGTCGGCGAGGCGGGTGAGCAGCTCATCGCGGACCTGCGCAACCACGTGGCAAAGACGCTCGGCCCGATCGCCAAGCCGCGGCAGATCATGCTGGTGCCGGAGCTGCCGAAGACCCGTTCGGGCAAGATCATGCGTCGGTTGCTGCGGGACGTGGCCGAGAACCGGTCGCTCGGCGACGTGACCACGCTGCAGGACTCCTCGGTGATGGAGCTGATCTCCTCCGGGATGAGCGGCGCGAAGTCCGACGAGGACTGACGACAGGCGTACCCCATCGGTGGGTGACGGTCCGCACGGACCGTCACCCACCGTCATCTTTTGTGGAGGTACGACCACCGCGCGCCGCCGGCTGCGGTGGTTGGACGAATAACGCCTCCATCACGTTCCCGCCGTTCGGCGTGTTTCTCATTTAGTTTCACGGAGGTCGGCGGGCCTCGATGCGTCCCTGCGCGTCCGGAGTCGGCCGGCTTCCTCCGCCCATGCCCGAGAAACGGAGCGGCATGAACAGAAACTCCCATCCGGGGTCGCGTCGACGACTACTCGTCGCGCTGCCCGTCATCGCCCTCGCGGCCACCTCACTGACCGTGAGTGGAAGTGCGGCGGCGCAGCCGTCCACCACCCCCCGGGCGGTGATCGGGGCTGACGAGTACTACATCAACTACGCCGAGCCCGAGGTGCAGACGGACACCACCGGCCGTGAGGTCAAGGGCAAGGGTGGCGTCTACACCCCGGCCGTCGACGCCGCGCGTGCGTTCGACCAGAAGCACGCACGGGGCAACCCGGTGACCGCGCGCCAGCTCGCGCAGATCGAAGCCAAGTCGATCAAGACGGGTAAGAGCCCGCGGCAGATCAAGCAGTCGCCGACCACGCAGACGGCGAAGCTGCTGACGCTGCTTGTCGAGTTCAACGACAAGGCGAACGACGACTTCACGAACGTGATGGTCCCGAAGACGGTGTTCGAGGATCGGACCTGTGTCCCCGGCACCGTGCAGAACGGGCCGAAGCACAACACCATCCCGAACCCGGCGACGCTGCCGCACGAGGACAACAACTCGATGTGGGTGCCGGACTTCTCGCCGTCGCACTACGACAAGATGCTGTACAGCAAGAACGGCATCACCGAGCGGGTCCGCAAGGACCTGAAGGGCCCGGACGGCAAGAAGGGCATCGACCTCACCGGTCGCACGATGCACAACATGTACCTGGAGATGTCCAAGAACGCGTACACGGTCGCCGGGCAGGCCAGCCCGTGGATCACCGTGCCGCACTCCGAGGGCTGGTACGCGGCCAACCGCTGCACCCAGGACGAGAACGGCAACTGGGTCCCCGGCCGGGAGCAGTCGATGAACGGCCACCCGGACAACCCGGCTGGCGCGGGCAGGCTGGCGACCGACGCGATCGACGCGCTCGCCGCCAAGGACCCCAGCTTCCCGTGGGCCGAGTACGACAAGGAAGACCAGGCCGACCGCGACGGTGACGGCAACCTCTTCGAGCCCGACGGCGTGATCGACCACCTCGTGCTGGTGCACGCCGGCCAGGGCAAGTCGCGCGGCGGCGGCGACCAGGGCGTGTACGCCGTCTGGGCGCACTCCTCCTCGGTCCCGGGTGGCTACACCATCCCGGGCACCAGCCTGAAGGTGTCGAACTACATCGTGCAGCCGGAGGACGCCGGCGTGGGTGTCTTCGCCCACGAGTTCGGCCACGACCTCGGTCTGCCGGACCTCTACGACACCTCCGGCAACGCCGACTCCGACGTGGACTTCTGGGATCTGATGGCCTCGGGTTCGCACTCGGGTGAGATCTTCCAGGCGCTGCCCACGCACATGGGCATCTGGGACAAGTGGGTGCTCGGCTGGGCCGACCCGCTGACCATCCGCCCCGGCTCCAACCCGCGTGAGGTGAAGCTCGGGCAGACCTCGCGTACGCCGATCGACTCCGAGGACGGCATCAAGGTCGACCTGCCGGACAAGGTGACGGTCCTGGCCACGCCGCACAGCGGCACGAAGATGTGGCACAGCAACAACGACCAGAGCTGGGCCGACGTCAAGCTGAGCCGCTCGGTCGACGTGCCCAACGCCGCGGACGCCAAGTTCTGGATGTGGAACAACTACATCATCGAGGAGGACTGGGACTTCGGCTTCGTCGAGCTGTCGACCGACGGCGGTACGACCTGGTCCGAGCAGAAGGTGTACGCCGAGGGTGGCACGGTGGTCACCACGCCGGACAACTACGGCGACCCGAACGGCCGGATGAACGACTTCGGCGGCAAGAAGTACGGCCTGACCGGCAGCACCGACGGCTGGCGGCACGACTACGTCGACCTGTCGGCGTACGCGGGCAAGACCGTCCAGGTGCGACTACGTCTCGCCACCGATGAGGCGTTCGAGGAGCGCAACTGGTTCGTCGACGACTTCTCGGTCACCGGCGGCGGCGCCACCACCTGGAGCGACGACGTCGAGGGCGGCGCCAACGGCTGGACGGCCACCGGCGGCACGTTCGTGGACACCACCGGCGCGGGCTGGAAGGTCTCCGGCGGCACGGAGGTGCACGCGCAGTACTACCTGGCCGAGTGGCGCAACTTCGACGGCTTCGACAAGGGCCTGAAGTACGCCTACGACACCATCTACTCCCACGAGGCGTGGAAGGTCGACCGGATCTCCTACAACGCGCCGGGCATGCTGGTGTGGTACCGGGACAGCGCGCTCGGCGACGTCAACCACGTCACCGGGCAGATGACCGCGCTGCCCAGCTACGGCGCGAAGGGCGGGCTGCTCATCGTGGACTCGCACTTCGACCCGTACCGGCGCACCGGTACGGCGGCCGAGAAGGACCCGTCGGTGACGGACAACCTGCCCAGCCGGCCGCAGTCGTCCAACGCGGCCTTCACGCTCCAGAAGACGTACCCCTTCACGGAGTGCCTGGAGGCGGCGGGCGAGCCGTACAGCGCGTACTGCACGAAGTTCAAGGCCCAGCCGCCGGTGAAGAGCTTCACCGACGCCAAGGGCTGGTACCCGGGCATCGAGATGCGCAACGGGGCTCCGTACGCGCGGGACAACGACGCCTCCGTGGTGGTGCCGTCGCGCGGTGGAGCGCCGTACACCACCCGGGTGACCAACCCGGACGGCAGCCCGGCGCCGGAGTTCTACGGCGTGACGCTGGGCGGCGGCGTGATCGTGCTCGGCACCGGTAACCCGGGCGACGCGGGCGTGCAGAACGGCGTCTCGTTGACCATCCGTAAGACCGCGCGGGACAACTCGTCCGCGACCATCTTCGTCACCCCGGCGAAGAAGTAACGGTTTCGCGCAGCAACAACTGATGGTGGGGCCGGTGGCGGGAACGCTGCCGGCCCCACTGTCGTAACGGCTGATCTTATTGATCGAAATGCATCGCTGCGGACGTTGCCGACCAGTCCACCCTGATTCGCGTGCTGATGAACCGCAGGGGTGTGACGGTGAAAAGCGTTCCCAACAAAATCTTGCAACAAATCGACGCGCACATCTTCCCACCCGTCCCGGCAGTGTCTATGTTCACCATTGGTCCCACTAGTGGGATCGATCTATCACCGGCCCGTACCCCCGTTGGGCCGGTTCCCTCACACCGGAGGTACCACGTGCGCAAAGTCGCAGTGGGTCTGCTCGGGCTCTCACTGACGGCGACGGGGCTGGCGTTCGGACCGTCCGCCAGTGCCGCGCCGCAGCCGAAGTTGCCGACGGCCGCTCCGTCGGTCGCCGAGCCCGCCCTTGCCGACCACGACCTGCCGAACCCGCTGGAGGACAAGCGGCGAGCGCTGCGCCAGGAGGGCCTCAGCGAGGTCCTGTCCGGCAAGGCCAAGGCAGAGAAGATCAACGGCAGCACCGTCGTCAAGGTCGGTAAGACCCAGGCCGACGGGGCCGCCGCCCGCACCACCGGGGCGGGCACGGCCCAGACGGAAGACCAGTACGTCGAGCTCTCCCGTCAGCGGACCGACAAGATCTTCGTGATCCTCGCCGAGTTCGGCAACGAGCGGCACCCGGACTTCCCGGACAAGAACATCGACCCCAACACCGCGGGGCCGACCAAGTTCACCGGTCCGCTGCACAACGAGATCCCGGCGCCCAACCGGGCGGTGGACAACTCCACCGTCTGGCAGCCGGACTACAACGCCGACCACTACCGGCAGCTCTACTTCGGCACCAACCCCGGTGACGAGTCGCTGAAGCAGTACTACGAGGCCCAGTCCTCGGGTCGCTACAGCGTCGAGGGCGAGGTCACCGACTGGGTCAAGGTCAAGTACAACGAGGCCCGCTACGGTCGTTCCGACGACCCGAAGGCCGACGACGACCCGACCGGTGACCCGAACGTCTGCGACAGCAACGTCTGCAGCAACACCTGGGACCTGGTCCGCGACGCCGCCAACCAGTGGGTCATCGACCAGAAGGCCGCCGGTCGCACCGACGCGCAGATCGCCGCCGATGTCAAGTCGATGGACCAGTACGACCGGTACGACTTCGACGGTGACGGCAACTTCAACGAGTCGGACGGCTACATCGACCACTTCCAGATCGTCCACTCCGGCGGCGACCAGGCCGACGGTGACCCGATCCAGGGTGAGGACGCCATCTGGAGCCACCGCTGGTACGCGTACGCCTCGGACCAGGGCAACACCGGCCCGGCGAACTTCCCGGCCGGCGGCACCCAGATCGGCAACACCGGCGTCTGGATCGGCGACTACACCATCCAGCCGGAGAACGGTGGCCGGAGCGTCTTCTACCACGAGTACGGCCACGACCTCGGTCTGCCGGACGACTACAACGTGGTCAGTGGTGGCGACAACAACAACGAGCACTGGACCCTGATGGCCCAGAGCCGGCTCGGCGCCAAGAACGACGGCGGCATCGGCGAGCGCGGTGGCGACCTCGGCGCGTGGAACAAGCTCCAGCTCGGCTGGCTCGACCACGACACGCTCGGGCCGAACGAGAAGCGCACCGTAAAGCTCGGCCCGCAGGAGTACAACTCGCCGGAGGCGCAGGCCGCGGTGGTCAACCTGCCGCCGCGTGAGTACACCTTCTCGAACGGCGCACCGTTCGAGGGCAGCAAGCAGTTCTTCACGGGCAACGAGGACGACCTGAACAGCACGATGACCCGGACGCTGGACCTCACCGGGAAGTCGACGGCCGCCCTGGCCATGAAGGGCCGCTACAACATCGAGAGCGGGTTCGACTACCTGTTCTTCGAGGCCTCGGTCGACGGTGGCAAGACCTGGGCGACCCTGCCCGGCACCGTCAACGGCAACCCGCTGAAGGAGATCTCCCCCGGGCGCTTCGCCCTGGACGGCTCCAGCAACGGCAAGTGGGTTGACGTCAACATCCCGATGAACTCCGTAGCGGGCAAGGTCGTGCAGTTCCGGCTGCGCTACCAGACCGACGGCGGGCTGTCAAAGGGCGGCTTCTACGGTGACGCGATCACCGTGACCGCTGACGGTCAGACCGTGTTCACCGACGGCGCCGAGAACGGTGCCAACGGCTGGACGTTCGCGGGGAAGTTCGAGATCGCCGCGGCCACCTACACCAAGAAGTTCGCGAACTACTACATCGCCGGTACCCGGTCGTACACCTCGTACGACAAGTACCTCAAGACCGGCCCGTACTACTTCGGCTACGCGAACACCCGCCCGGACTACGTGGACCACTACGCGTACCAGGAGGGTCTGCTGATCTCCTACTGGAACCTGCGCTGGGCGGACAACGACACGTTCGCTCACCCGGGTGAGGGTCGGAACATGATCATCGACGCGCACCCGCGGCCGCTCTACAACCTGACCGGTGCCCCCTGGCGGGCCCGCGTCCAGGTCTACGACGCGCCGTTCAGCCTGAAGAAGGCCGACTCGTTCACGCTGCACATCGACAGCCAGCCCCAGTACGTCCGGGGCCAGGCCGCGCAGCCTCTGTTCGACGACACCCAGCAGTACTGGTACCCGGAGCTGCCGAACCACGGCGTCAAGCTCCCGGCGACCGGCCGGAAGATCAAGGTTCTGTCGCAGGACGGCATCTACACCAACGTCCGCTTCTTCTGATCCTCGGATCAGGCGACACCCGCACCACGGCGATGCCCGGGCAGGTCACCTGCCCGGGCATCGCCCGTTCCGGGAACCCCGGTCGCGCCCCGCGCGTCCGATCACCCGTGCACCCGCGAACCCGCACCACCCTGACCGGCGCCGGTCTGACTGTCCTGCTGGCGCTCACCGGCTGCGCCGGGACGCGGAACGAAGGAGCCGGCGTGTCCTCCGAGCAGACCCCGTCCGACGCCCCCTCGACCGGCGCCCCCTCGTCCGCCGCCGCGCCGACCGGGCCCACCGATCCGACGCCGTCGTCCCCCTCCGGTCGCCCGCCGCGTTCGCGCGTCCCACTGCCCACCCTGCGCCCGCCGACCGGCCCACCGCGCACGCCGACCGACGCCCGCAAGGCCAACGTGCTGGCCGGACGGATCAACCGGGGCGGCAACGGCCCCTGCTATGGCCTGGTCACCGACGACGGCCGGCAGTATGCGCTGCACGGCGCTGGCAAGGGCACCTTCACCGTCGGCACGACCGTCCGGGTGACCATCGGCCCGGCCGACCCGGCCGCCGACTGCGGCCCGGGCACCCCGGCCAGCATCGTCGACATCAGCCCCGTCGGCTGACCGTCGCCCGACGCTCCCGGGCAGGCAGAACGGCTGCCTGCCGGCGGGGTCCTAGGCTGTCAACCATGACCGACCAGCGCGGCGGAGCCGTCGACGAGTCCTGCGTCCTCACCGAGGGGCCGTGGACGCACCGTTTCGTCGGTGCCAACGGCACCCGGTTCCACGTGGTCGAGGCCGGCACCGGGCCGATGGTGCTCTTCCTGCACGGCTTCCCCGAGCACTGGTGGGCCTGGCACCAGATACTCCCGGCGGTCGCCGACGCCGGCTTCCGCGCGGTCGCCGTGGACCTGCGCGGTTACGGCGCCAGCGACAAACCACCCCGGGGATACGACGGCTACACCCTCGCCGCCGACATCGCCGGCCTGATCCGTGCCCTCGGTGAACGGTCGGCGACGCTTGTCGGCAGCGGCGTCGGCGGCATGGTGGCCTGGACGGTGGCGTCGTTCCACCCGTCGCTGGTCCGGCGGTTGGTGGTCCTGGGTGCACCCCACCCGCTGCGGTTGCGCGCCGCCATCTTCGCCGACCCACGCGGGCAGTTCGCCGCCTCCACCCCGGCGTTGAAGTTCCAGCTCCCCCGCTACGAGCACGTGCTCACCAAGGACGGCGGGGCGGCCGTCGGGGAGATCCTGCGCCGCTGGGCCGGGCCGCGCTGGGCCGCCAGCGGCGACTTCGAGGCGTACGCCGAGCGGTGCCGGGAGGCGATGCGCATCCCGCAGGCCGCCTTCTGCGCGCTGGAAGGCTACCGCTGGGCCTTCCGTTCGGTGCTGCGGCTGCACGGCTACCGGTTCGTCCGCCTCATGCAGAAGCCGCTGGTCACCCCGACCCTTCAACTGCACGGCGCACGGGACGTCGCCGCCCTGCCACGAACCGCCCTGGGGTCCGGCCGGTACGTCGTGGCGCCGTACGAGTGGCGCCTGCTCGACGGGGTGGGGCACTTCCCCCACCTGGAAGCTCCCGAGCTGGTGCTCGGCGAGATCCTGCGGTGGGCCAAGTCCTGATCGGTCAGACCCGCTGCTCGCGCAGGTCGGTGACCTCGGCGGCCGGCGCCCAGCCCTGGTAGACGCCGAAGTCGAAGACCTCCAGCCGCATCGCCTCGGCCACCGGCCAGCGACCGCCGGTGTACTCCACCCGCAGCCAGGCGTCGTGTTTCCCGAGCACGATGAACGGCTGCCCCTGCCACGTGCAGGTGGTCCGCACGTACGCCAGATCCTCGACCTCGCTCGCCGGCAGCACCCGCACGTACCGGCCCGGACGGACCTCCTCGAAGCCCTCACCCGGCTCCGGCTGGTAGAGCCGGATGTCGTCGCCGTCCGGGCTCGCCTGGTACTCCCGGCCCCGCCAGCGGGCCACGTAGCCGTCTCGCATCACGCCTCCGGAACCCGTCGCCAGACCACCGCGTCCGTGTCGAGCACTGCGATCACCCGCTCGGTGCCGTCCCCGCCGATGCGCCAGAGCTGCGCGCCGTGCGGAAGGCGGGCGCTGTCCACCTTGAACTCCGCCACCACGTCGCTGCTCTCACCCGGGGCGAAGCCGTTGCCCCGGAACGGCGGGCGCTCGATGACCCAGCCCTCCATGGCCCGCATCGCCGGCTCGTTCTGGCCGCCGTACGGGATCCGGTAGAGGCTGGGCCGGTGCGCCGGCCAGCGCAGCACGTAGATCTCCTCGGCGTCCCGTACGAACGGTGACCCCGGGTAGCTCAGGCCCAGCGCGTCATGCAGCTCGGCCGGCGTGGTCAGGTGGGCCAACTCGCCGGCCCGGTGCACAAAGCCGGAGACCCGGTCGTACCCCCGCTCCAGGTAGTACGCGAGCTGACTGGGCGCGATCGCCTTCTGCATCACGGTCGGGCGGGCCGGGTCGACCGCCGCGGGAGCGTACCGGGGACGGGCGGCGGGCTCCGCCACGGCCGGCGCCTCCTCGGCGTCGACCTCCAGGTCGTCACCGAGCCCGACCTCGGCGGCCCAGTTGGCGAGGGCGACGATCTGCTCGCCGGGCAGCTTCGCGCCGACCGGCGTGCCCGGGTTGACGGCGAACGACCAGTCCTCGTCGGGCCAGCGCCGGATCAGTTGGGCGAACTTCACCCGGACCGTGTCGACGTCACCCTCGACGTGGTCGGCGAGGCGCTCCGGGGACGTGTAGACCACCACGTACGTCTCGCCGTCGAGCTGCGCGGTACGCCAGACGAAGCCCGGGTCGCCGGGACGGCTGCCGCGCACCGAGTCCGCCGCCGCCGGGAGCAGGACCCGGGCCAACAGCAGGGTGGACAGGAACGTGTCCGTACTGCCGGCACCCGCCGCGCCGAGCAGGTCCTCCTCGACCGTGTTGGCCGGCTCGAATTGCACCGACGCCGGCTCGTCGACAATCGCACGCTGGTCGTCCACGACCGGGCGTTCGTCGTCGGTGTCGGGGCGTACCGCCTCCGGCTCGTAGCCCACCGGGGACCGGGGCGAGGACCAACCGGCGGCCACGCCAGCCGAGCCGCCAGCGCCGCCCAGGCCGCCACCGCCCAGGCCGCCGCCGCTCAGGTCTGCGCTGCTCAGGTCGGAGCCGGCAGAATCGAGCGGGCCCGCGCCGGTGCGGTCCGTGCCGAACAGGCCTTCGGCGGTCCCGGTGGAATCGGGCCGGCCCGTGCCGGTGTCGGCGGGTTCGAACGAGACCGGGCCGGACGACGCGGGCTCGAACGACGAGGGAACGCCGAACGGATCCGGGGCCGCGGCGGAGGGCCCGGGAACGAAGGGGCCGGGCATCGAGGCGCCGGGAACGGCGGGGTCGGGCACAGACGGGCCGGACGCGGCCGGGCCGAACGTCGGCGGGGCGGCGGTGGTCGGGCCGGGTCGCCGGGCCGCGTCGAACGCAGGAGCGCCCTCGGTCGGGTCGAGGAGATCCCGGGACTCGATGATGGTGCCCTCGATGACGATCGGCGTGAAGCCGCGACGCGGGGCGGGTGGGCCGGAGACCGGCTCCGCGACCGACGGCGGCAGTTCCTCCACCGGCTCGAAGCGCTGCCGGTCCCCGGATCGGCCACGCGGGATCGCCTGGGTCTCGTCCGCCGTGGGAACGGGCCCTCCGACGCGGGTCGGTGACGGCTCACCCGCGGCTGGACCGGGCACCCGGAACGCACGGGTGGGTTCCTCGGCCAACGGGTTGGGCCGTCGCGGTGGCAGAGGCTGGGTGGTCTCGTCGTCGGTCGCGGGCGCTCGTACCACCCGGGACGCGCCCAGGTCGCCGGCCGGTGGCCGCAGCGGTCGGGTGGCGTCCGGTGTCGGCATCGGGAAGGCCGGGGCCGCGTTGTCGCCGCCCGGCGTGTCTGCGGGACGGCGGCGCGGGAAGGGCTGGCTGCCCCGCCCGAACCGGGACGGCGGCACCGCGCGGTCGCCCGACCGACCATCGCCGGAGACAGGGCCGGACGCTCGACCGGACGTCGGCTCGAAGAAGGAACGCCGACCACCCTGGCTGTTGCCGTCACCGGCGGCCGGGCCGTCGCCGTCGGTGGCCGGAGGGCTCGCGGACGGTCGGCCGGCGCGCGGACCCGGCTGGTCGGCCGGGGCGCGGTCGGTGGAGGCCAGCGGCACGTACCGGGATGCGCCGGTACGGCCAACGCCCGGCACGGGGCCGACGCCGGGGCGGGCCGGTCGGGGCGGGACGGTCGGCTGCCGCTGACCGGCGGCGGGCAGGTCCTCCGAGCCGGACCGGCGCGACAGCTCACCCGGACCGGGCGCCCGGGTCGGGGTGCCCGACGCCGGGGGTGTGCCCACCGGCGGCACCGCGTTCCTCGGCGCGGGTCGTCCGGACGGCGTCGGGTCCGACGCGGGCGGCACGAACCCGGTGGAGGGCGAGGCGTCCCGGCCGGTCGTACCGGCTCTCGACCGGGCCAGCGTCTCGGCCCGCTCCAGCCGCGCGCGGGCGCCCATGGCGCGGCCCGGCAGCCGGACGTCACCACGGGAGAGCTGGGACACGAACCAGGCGGGCAGGTAGCCCTCGACCGGCAACCCGGGGTTGACCGCGAGCCACCACTCGTGGTTGGGCCAACCGAGGGCGAGGTCGGTGAACGGCACGCGCCGGTTGGTGCCGCCGTGCTCACCGAGGCAGGCCCGCAGCGCCGCGGCGGAGGTGAAGGCCAGCACGTGGGTCCGGCCACCGGTGGTCCAGGTGCCCCAGCCGGCGGACGCCTGACCGGACGGCGCCGGCGTGGAGACCGGCAACAGCAGATCGGTGCGGGACAGGAGGCGGAAGTAGAGCTCCTGGTCGTTGGCGCGCAGCGCGTCCCACATCGCCACCTCGGCCTCCGTGGCCGGCTCCCATTCGGTCACGGCCACCTCTCCTTCCGAGAACAGGCCACAGGTATCGCGTACAACCTACAAGGTGGTATCAAGATCACAATGGCTGGCCGGCGGCGGTCCGCCGGGGCGGCGTCGAGGCGATAACATCCCGTTCCGGAGCCGACACGATACGGAGGCTGTCGATGTCCCGGTCGATCGCGCACCCCGTCCTGGCAGGTCTGGCCGCTGCTCTGCTGACCGCCGCGACCGGTCCGGCCGTCGCCGCCAGCGCCGGGCTCCGGTTGGCCCCGGCCTGCGCGACCCCACTGGCGCCCGTCCGGCCGGTCGAGGCCACACCCTGGCCCCAGCAGCGGTACGACCCCGCGCGGCTCGCGCCGCTGACCACCGGCGCCGGGGTGACGGTCGCGGTCGTCGACTCCGGAGTCGACCGGGCGCACCCCCAGTTGACCGGACGGGTGCTGGCCGGCACCGACCTGCTCGACCCGGGTGGGGACGGCAGCCGGGACTGCGCCGGGCACGGCACCGGCGTGGCGAGCATCATCGCGGCGGCGCCCCGGCCCGGTGTCGCCTTCCACGGCCTGGCCCCGGCCGCCCGGATCCTGCCGGTACGGGTGAGTGAGCAGCAGGTGGTGCAGGGCCGGGAGTCGGGGCGCACGGTCAGCGCCGACGAGTTCGCCCGCGCCATCCGCTGGGCCGTCGACCACGACGCCGACGTGGTGAACCTCTCCGTCGTGCTGTACGCCGACGACCCGGAGGTCCGCTCCGCCGTGCGGTACGCCGTCGAGCGGGACGTGGTGCTGGTGGCCGCAGTGGGCAACCTGCACGACAGCGGCGACCCGCGCCCGTTCCCTGCCGCGTACGACGGGGTGCTCGGGGTGGGCGCGATCGGGGCGGACGGGGCACGGGCGACCTTCTCCCAGACCGGCTCGTACGTCGATCTGGTCGCCCCGGGTAGCGCGGTGCTGGTCGCCGCGCCCGCGCAGGGCCACCAGCAGGTCGAGGGCACCAGTTACGCGGTGCCGTTCGTGGCCGCCACGGCGGCGCTGCTGCGCGCGTACCGTCCCGAGTTGACCGCCGCCGAGGTGGTGCGGCGGATCGTCGCCACGGTCGATCCGGCGCCCGGCCCGGGACACGGCGGCGGGTACGGCGCCGGCGTGCTGAACCCCTACCGCGCGGTCACCGAGACCGGCGGCGGCCGTACGACCGCTCCTCGGCCGGTTGCCGCACTCGCCGACGACCGGCCCGACCCGGCGGTGCTCGCCCGCCAGGCCCGCCGCGCGACCGCCCGGGACCGGGCTCTGGTGGCCGGCGCGGCGATCGGCCTGACGGCGGTCGCCGTGGTGTTGCTCGCCCTCGTGCTGCCCCGCGGCGCGCGCCGGCGCTGGCGACCTGCCGAGCCAACCTGACCCGGCCCGGTTCTGGTCCGCCTCGGCGGGCTTCGACCCCGGTGCCCCGCGTGCGGGATGTCGCCTCGATCGGCCAGCACGCGGGCGCCCCTCGTCGGAGGGTGGCCGGGGCGCCGACGCGGGCACGGTCAGCGCTCCCGGCCCACCGGCGTCACTGGAACAGCCCGGTGTTCTTCTTCTCCGTGTCCAGATAGTCGGCCGCGGAATCGTCCACCGCCACCTTGATGGCGCGCAGCATCGCCTGCAGGTCCTGCGAGGCGGACCGCCACCGCGCCTGGCGCTGCTCGTACGCCTGTCGGGCGTCACCCGCCCAGGCCGACACCAGCGGCGCGGCGTCGCGTTCGAGCTGGCCGAGCTGCGAGTCGAGCGTGTTCAGCGCCCGTTGAATGTCCGCGCCGGCCTGTTGCAGCGCGGCGAAGTTGACGACCAGCACACCGTGGTCCATCGGAACTCCCCTTCCGGCAGGTCAGAGCGGCAGCTGGATGCCGCCGCGGTTGGTGCCGGCCACCCGGCTGGCCGCCTCGTCGTCCGAGACGTCGTACTGTCGGCCGGCGGTGCGGATGGCCCCGGCGGTCTCCCGCAGGGCCCGGTGCAACGCGGCCTGATCCTCTGACCACTGCCGCTTGACCTGCTCGAACGACCGCCCACCGGCACCGCGCCAGGCCTGCTGCAACACCTCCAGCTCGGCCAGCAGGCCGGTCAGCATGGACTGCAACGACTGGTCCACCTGCTCGAACTTCGCGGCGGTCTGTCGCATCACCGCCGCTTCTGCCTGGGTCTGGGACACCCGAACATCACCTCGTCTCCTCGGTCGTGCCTGGCCGGCTGTGCGCCCACCGTGGGAGCGCACCGATCGCGTGGCCCGGTCGACGAGCATGGGTGGACGCGGGTCAGCGATGAACTTCGTGGCTGACGGTAGCGGCCCGGTAGCCGTTCTGCTACCCCACGCACCTCCCCTGTGGACAACCACGGCAGCCATCGGTCGCTTACGATGTGCGGCAGCCACGTCGCGGCGCGTGACGGGCAATCCCGGGGCGGTCGGCCGCCCGGCACGTCCCAACTGGTCGAGGAGGCGCGGTGTCGCCGATCACCACCGGAGGCTCGCAGCCGGCGAGCCGGCCCGGTTGGGGCCCGGTCCCGGCCGCCAGCGCCCCGACAGCCGGGTCGGCCCCCACCGCCGTCGGAACAACCACGTCTGTCGGCACCGCGCCGGGTGTCGACACCGGAGCAACCGCGACCGTAGCCATCAGTACCGCGCCGGCCGCCCTCGGCGTCCCCGGGTCGGGGGCAGCCAGGGATCGCGTACTCGATCGACGATCTCGCGGCCGGTGGGCCGCGTTCAGCCGACGCGGCGCGGGGATCCGCGCGGGTCAACTGGTCACCGGGCAGGTCGCCGTCGCGGTCGTCCTCGCCGCGCTGGGCCGGGGCACGCCGGTCACCGTCGCCGCGCTGCTGGTGGCGGCGCTCCTCGTGGCGGTCGCCGGCGTCCGGGTCCGCGGCCGGTGGCTCTTCGAGTGGCTGGGCACCGCCGCCGGGCATGTGACCCGGCGCCGTGTGCTGGGCCAGCAGCCCGGCCCGGCCGAGTTGCTCGCCCTGGTCGCACCCGGTGCCGTGGTCCACTCGACGGAGCTGTCCGGCGGGCCGGCGGCGGTGCTGGAGGACACCGGCGGCATGGTGGCGCTTCTGGAGCTCGGCGATCCCGGCGACCTGCTGGGCGACGCGTCCCGAGCGATCCCCGCGCCGGCCGCGCTGCTGCCGACGCCCGGTCCGGACGTCCCGCCGCTGCGGATCCAGCTGCTCCTCAGCGGGACGCCGGCACCCGTCCCGACGGCGGGTGGCACCGTCGGCACGTCGTACCGGCAGCTCACCGACGGACGGCTCGCCGGGCGGGAGCGGGCGGTGCTGGCGGTCCGGGTGCTGCGGGCGGACGGGTGGACGCAGGAGGCCCTGCGTCGGGCGCTCGCCGGCACGGTACGCCGGATCGTCCGCCGACTCGGGCCGCTTACCGCCCGGCCGCTCGGCGTACCGGCGGCGCTGCGCGTGCTGGGCGAACTGGCCCACCACGACGGCCAGCCGGTGCGGGAGTCGTGGCCGCTGCTCCGCTCGGGCGCTCTCGTCCAGGCCACGTTCCGGCTGGTCGACTGGCCGCAGACCGGCGCCCCGGCCGCGCGGCGGCTGGTGCCCCGGCTGCTCGCGCTGCCGGCGACCGCGACGACTGTGTCGCTCTGCGTGGGGCCACCGCCGGCCGCCGGCACCGGGACGGCGCCTACCGAGATGGCCGTACGCCTGGCCGCGGCGTCGACCGCCGAGCTGACCGTGGCCGTCGACGCGCTGGGCCGACTGGTCAGCGGCGTCGGCGGGACGCTGCGCAGACTCGACGGCGCGCACCTGACCGGGCTGGCTGGCACGCTGCCGGTGGCGCTCACCAGCGCCGGGGGGCAATCGGCGGTGGCGCTGGACGACTGGGAGCTGACCCTGGGCGAGGCGGGGATGATGGTCGGCACCAACCGGCACGGCGGTGCGGTCACCGTGCGGTTGTTCCGGCCGGAGAGCACCCGGGTGATGCTGGTGGGCGGGGTGCGCGCCGCGCAGTTGGTGGCGCTGCGGGCGATGGCCCTGGGCGCGCTGGTGGTGGTGCAGACGGCGCGACCCCGTGTCTGGGAGCCGTTCGTGCGAGGTGTGGGCGCTCCGGGGGGAACGATCCCGCTGATCCCGCCGGGCCGACCGGTCGCTGACTCGGTGGGCACCGCGCTCCAGCCGTTGCTGCTGGTGGTCGACGCCGGGCCGGCGCCGGCCGAGACCGAGCCGGGTCCGGCGTGGCGGGCCACTCTCGTGGTGCGCGACGAGCTGACCCCGGCCGATGTGGACGCGTTGAGCCGCGCCGACCTGGCGGTGCTGCAGCCGCTGCACGCGGCCGAGGCCGCGCTGGCCGGCGCGGCGCTGGGGCTGGGTGGGTCGGCCGACTGGCTCACCCGGATCCGGGACGACATGGTGGCGGTGGTGAATCGCCGAGCCCTGCGGTGGGCGCTGCTCTCCCCCACCCCGATCGAGGCCCAGCTGATCGGCCGGCCGGCGCGCGGCTGAGCCGACGGGGGCGCCGAGCCCAGCTGCGGCCGGGCCCGCCCTGGGCCGCGTCGTCCTGGATGGTCAACTGGTGGGTTACGCCGGTGAGTGGTCCGTGGCACGATCCCGGCCATGGGTTTTCTGAAAGGGTTGCTGATTCGGCTGGCCACCACGGCGCTGGCCTTCTGGTTGGCCACACTGCTCATTCCGGGCATCGACCTGGAGTCGACCTCGGCGGTGGAGACGGTCACCACGCTGATCCTGGTGGCGGTGATCTTCGGTGTCGTCAACGCGGTGCTCCAGCCGGTCATCAAGACCGTCGGCTGCGGCTTCTACCTGCTCACCCTGGGTCTCATCGCGCTTGTGGTGAACGGGCTGCTGTTCCTGCTCACCAGCTGGATCGCCGACCAGGCCGGGCTGCCGTTCTCGGTGGACGGCTTCTGGCCGGCCGCCGTGCTCGGCGCCCTGTTCGTGAGCATCGTGACCTGGATCCTCGGCGCCGTTCTCGACCGGGACTGACCGGCGACCGACCACCACCGACCCGCACCGCCCGGCTCCCGATGGGCCGGGCGGTGCGGCGACCAGAGTTCGGGAATTGGCGGGTCTGCGAGCCGGTCGGGTTGGCTAGCCTCGCAGGCGTGTTCTCGCTAACCCGCGCCGACGGCCACCTGATCAGCACCGATCCCGCCCGGCTCGACCTGGACCGGATACACCACTGGCTGTCCACCGACGCGTACTGGGCGCTGGGGCGTGACCGGGAGACGGTCGTGCGGGCGTTCGCTGGGTCACTGCCGTTCGGCGTCTACCGGCCCGGGGACGGCCGCCAGGTGGCGGTGGCCCGGGTGGTCACCGACGGCGCCACCTTCGCCTGGCTCTGCGATTTGTACGTCGACCGGGCCTTTCGGGGCCTCGGGCTGGGTGGTTGGCTGGCCGGCGCGGTCCGCGACCACCTGGCCGAGCTGGGCGTACGCCGGATCCTGCTGGCCACCAACGACGCGCACGAGGTGTACGCGCGGGTCGGCTTCACCCCGTTGGACGTTCCGGAGCGGTGGATGCAGCTCGACCGGCGGCCACCGGTGACTCCGATCACCGGAAAGGAACAAAGCGGAGGTTCACCCCTTACGGTGGAGGCGTGACGCCACTCCGCCTGGGATACCTCTACGGCATCGGTGCGTACCTGCTCTGGGGTTTCTTTCCGCTCTACTTCAAGCTGCTGCGGCCCACCGGCCCGCTGGAGATCCTGGCCCACCGGATCGTCTGGTCGGTGCTCTTCGTGGCCCTGCTGCTCGGCGCGCTGCGCAACATCGGCTTCCTGCGGGCGCTGCTACGCCGCCGCCGGACGGTCGCCGGGATCGTCGCCGCGTCCGCGCTGATCGCCATCAACTGGGGCATCTACATCTACGGAGTCAGCTCCAACCGGGTGGTGGAGACCGCGCTCGGCTACTTCATCAACCCCCTCGTGGTGGTGCTGCTCGGGGTGACGGTGCTGCGGGAACGACTCCGCCCGGCGCAGTGGGTGGCGCTGGGCATCGGCGCGTCGGCCGTCGCGGTGCTCGCCGTCGACTACGGCCGGCTGCCCTGGCTGGCCCTGAGCCTGGCGTTCAGCTTCGCCGGCTACGGCCTGATCAAGAAGCAGCTCGGGTTGCCCGCCGCCGAGGGGCTCTTCGTCGAGTCGGCGGTGCTGGCGCTGCCCGCGCTGGGCTATCTCGCCTGGCTGAACCGGCATGGCGGGTTGACCTTCGGGCACGTCTCGGCCGGGCACACCGCGCTGCTGGTGCTGGCCGGCGCGGCCACCGCGATCCCGCTGCTGCTCTTCGCCGGGGCCGCCAACCGGCTGCCACTGACCGGCCTCGGCATGATCCAGTACCTGGCGCCGATCCTCCAGCTCGCCTGCGGCGTGCTGATCTTCCACGAGCCGATGCCGCCGGCCCGCCTCGCCGGCTTCGCACTGGTCTGGCTCGCCCTGGTGGTCTTCACCGCCGACGCTATTCGCCAGGCCCGTCAGGCCCGCCAGTCCCGCAGCACCCCTCGTCTCCCGAGCCCCGTCCCAACCCCCTGACCCACCCCGCCCTGGCCGTGCCCCCGCGATGGGGCGCGCGGGTTAGGGGACCGCGTACGTCAGCAGGGGGGTGCCGTCGGATCGTTGAAGTTCCACGCTGACCAGCTCGGCGTCGGTGAAGCGGGTGACGCCGGTGAAGCTGAGGTCGTCGCCGGGGGCCGCCAGCCAGGAGCCGATCTGCTCGCTGCTGCCGTTCGGGCCGTGCGCCACCAGCCGGAACGGGTACGCCTTGCCGTAGCTCGTCCGCGCGTCGTACCCGCAGTGCATGGTCACCTCGGTGCCCCACTTGCTGCCGGCCAACCCGATCTCGGCGTGCACCGGCCCGGCGGTGGCCACCGGCCGCATGGCGACCATCGACACCTGCGGGGCGGGGCGGGTGCCCTGTGCCCCCGGGGTGACCGGCGGGGCGACCGGTCGGGGCAGCACCGCGGCCGTGCCGACACCCACCACGAGGGCGAGCGCGGCGGCGGCCAGCGTGGTGAGGGCGTACCGCCGACGGGTCGCGGCGCGCTCGCGGCGCCGGCGGCTCCGGGCCTCCTCGAGCAGCGCGGGCACCCGGGGCGGGGACGGCGGCGGCAGGAACTGCTCCAGGCCCGCCGGGTCGAGGCGACCGAGCAGTCCGGGCAGGACGGCGATCTCGGCGACCGCGTCCCGGCAGGAGGCGCAGCCGGCGAGGTGCCGCTCGTAGGCCGCCCGCTCGGCGGGGGCCAGGGCACCCAGCACGTACGCGCCGTCGTCGTGCGCGAACTCGCACCGAGTCATCCCGTCACCCCCATCTCGGCCAGGACCAACCGTAGTGAGCGCAGGGCGTAGTGGGTGCGCGACTTCACCGTGCCCGGCGGCACGCCCAGCCTCGACGCCGCCTCGGCCACCGACCGCCCCTGGTAGAAGCATTCGACAAGCACTTCGCGGTGGGTGGGGCTGAGCCGGTTCAACGCCTCGGCGACGGTCCACGCCTCCACCGCACGCTCTGCCTCGTCGACCACCTCGGGCGGCTCGGGCAGCTCGTCGGTGAACACCTCACCGACCCGGGTGGACCGTCGCCGCCAGGCGTCGATGGCCAGGTTACGGGCGGTGGTGAACAGCCAGGCGCGTACGGAGCCGCGTCGCGGGTCGAGGGACTCGGGGTGCCGCCAGGCCCGCAGCAGCGTCTCCTGCACCAGGTCCTCGGCCCGCTGCCGATCGCCGTTGACCAGCCGCAGGGCGTGTGCGTACAGCGCCTCCGCGTGCTCGTCGTGCAGCGCCCGCAGCAGTTGGGCGTCATGGTCGCTGATGGCGGTCTCCTCACTTCCGGGCGCGCGTCCGGCGGTGTGTCCGCTCGGGAATACGTGCGGTCACGCCGAACGGTTCAGCCCGAGGTCAGACCGCTGGTCCCCACGCAGGTGTTCACGCCCGGTTCACATTGCGGCCGACGACCGCTCACCACGTCCTCCTAGCGTCCGGCTGGTACGCCGCCTGTCGTGCCACCGACTTTCCTGGAGGCCACTGAAATGAGCGACCGTCCCCGGCTGCTCCCCCTGTTGACCGGTAACCGTCATGGCACCCGTGACGCCATGACCTGTCTGTACCGCTGCGGCAACGCCTGTGACCACCCCGTCCCGAACACGTCGGACAACGCGTACTTCGGCGACGTGGTGAACGCGGAGGTCTCCCGGCGCGGCGTCGTCCGGGCCGGCGCGGTCGGCGCCCTGGTCCTCGGCTTCGGTGGCGCGGCGGCCGGCGCGCTGATCGGCGCGGCCCCCGCCGCCGCGGCCCCCGCCACCCCGGACGTGCCGGAGGGCTTCGGCTTCGGCCGCCCCGCCACGGGCGTCGGCAGCGGCGGGCTGACCTTCAAGCCGATCCCGCCGAACAAGCTGGACACCCTGGTCGTGCCGAACGGCTACGACAACGCCGTGGTGATCAAGTGGGGCGACCCGGTGCTGCCGGGCGCGCCGGCGTTCGATCTGCACCACCAGACCGCCGCCGCCCAGTCGAAGCAGTTCGGCTACAACAACGACTTCGTCGGGGTGCTGCCGCTGGACAAGCAGGGCAGGCGGGCGCTGCTCGTGGTCAACCACGAGTACACCAACGAGGACCTGATGTTCCCCGGCTTCCCCGGCCTGGACGGGCTCTCCGTGGAGCAGCTGCGCACGGCGATGGCCGCGCACGGTATGTCCGTGGTGGAGTTGGAGCGGGTCGCCGGCACCGGGCAGTGGAAGCCCGTGGACAACGGCCGCCGGCCGTACAACCGGCGGGTCACCGCGCTCAGCACCAAGTTCGACCTGACCGGCCCGGCCGCCGGCTCGGCCTGGCTGAAGACCGCGGCCGACCCCAAGGGCCGTACGGTCGTCGGCACGCTCAACAACTGCTCCGGTGGCGTGACGCCGTGGGGGACGGTGCTCTCCGGCGAGGAGAACTTCAACCAGTACTTCGTCGGCGCGGACGCCGCTCCGGCCGACCTCAAGCCGAAGCTGGACCGCTACGGCATCACCACCGCGTCCCGCTACCCCAGCGGCAGCCGTAAGTGGGAGCGCGCCGACGAGCGCTTCGACCTGGCCAAGCACCCCAACGAGGCGCACCGGTTCGGCTGGGTCGTCGAGATCGACCCGTTCGACCCGGAGAGCCGCCCGCGCAAGCACACCGCCATGGGCCGCTTCAAGCACGAGGGCGCGAACGTCATCGTCGCCAAGGACGGGCACGTGGTCGCGTACATGGGCGACGACGAGCGGTTCGACTACCTCTACAAGTTCGTCTCGGAGAAGAAGTTCCTGAAGGGCAACTCCTGGGCGGCCCGCAAGCACAACCTCACGCTGCTGGAGTCCGGCACGCTCTACGTCGCGCAGCTCGACCAGACCAGCGCGGGCGAGATCGACGGTTCGGGCAACCTCCCCGCCGACGGCGCGTTCAACGGCCGGGGTCGCTGGATCAAGCTGGTCAGCGGCAACCGCTCGTTCGTCGACGGGATGACCGCCGCGGACGTGCTGACCTTCACCCGGCTCGCCGGCGACAAGGTCGGCGCGACCAAGATGGACCGCCCCGAGGACGTCGAGCCGAGCCTGCTCACCGGCAAGGTCTACGTGGCGCTGACCAACAACACCGACCGGGGCAAGGCCGGCAAGGCGGCGGCCGACGAGGCCAACCCGCGCAACGCCAACAAGCACGGGCAGATCCTGGAGCTGGTCGAGGACCGCAACGACAACACCTCGGAGACCTTCGCCTGGTCGCTGCCGATCGTCTGCGGCGACCCGACCGACCCGTCGACCTTCTTTGCCGGGTACGACAAGACCAAGGTCTCCCCGATCTCGTGCCCGGACAACGTCGCCTTCGACGCCACCGGCAACCTGTGGATCTCCACCGACGGCAACGCGCTGGGCAGCAACGACGGCCTCTTCGCCACCGCCGTCGAGGGTCCCGAGAAGGGTCACCTCAAGCAGTTCCTCACCGTGCCGCTCGGCGCGGAGACCTGCGGCCCGTTCATCACCGGCGACAACCGCTCGGTCTTCGTCGCCGTGCAGCACCCGGGTGAGATCACCGGCGCGTCGGTGGAGAACCCGGCCTCTAACTGGCCGGACGGCGACTACGCCAAGCCGGGCGTGGTGGTCACCTGGCGCCTCGACGGCGGCCCGGTGGGCAGCTGACGGTGCTCCCGCGGCCGGCAGGCCGCTGACGTTGCTCCGGCGGTTCGGCGCTGGACCGCCCCGAGAGGCCCTCTCCCAGCCCGGGAGAGGGCCTCTCGGCATCCGGCGGGTCAGTGGTCGGCGGCGATGCCGTCGGCGACCGTGCGGGCGACGGTGAGCAGCTTGGCCCGGACGACCCGAGCGGAGGTCATCATCTCGCTCGCCGGCAGGGCGCAGGCCAGCACGACCCGACGTTCCATGTCCTTGTCCGGCGTGACGAGCACCGCCGCGCAGGCCACACCCTGGCGGAACTGCCCCAGCTCCAGCTGCATCCCGCGCCGGTCGCCGGCGGCCAGGTCGGCCTCGAACGCCTCGGTGGTGGTCAGCGTCGCGGTGGTGAACGAGCGCATGCCGTACTCGCGCAGGTAACGGAAACGCTGCTCGGTGGTGAGGGTGGCGAGCAGGGACTTGCCGAGGGCGGTCGCGTGCGCCCCCTCGTCGAAGCCGGGGACCAGGTCTTCCAGGTAGGGCGAGCGGTGCCCCTCGGCCACCGCCGTGATGGCGACCTGACCGCCGACGAAGCGGCCCAGGTAGTGGCTGTAGCCGGTGTCCACGGCGGCCCGGCGCAACGTCTCACCGACCACCGGCGGGCCCCGGAACGCGGTCACCAGCTCGCGGTAACGGTCGGCCACCTCCAGCCCCACGATGTACGTGCCGTCCTCCCGACGGATCACGTAGCCCTCGTACGCGAGCGTGCGGACCAGGTGGTAGGTGGTGGCCACGGTCAGCTCGCACCGTCGGGCGATCTGCTTGACGGTCAGGCCCTTCGGAGCGCGACCGACCGACTCGAGCACCCGCAGTGCTCGGGACACGCTGCGGATCAGGTCCGAGGGTTCTGCCAAGGGGTCGCGCACAACCACCTCCGCCGCCGGGGACTTACACCATATGAAAAACAGGCCGGGTGCGAAATGCCTGTTCGGGTCGAGGATGCCAGATCACCATCCACTCCTCGTAGGCCACTGGTCACCGGGAGTGGTCCGAGTCTGACTCGCGTAGGTTTGCCGGACGATGACCAACACCGCCCTCACCCCCGCTGAAGACCGCGCCCGGACCCGCCCGATCCGGGCCAGTGCCGGTGCCGTCGCCACCACTGTGGCCTGCGTACTGCCCGTCTTCCTCCTCGGCGGCCTCGCCGTGCAGATGGGAGCGGACCTCGGGTTCTCCCCGGCCGGGCTGGGCCTGGCCGTGTCCGTCTACTTCGGCGTGAGCGCGCTGGCCTCGGTGCCCTCCGGCCGGCTCGTCGAGCGGTACGGGCCGGCCGTGGTGGCCCGCTGCGGCATCGTGCTGGCCTCCGGGTCGATGCTGGCCGTGGCGGCGGTCGCCCGCTCGTACGAGGTGCTGCTCGCCCTGCTGGCGCTCAGCGCCGCCGCCAACGCCCTCGGTCAACTGGCCAGCAACGCCGCACTGGCCCAGCACGTGCCCCCGAACCGGCAGGGGCTGTCGTTCGGTGTCAAGCAGGCGGCCATTCCGGTCTCCACCCTGCTGGCCGGCGCGGCGGTGCCCACCATCGCGCTCACCGCCGGGTGGCGCTGGGCGTTCGTGGCCGCGGCCGTCGCGGCGCTGACGACGCTGCCGGCCGTACCCCGGCAGCTGCCCGGCCGGGACCGACGGGCCGACGCGACGCGCGCGGGCCGGGCCACGACGGCGCTGGTGGTGCTCGGCGCGGCGGCGACGTTGGCGGCGGGCGCGGCCAACGCGCTGGGCACCTTCCTGGTGGACTCGGCCGCCGCCCGGGGTCTCTCGCCGGGCCTCGCCGGCCTCACCCTGACCCTGGGCAGCGCGGTCTGCGTGGCCGCCCGGGTGGGCGCCGGCGGACTGGCCGACCGCCGGGCCAGCGGTCACGTCGCGCTCATCGCCGCGATGCTGGTGGTCGGGGCGACCGGGCTCGGTCTGCTCGCGGTGGCCGGCCCGGTGCCGTTGGTGGCCGGCGTGGTGCTCGGCTTCGGCCTGGGCTGGGCGTGGCCCGGCCTCATGAACTTCGCGGTGGTCCGGCTGCACCCGCAGGCCCCGGCCGCCGCCACTTCGATCACGCAGACCGGGGTGTACGCGGGCGGCTGCCTCGGCCCGTTGAGCCTCGGCCCGCTCGCCGCCCACTTCGGCTACCCGGCCATGTGGGCCACGGCGGCGGTGGCGATGCTGCTCGCCGCCGCCCTCATGCTGGCGGGCAGCCGCCTCCTGACCGCAGCCCGCCCCAACCCCGCGTGATCATGAAGTTATTGCCCGATCAGACGGCGTGTCGGGGCAATAACTTCATGATCAACCGAGTGACGGCCGGGGGTGGGGGTGGGGGTGGGGGGTTAGCTGGTGCGGTCGGCGATGTAGTCGCAGAGCGATTCCAGCGCCTGGCGTGACGCGCTCGCGGGGAGCGGGGCCAGGCGCGCGCGGGCGTCCTCGGCGTAGCTGCGTACGGTCTCCCGGGCGCGCTTGAGCGCCGGGCTCTCCCGGAGCAGCCCCAGGGCCTCGGCGTGCAGCGCGTCGTCGGTCAACGGGCCGGTCGCCAGGATCTCCCGTAGCCGCACCGACGCGGCGTCGGAGTCGTCGGCCGCACGGGCGTAGAGCACCGGCAGCGTCGGGACACCCTCGCGCAGGTCCGTACCGGGCGTCTTGCCCGACTGCACCGACTCGGAAGCGATGTCCAGCAGGTCGTCGGTGAGCTGGAACGCGACGCCGATCGTCTCGCCGTAGCCGGCGAGGGCCTCGACCTGCTCGGCCGGGGCGCCGCCGAACATGCCGCCGAACCGGACCGACGTGGCGATCAGCGATCCGGTCTTCTCGGCGATCACGCTCAGGTAGTGCGCGACCGGGTCCTCCCCGGCGCGCGGACCCACCGTCTCTGCGATCTGACCGTGCACCAGGCGGGCGAAGGTACGCGCCTGCAACCTGACGGCCTCGGGGCCCAGATCGGCCGCGATGTCCGCGGCGCGGGCGAAGAGGTAGTCGCCGACCAGGATGGCGACCGAGTTGGTCCAACGCGAGTTGGCGCTCGGTGCGCCCCGCCGCACGGCGGCCTCGTCCATCACGTCGTCGTGGTAGAGGGTGGCCAGGTGGGTGAGCTCCATCACCACGGCCGCCGGGACCACCTGCGCGCCCGACGGATCGCCGAACTGAGCGCCGAGCGCCACCAGCAGCGGCCGGAACCGCTTTCCGCCGGCCTCCAGGAGGTGCCGGGCCGCCTCGGTGACGAACGGGTCGGCGCTGGCCACACTGGCCCGCAGCTCGACCTCGACCGCGTCCAGCAGCCCCAGCACGGACGCCTCGACGCGGGGATCGGCAAGATGGAGGCCGAGCGCGCCGAACTGACTCGTGCTCGCCCGACCCCGGCGACCGCCGGAACCGGTGGCACCTGAACGCTCGCCAGCCGGAATCACCACACCATCAACCATGCCACACCCGTTCGACCTGCTCCGGGTCGGGGATACGCAGCGGGGGCCGGCACGCTGTCGCGCGCCGGCCCCCGGTGTCCGAGGTACGTCTCACCGCACGAATTCTGCGGCTCCGGTAGCCAGGTCGAGCAGTGGACCAGGGGCGACACCCAGCGCGAGGGTGGCCAGCACGCCGACCATGAGCGCGGCGGACGTGAGGCCGCCCGGCACGGTGACCGTCGGCGTGGACTCGCCCGGCTCGGACAGCCACATCATCACCACGACCCGCAGGTACGGGAACGCCAGCACCATGCTGGTCAGCACGCCGGCCACCACCAGCCACACGTGCCCGCTCTCCCACGCCGGCCCGAAGACCGCGAACTTGCTGGTGAAGCCGCTGGTCAGCGGGATACCGGCGAACGCCAGCAGGATGAACGTGAACAGCCCGGCGTAGAACGGCGAGCGCTGCCCCAGCCCGGCCCAGCGGGACAGGTGGGTGGCCTCCCCGTCGGCGTCACGCACCAGGGTCACCACCGCGAACGCGGCCAGCACCGAGAAGCCGTACGCGACCAGGTAGAACATCGTGCCGGTGAGACCGACCTTGGAGGGCGCCAGCACACCGACCAGCAGGTAGCCGGCGTTGGCGATCGAGGAGTACGCGAGCAGCCGCTTGATGTCGGTCTGGGTGACCGCGAGCACCGCGCCGACCAGCATGGTCAGCACCGCCACCGCACCGAGCACCGGCGTGAAGTCCCAACCCCCGCCCTCGAACGCGACGTGGAAGACGCGCAGCAGCGCGCCGAACGCCGCGACCTTGGTGCAGGCGGCCATGAAGCCGGTGACCGGGGTCGGCGCACCCTGGTAGACGTCCGGCGTCCACACGTGGAACGGGGCCGCCGCGGCCTTGAAGAGCAGACCGATGGCGAGCAGCGCCATGCCGGCGAAGAGCAGCACCGGGCTGGCCGGCGACTCGCTCACCGCCGCGTTGACGGTGGCGAAGTCGACCCCGGCCGACCGGCCGGGAACACCGGCGGTGAAGCCGTAGATCAGGGCCACCCCGAACAGGAAGAACGCCGAGGCGTACGCGCCGAGCAGGAAGTACTTCATCGCCGCCTCCTGGCTCAGCAGACGCCGGCGGCGGGCCAGCGCGCAGAGCAGGTAGAGCGGCAGGGAGAAGACCTCCAGCGCGATGAACATGGTCAGCAGGTCGTTCGCCGCCACGAAGATCAGCATGCCGCCGATCGCGAACGTGACGAGCGGGTACACCTCGGTGAGCCCGTTGCGCCCCTCGGCCTGCTTGCGGTCGTCGGCGGACTCGGCGGTCACCGCGGCCTGGGCGACGAACGCGCCGCCCCGCTCGACGGAACGGTCACCGATCAGCAGCAGCGCCATCGCGGCCAGCACCAGGATGGCGCCCTGGAGGAAGAGCGTCGGCCCGTCCACCGCGATGGACTGACCGGCCGTGACGAGCCGGTCGTCGGCGTTGAGGACCACCATGGTCAGCGCGGCGAGGACGGCCAGCAGCGCCAACGTCAGCTGCACCACGTGCCGCGAGCGGCGCGGCACGAACGCCTCGACCAGCACACCGAGCAACGCGGTGCCCAGCATGATCATGATCGGGGCGAGTGCCGCGTAGTCGAGCGACGGCAATTTCAACTCGGTCACAGTGCCGGCCTTTCGTTCGCGACTGCGGGGCTCGCAAGCTCACTCCTCGCGCTCACCGGCCTGCCTCCTGGACGGTGCCGCCCACGGTCGGGGCCGGGTCGGTTCTGCCGATGTCGTCCATGGTCGCCTGGACGGCCGGGTTGATCACATCGGTGACCGGCTTGGGATAGAAGCCGAGCAGGACGATCAGCGCGACCAGCGGGGCGACCACGACCTTCTCGCGCAGGTTGAGGTCCCGGCGCATCCCGTCGACCTCGGTCAGCGCCGGATTGAGCGTGCCCTGCGTGGTGCGCTGCACCATCCACAGCACGTACGCCGCCGCCAGGATGATGCCGACCGTGGCGATGACCGCCACCGGCTTGTTCACCGTGAACGTGCCGATCAGCACCAGGAACTCGGAGATGAACGGCGCGGTGCCGGGCAGCGCGAGCGAGGCGAGACCGGCGAAGAACAGCACACCGGCGAGCACCGGGACCAGGTTGCCGGCGCCGCCGAAGTCACTGATCAACGACGAGCCACGCCGGGAGATCAGCATGCCGACCACCAGGAACAGCAGGCCGGTGGCCAGACCGTGGTTGAGCATGTAGAGCACCGCGCCCGTACCGGCCTGCGTGGTGAAGGCGAAGATACCCACCCCGATGAACCCGAAGTGCGCGATCGACGTGTACGACACGAGCCGCTTGAGGTCGTTCTGGCCGACCGCCAGCAGCGCCGCGTAGATGATGCCGATGACGCCCAGCGCCAGCGCCCACGGCGCGAACCACTTCGACGCCTCCGGGAACAGCGGCAGGCAGTAGCGCAGGATCCCGAACGTGCCGACCTTGTCCAGCACACCGACCAGCAACGCGGCGGCGCCCGCCGGGGCGGCGCCACCGGCGTCCGGCAGCCAGGTGTGGAACGGGAAGAACGGGGCCTTGATGGCGAACGCGAGGAAGAAGCCGAGGAACAGCCACCGCTCGGTGCCGGTGCTGATGTCCACCTGCGACAGCGCCTGCCAGTCGAAGGTCTTCCCGCCGACCACCCAGAGGCCGATCACCGCGGCCAGCATGAACAGACCGCCGACCAGCGAGTAGAGGAAGAACTTCACCGCCGCGTACTGCCGCTGGTGGCCGCCGTAGCTGCCGATCAGGAAGTACATCGGCACCAGCATGACCTCGAAGAACACGTAGAACAGGAAGACGTCGGCGGCGGCGAAGACGCCGATCATCGTGCTCTCGAGGATCAGCAGCAGCGCGAAGTAGACCGGGATGGACCGCTTGGAGGACTCCGCGTCGTGCCAGGAGGCCAGGATCACCAGCGGCACCAGCACCGCGATCAGCATGAGCATCACCAGCGCGATGCCGTCGGCGGCGAAGGTGAAGCGGACGCCCCAGTTCGGGATCCAGGAGTACGACTCCCGGAACTGGAAGCGGTCACCGCCCGCGTTGAAGCTGACCCACATCACCACCGAGAGCACCAGCACCAGCAGCGACCAGACGAACGCCACCTGCTTGGCCAGCTCCGGCCGGTGGCGCGGCAGGAAGGCCACCACCAGGGCGCCCACCAGCGGCGCCACGGTGAGCACCGAGAGGAACGGGAAGTTGGACATTATGCGGCCTTACCTCCGTCGTGGATGCGTGGTCCGCCGGCGGGGGCGGGCGTATTCAGGTCGATCACGCCAACCACCCCGCCTGCACCGCCAGGAACGCGGCCATCACCAGCAGCGCACCGGCCAGGATCGAGGTGGCGTACGAGCGGACGAAACCGGTCTGCAGCCGCCGGAGCCGGCCCGAACCGCCGCCGACGCCGGCGGCGAGACCGTTGACCAACCCGTCGATGCCCCGGTTGTCGAGGAAGACCAGCGCCCGGGTGAGGAAGATGCCCGGCTTCTCGAAGACCGCCTCGTTGACCGCGTCGGTGTAGAGGTTGCGCCGGGCGGCGGTGACCAGCACCCCGGCCGGCTGCGGCGCGGTGGCCGTACCGGCCCGGAACAGGAACCAGGCCAGCCCGGCGCCGAGCACCGTCACCACCAGCGAGAGCGCGGTGATCACGCCGTGCGCGAGGACCGCCTCGTGCTCCGCGTGCTCGCCGCCCAGCCCGGCGGTCGCCGTCAGCCAGTCCGGAACGGACGTGGAGAGCAGGAAACCGGCGCCGACCGAGCCGACCGCCAGCAGGATCAGCGGGATGGTCATCAGCCTCGGCGACTCGTGCGGGTGCTCGATGTCCTCGGTCCACCGCTTCGGGCCGTGGAAGGTGAGCACGAACAGCCGGGTCATGTAGAACGCGGTCAGTCCGGCGCCGAGCAGCGCCGCCCCGCCGAAGAGCCAGGCGGTCCAGTCCTCCCGCTCGAAGGCGGCCACGATGATCGGCTCCTTCGAGAAGAAGCCGGAGAACGGGAACATGCCGATGATGGCGAGCCAGCCCATCATGAACGTCAACCAGGTGACCTTCATGTACGTCGACAGCCCACCGAAGCGGCGGATGTCCACCTGGTCCTTCATCCCGTGCATGACCGAGCCGGCGCCCAGGAACATGTTGGCCTTGAAGAAGCCGTGCGCCAGCAGGTGCACGATGGCCAGCGCGTACGCGCCACCGCCCAGGCCGACGCCGAGGAACATGTAGCCGATCTGGCTGACCGTCGACCAGGCCAGCACCCGCTTGATGTCGTCCTTCGCCGCGCCGATGACGCAGCCCATCAGCAGGGTGAGCGCGCCGACGCTGACCACCACGAGCTGGAGCGTCGAGTTGGCGGAGAAGATCGGGTTGGACCGGGCGATCAGGTAGACGCCCGCCGTGACCATGGTGGCGGCGTGGATGAGCGCCGACACCGGGGTGGGGCCCTCCATCGCGTCCGGCAGCCACGCCTGGAGCGGGAACTGGCCGGACTTGCCGGCCGCACCGAGCAGCAGCAGCAGGCCGAGCACCAGCACTGTGGTGCCGGTCAACGCGCCGACACCGTTGAACACCTCGTCGTACTGGGTGGTGCCCAGGGTCGCGAACATGATGAAGATGCCGATGGCGAGGCCGGTGTCGCCGACCCGGTTCATCAGGAACGCCTTCTTGCCGGCCGTGGCGGCGCTCGGCCGCCCGTACCAGAAGGAGATCAGCAGGTACGACGCCAGACCGACGCCCTCCCAGCCGAAGTACAGCATCACGTAGTTGTTGCCGAGCACCAGCAGCAGCATGGCCGCGACGAACAGGTTGAAGTACGCGAAGAACCGGCGGCGACCCGCGTCGTGCGCCATGTACTCGACGGCGTACAGGTGGATCAGGAACCCGACGCCGGTGATCAGCAGGACGAAGACCGCGGCCAGCGGGTCGAACAGCAGGCCGAAGTCGACCCGCAGATCACCGACCGCGATGAAGTCCCAGAGGCTCAGCTCGGCCGACTTGTTCTCCAGGCCGCGCAGCTGGAAGAAGGACGCCAGCCCGAGCACGAACGCGGCGCCGATGGCCGCGACGCCCAACCAGTGCCCCCAGCGGTCGGCCCGCCGGCCGAGCAGCAGCAGGATGGCCGCGCTGACCAGCGGGATCGCCACCAGCAGCCAGACGCTGCCGAGCAAGCCCGTGGCCTCTGCGTACTGCACAGTCTCTTCCACTCGCTTGCCCCTTAGTACTTGAGCAGGTTGGCGTCGTCGACACTCGCCGAGCGCCGGGTCCGGAAGATGGACATGATGATCGCGAGGCCGACGACGACCTCGGCCGCGGCCACCACCATCACGAAGAACGCCATGATCTGGCCGTTGAGGTCACCGTTGATCCGGCTGAAGGTGACCAGCGTCAGGTTGGCCGCGTTGAGCATCAGCTCGACACACATGAACAGCACGATCGCGTTGCGCCGGATGAGCACCCCGGACGCGCCGATGGTGAACAGCACCGCCGCCAGCACGAGGTAATGATTGGGCGTCACTGGTCGGTCCCCTTCAGCGTGGTCTCCTGCGCGGTCAGCTCGCGGACCGGCAGGATGGCCGGCGTGCTCCGCTCGGTGAGCCGCCCGTCCGGCAGCCGCGCCGGGGTGGCCACCGAGGAGGAGGTGGCGAAGACGCCGGGGCCCGGCTTGGGGCCGGGGTAGTTGCCCGGCGCGAAGCGCGCCCGCATCGTCGACGGCTGGTCGACCTTGTCCTGCTTACGCCGCTCGACGTGCGCGAGCACCATCGCGCCGACCGCCGCGGTGATCAGCAGCGCCGAGGTCAGCTCGAACGCGAAGACGTACTTGGTGAACAGCAGCCGGGCGATGCCCTGCACGTTGCCTTCGGCGTTGGCCTGGTCCAGGCCGACCGCCGTGGTCTTGTCCATGGCGTTGTAGACGGCGGTGCCGACCAGGCCGGCGAAGCCGAGCCCCAGCAGGATCGCGGCGACGCGCTGACCGCGCAGCGTCTCGATCAACGAGTCGGAGGCGTCCCGGCCGACCAGCATCAGCACGAACAGGAAGAGCATCATGATCGCGCCGGTGTAGACGATGATCTGCACCATGCCGATGAACGGCCCGGCCTGGAGTACGTAGAACACGCCCAGGCAGAGCATCGTGAGCACCAGCCAGAGCGCCGAGTGCACCGCGTTGCGGGCCGCCACCATCCCGATCGCGCCGATGAGCGCGAGCGGCGCGAGGATCCAGAAGGTGACCTCCTCGCCGCCGGACACCCCGCCCGCCGCGGCCAGCACCGTAGACGTGGTCATGCTCCCTCTCCCTTGCCGGCCGCCGCGCGCTGGGCGGCCTGCTCGGCGCCCGGGAACGTCACGCCGGGGTGCTCCTCGACCTGGTAGCGGCCGGGGCTCATGGGGGACGTCTCGGCACCGGCGGACGTGCCCGGGTTGTCCAGCGCGCCGACGTAGTAGTCCTTCTCGCTGTCACCCAGGCGCATCGGGTGCGGCGGCTGCTCCATGCCCTCGAGCAGCGGAGCGAGCAGCTGCTCCTTCGTGAAGATCAGGTCCTGCCGGTTGTCCCGGGCCAGCTCGTACTCGTTGCTCATGGTGAGCGAACGGGTCGGGCAGGCCTCGATGCAGAGCCCGCAGAAGATGCACCGCGCGTAGTTGATCTGGTAGGTGCTGGCGTACCGCTCACCGGGCGAGAAGCGCTGCTCGTCGGTGTTGTCGCCGCCCTCGACGTAGATCGCGTCCGCCGGGCAGGCCCAGGCGCACAGCTCGCAGCCGATGCACTTCTCCAGGCCATCCGGATGCCGGTTGAGGATGTGCCGCCCGTGGTAGCGCGGCGCCGACACCGGCGGCTTGAACGGATAGTCGGTCGTGACGACCTTCCTGAACATGTGCGAGAAGGTGACACCGAATCCCTTGAACGTTCCGGTGATCGCGCCCACGTCACACCTCCCTGGAGTCCGAGCCGGCGACGATGTTGGCCGGCTCCCGCTCGGCGACCACGCGCGTGATACGCGGGCTCGGTGGTACCTGTAGATCCATCGGTGGCAGCGGGAAGCTCCCGTACGGCCGGCTGTCCACCTGCTCCTGCGCGGTCGGCTTGGGCTGCGGGCGACGACTCGGCCAGAACAGGGTGGCGAGCAACAGCACGCCGGCCGGGATGCCGACCGCGATCAGCTTGCCGCGCGAGTCCCAGTCCTCGATGGAGCGCAGGCCCGACAGGACCAGGATCCAGACCAGGTTGATCGGCAGCAGCACCTTCCAGCCGAAGCGCATGAACTGGTCGTAGCGCAGCCGGGGCAGCGTGCCACGCAGCCACACGAAGACGAAGACCAGCGCGATCACCTTGCCGAAGAACCAGAGCATCGGCCACCAACCGGAGTTGGCGCCCTCCCAGAGCGTGATCGGCCACGGCGCCCGCCAGCCGCCGAGGAACAGCGTGGTGGTGACCGCGGACATGGTCACCATCGCGACGTACTCGCTGAGCATGAAGAGCGCGAACTTCAGCGAGCTGTACTCCGTCATGAAGCCGGCGACCAGCTCGGACTCGGCCTCGGGCAGGTCGAACGGCGCCCGGTTGGTCTCGCCGACGGTGGCGATGAAGAAGATGACGAAGCTGGGCAGCAGCAGGATCGCGTACCAGCCCGGGGCCGGGATCTCGGTGCCGAAGAGGGTCAGCCGGGTGGCGTCGCCCTGCGCGGCGACGATCCCGCTGGTGCTCATCGTGCCGGCGGTCATGAAGACGGCCACGATGGAGAGCCCCATGGCGACCTCGTAGGAGATCATCTGGGCGCTCGACCGCAGGCCGCCGAGCAGCGGGTACGTCGAGCCGGAGGCCCACCCGCCCAGCACGATGCCGTAGACGCCCATCGAGGAGCAGGCCAGCAGCAGCAGCACCGCCACCGGCACGTCGGTGACCTGCAACGGCGTGTGGTGCCCGGCGATGCTCACCATCGGGCCGAACGGCACCACCGACAGCGCGGTGACCGCGCAGATCACCGAGATCGTCGGGGCGAAGAAGTAGACGACCTTGTCGGCCGCCTTCGGCAGGATGTCCTCCTTGAAGGCCATCTTGAGGCCGTCGGCGAGGGTCTGCAGCAGGCCGAACGGGCCGACCTGGTTGGGGCCGGGCCGCACCTGCATGTAGCCCACCACGCGCCGCTCGAACCAGACACCGAGCAGGGTGGCCAGCAGGCCGAAGGCGAACGCGAAGACGATCTTGCCAAGGACCAGCCACCACGGATCCCGACCGAAGTCGGCCAGCGTCGGGTCCTGGGCCAGGAGTGACGGAGTCACTGTGCCCACCTTTCGTTCGCGACTGCGGGGCTCACTCGCTGCGCTCGTTCACTCCTCGCACTCACGGGTTACCACCAGTGTTGAGGAGCGGACCCGGAAGACCGGCCTCGTCCGCCGCGACCCGCCCGGCCGGAACGGTCGCGCTCGGTGCGGGAACGGAGATCCGGACGACCGCGCCGGACGTCGCCCCGAGGCTGCGCCGCACGGTCGAACCGGGTGAGTTGGTCGGCAGCCAGACGACGCCGTCCGGCATCTCGGTCAGCTCCGCCGGCAGGGTCAGCGCCCCGCGGTCGGTGCCCACCGTGACCGCGTCCCCGTCGGCCACACCGAGTGCCTCGGCGGTGCCCTTGCCCAGCCGGACGACCGGCGGGCGGGCGGTGCCGGCGAGGTGCTCGTCGCCGTCGGTCAGGGTGCCGAGGTCGACCAGCTGGTGCCAGGTCGCCAGCACGGCCTCCCCGGCACGCGGGTGCGGCACCGTCCCCGGCGACACCGACGGCGCGGACGGCCGGGACGTGCGCGTGGCCGGCAGCGAGCCCAGCTCCCGACGCACACTCGGCACGTCGGCGGTGCCGAGCCGCACGTCGAGCAGCGCGGCCAGCGCGTCGAGCACCCGGCCGTCGGTCATCGCGGCGGTGTTCAGCACCGCCTCGAACGGACGCAGGCGACCCTCCCAGTCCAGGAAGCTGCCGGCCTTCTCGACCACCGGGGCCACCGGCAGCACCACGTCGGCCCGCCGGGTCACCGCGCTCGCGCGCAGTTCCAGGCTGACCAGGAACGGCACCGCGTCCAGAGCGGTCTCCGCCAGCCGCGGGTCGGCCAGGTCGGCCGGGTCGACACCGCCGACCACCAGCGCACCGAGCTGCCCGTTGGCGGCCGCCGCCAGGATGCCGTCGGTGTCCCGACCGGCCTGGCTCGGGATCACCCCAGCCGGGATGTCCCACGCCTCGCCCAGCTCGGCCCGCGCGGCCGGCTCGGTGACCAGCCGGCCACCGGGGAGCAGGTTGGGCAGGCAGCCGGCGTCGACCGCGCCGCGGTCACCCGCACGCCGCGGCACCCAGGCCAGCTTCGCGCCGGTACGGCGAGCCACGTCCGCCGCGGCGGAGAGCCCACCCGGCACGCTGGCCAGCCGCTCACCGACGATGAGGATCGCGCCCGGGGCGCTGAGCGCCTCGGTGACCGTGGCGTGCTCGGCGAGCACGCTGGCCTCCTCGCCCGGCACGACCCGGGCCAGCTTGGCACCGAGCTTCTCCAGGCCGCGGGTGGCGAACGGCGCCAGCGCGTACACCGTCAGGGTCTTCTTGAGGTACGCCTTGCGCAGCCGCAGGAAGAGGATCGGGCACTCCTCCTCCGGCTCCAGGCCGACCAGCACCACCGCCGGCGCGTTCTCCACGTCGGTGTAGGTGACGTCGGTGACCCCGGCGACCGAGCTGGCCAGGAAGTCGGCCTCCTCGCGGGAGACCGGGCGGGCCCGGAAGTCGATGTCGTTGGTGTTCAGCGCGACCCGGGCGAACTTGGCGTACGCGTAGGCGTCCTCGACGGTCAGCCGACCGCCGGTGAGCACCGCCGTGCCCTGGCCGCTCTCGCGGGCCGCGTGCAGCCCCTCGGCGGCCCTGGTCAGCGCCTCACTCCAGGACGCCTCCCGCAGCTCACCGGTGTGCTCGTCGCGGACCAGCGGGTTGGTCAGGCGGTCGGCGGCCCGGGTGTACTGGAAACCCCAGCGGCCCTTGTCGCAGTTCCACTCCTCGTTCACCGCCGGCTCGTCACCGGCGAGCCGGCGCAGCACCTTGCCGCGCCGCCAGTCGGTGCGCTGCCCACAGCCGGCCGAGCAGTGCTCGCAGACGCTCGGGCTGGACACCAGGTCGAACGGGCGGGCCCGGAACCGGTACTGGGCGCCGGTCAGGGCACCCACCGGGCAGATCTGCACGGTGTTGCCGGAGAAGTAGGAGTTGAACGGCACGTCTCCGGCGTCGCCCTGCTCGCCGTACGCGTCGTCCCGGTAGATGTTGATCTCCTCGGCGGACGACCGGCCCATCAGGTCGATGAACTTGTCGCCGGCGATCTCCTCGGAGAACCGGGTGCACCGCTGGCAGAGCACGCAACGTTCGCGGTCCAGCAGCACCTGGCTGCTGATCGCCATCGGCTTCTCGTACTCCCGCTTGTGCTCGTGGAAGCGCGAGTCGGTGCGGCCGGTGGACATCGCCTGGTTCTGCAGGGGGCACTCGCCGCCCTTGTCACACATGGGGCAGTCCAGAGGGTGGTTGAGCAGCAGCAGCTCCATCACCCCCTCCTGCGCCTTCTGAGCGACAGGCGAGGTGAGCTGGGTGCGGACCACCATGCCGTCGGCGACGGTCTGGGTGCAGGAGGCGACCGGCTTGCGCTGCCCTTCCACCTCGACCAGGCACTGGCGGCACGCGCCGGCCGGGGCCAGCAGCGGGTGGTCGCAGAACCGGGGGATCTCGGTGCCCATCTGCTCGGCGACCCGGATCAGCAGCGTCCCCTTCGGGGCGGTGACCTCGACGCCGTCGATGGTGAGGGTGACGGTTTCGGTCTGCTTGGCTACGTCGGTCATCAGTGCGCCCCTACCAGGGTCTTCTCCGACAGCTTGGGTGCGGTACGTCCCTCGATGTAGTCGAGGTAGTCCTGCTTGAAGTACTTCAGCGACGAGGTCACCGAGCTGGTCGCGCCGTCACCGAGGCCGCAGAACGAGCGGCCGAGGATGTTGTCGCAGGTGTCCAGCAGGGTGTCCAGGTCCTCGTGGGTGCCCTGACCCGAGAGGATCCGCCGGTAGACCCGGACCATCCAGTAGTTGCCCTCGCGGCACGGGGTGCACTTGCCGCACGACTCGTGGTGGTAGAACTCCAGCCACCGGTACGTCGCGTAGACCGGGCAGTCCTGGTCGGAGAAGATCTGGGTGGCCGTGGTGCCGAGGATCGAGCCGGCCGCCGCCACCCCCTCGAAGTCCAGTGGCACGTCCAGGTGCTCGGCGGCGAGCAGCGGGGTGGACGATCCGCCCGGGGTCCAGAACTTCAGGTTGTGGCCCGGCTGCATGCCACCGGCCAGCTCCAGCAGTTCGCGCAGCGTGACGCCCATCGAGCACTCGTACTGGCCCGGGTTGTTGATGCGGCCGGAGAGCGAGTAGATCATCGGCCCGGAGGACTTCTCGGTGCCCATGGTCTTCCACCAGTCGGCCCCACCGAGCACGATCGGCGGCACGCTGGCGATGGTGCCGACGTTGTTCACCACCGTCGGGCTCGCGTACAGGCCGTGGGTGGCCGGGAACGGCGGGCGCAGCCGGGGCTGACCCCGGAACCCCTCCAGCGAGTCCAGCAGCGCCGTCTCCTCGCCGCAGATGTACGCCCCCGCGCCGGAGTGCACCACCAGCTCCAGGTCGTAGCCGCTGCGCAGGATGTTGCGGCCGAGGTAGCCCTTGTCGTACGCCTCCTGGACCGCGTTGCGCAGCCGGCGCGCGGCGTGTACCGCCTCGCCCCGGATGTAGATGTACGCGCGGCTGGCCCGGATCGCGTACGACGCGATGATCACGCCCTCGACCAGCGCGTGCGGGTCGTGGGTCATCAGCGGCAGGTCCTTGCAGGTGCCCGGCTCGCCCTCGTCGGCGTTGACCACCAGGTAGTGCGGCTTGCCGTCGCCCTGGGGGATGAAGCCCCACTTGAGGCCGGTGGGGAAGCCGGCGCCACCCCGACCGCGCAGCCCGGAGTCCTTGATCAGCTGGATCAGGTCGTCCGGGTGGGCCTTGAGCGCCTTGCGCAGCGCGGCGTAGCCGTCGAGCTGCTCGTACGTGCCGATCCGCCAGGCGTCCGGCGACAGCCAGCGCTTGGTCAGCACCGGCGTCAGCTTGGCCAGCGTCTCCGGGCGGGGAGTGGTCACTTCTGGGCCCCCGTTTCGCTCGCGTCGGCCGATTCGGCGCCGTCGGCGTCCGTTCCGGCCTTCGCTTCGGTGAGGTTGCGCTCCTGCGCCCCGGCGTCGTCGCCGGCGGGCTTGCCGTCGCCGGCCGGCGGGTTGGCCGCCGTGCCGGCGGCCTGGGCCGCCTGCGCGTCGCGCGGGGCCGGCGGCGACGTCTCCGCCGGCGCCTTCGTGCCGGGCGCGTCCGGCACCGCGGTCTGCGCGTCGGGCTGCCGGGTCTCGGCGGTACGCACCTGCGGCGACTTGTCGTCGGGCGCCTTCACGTCCGGCGCGGTGCTGCCGGTGGCCGCCTCCGGCCTGGCGGTTTCGGTCGCCGCCTCCGGCCTGGTGGTCTCGGTGGGCGTCGGCTCGGCGGCACCGGCCGCTCCCGTCGGCGCGGACGCCCCGTCGCCACCCTTGACCGGGGCCGTGGTGGCCTCGACGGGCGCCGGCTTGGCGGCCTCGGCGTCGGCCTTCGCCTTGTCCGCGTCGGCCTTGGCCTTGGCCGCTGCCTTGTCGGCCTCGGCCTTGCTGCGGATCGGGGTGTTCGGGTCGAAGCCCGGCACCGAGACGTTGTGCTCCTGCGCCAGCCGCAGACCGCGCAGGGTCGGCTCGCCCGGCCCGCCGTCGGCGACCGCGCCGTCGCGCTCGTCGGCGAAACCGGCGAGCTGCACCGCCATCTCCTTGAGCGTGCAGAGCCGCGCGCCGCGCGTCGGCATCGGTCGGCCACCGGCGCGCAGCTCGTCGACCACGCCGACCGCCGTGGACGGATCCACCCGGTCGAAGAAGTCGTAGTTGACGGTCATCACCGGGCCGTAGTCGCAGGCCGCCAGGCACTCGGCGTGCTCCAGCGTGATCGTGCCGTCCGCGGTCGTCTCGTCATGCCCGACACCCAGATGCTCGACGAGGGTGTCGTAGACCTCCTGGCCGCCCAGCACGTTGCACATCGTGTTGGTGCAGACGCTGACCAGGAAGTCACCGGTGGGCCTGCGCTTGTACATCGTGTAGAAGGTGGCCACCGCGCCGACCTGGGCCTTGTTCAGCCCGAGCACCTCGGCGCAGAACGTGACCCCGGCCGGGGAGACGTACCCCTCCTCCGCCTGGACCAGGTGCAGCAGCGGCAGCAGCGCCGAGCGGGACCGGTCCGCCGGGTAACGGGCGATGATCTCGCGTGCCCGCTCGCGGGTCTGCTCAGTAAAAACAACGCTCATCGGTCACAACCACCCATCACGGGGTCCAGCGAGGCGCCGCCGGCGATCACGTCGGCGATGAGGCCACCCTCGGCCATCGCCGGGAGGGCCTGGAGGTTGACGAAGCTCGGCTCCCGGTAGTGCACCCGGTACGGCCGGGTGCCGCCGTCGGAGACCGCGTGTACGCCCAACTCGCCGCGCGGCGACTCGATGCCGACGTACACCTGGCCGGGCGGGACCCGGAAGCCCTCGGTCACCAGCTTGAAGTGGTGGATCAGCGACTCCATCGACTGACCCATGATCTTCGCGACGTGCTCCAGCGAGTTGCCCATGCCGTCGACGCCGATGGCGAGCTGCGCGGGCCACGCGATCTTGCGGTCGGCGACCATCACCGGGCCCGGCCGCAGCCGGTCCAACGCCTGCTCGACCAGCTTCATCGACTCGCGGATCTCGGCGAGCCGCACCTGGTAGCGGCCCCACACGTCGCCGTCGGGGTGGGTCGGCACGTCGAACTCGTACGTCTCGTAGCCGCAGTACGGCATGGTCTTGCGCAGGTCCCAGGCGAGCCCGGCCGAGCGCAGCACCGGACCGGTGATGCCGAGCGCCACGCAGCCGGTCACGTCCAGCACCGCGACGTTCTTCGTCCGTTCGAGCCAGATCGGCTGACCGGAGAGCAGATCCTCGTACTCCTTGAGCTTCTTCGGCATCATCTTCAGGAACTCGCGGATCTTGACGATCGCCTCGTCCGGCACGTCCTGCGCGACACCACCCGGCCGGACGTACGCGTGGTTCATCCGCAGGCCGGTGATGGTCTCGAAGATGTCGAGGATGTACTCCCGCTCGCGGAAGCCGTACAGCATGATCGAGATCGCGCCCAGCTCCATGCCGGTGGTGGCCAGCCAGACCAGGTGCGACGAGATCCGGTTGAGCTCCATCATCAGCACGCGGATGGTGGTGGCGCGCTCGGTGACATCGTCGGTGATGCCGAGCAGCTTCTCGACCGCGAGGGCGTACGCCGTCTCGTTGAAGATCGGGGAGAGGTAGTCCATCCGGGTCACGAACGTCGAACCCTGGACCCAGTTGCGGTACTCGAGGTTCTTCTCGATGCCGGTGTGCAGGTAGCCGACGACCGAGCGGGCCTCGCGGACCGTCTCGCCCTCCAGCTCCAGGATCAGTCGCAGCACCCCGTGCGTGGACGGGTGCTGCGGACCCATGTTGACCACGATCCGCTCGTCGTTGATCGGGTCGGTGCCCGAGACGACCGTGTCCCAGTCCCCACCGGTGACGGTGAAGACCCTGCCCTCGGTGGTCTCGCGTTCGGTCGCGTAGTTCGACGTGGTCACTGGTACGACCTCCTGCGGTCCGGCGGCGGGATCTCGGCGCCCTTGTACTCGACCGGCACGCCACCGAGCGGGTAGTCCTTGCGCTGCGGGTGGCCCTCCCAGTCGTCCGGCATGAGGATCCGGGTCAGGTTGGGGTGGCCGTCGAAGACGATGCCGAACATGTCGTACGCCTCCCGCTCCTGCCAGTCCGCCGTCGGGTAGATGGCGGTGACGCTGGGCAGGTGCGGCGACTCGACGGAGACCGCGGCCTCCAGCCGGATCCGACGCCGGTAGGTCATCGAGGTGAGCAGGTAGACCACGTGCAGCCGGCGCTCGTCGGCGCCGAGGTAGTCCACCCCGGACACCGAGGAGCACAGCTCGAAGCGCAGCGCCAGGTCGTCGCGCAGCACCTGGCAGACCTCGGCGATCCGCTCCGGGCGGACGTGCAGGGTCAACTCACCCCGGTCGACGACCACCTTCTCGATCGCGTCGCCGAAGGCCGGGTACGCCTCTTCGAGGGCGTCGCGAACCTCGTCGAAGTAGCCCCCGTACGGCCGGGGCGCCTCCTCGATGGGCTGGCGCTGGCGGACCAGGCCGCCGTAGCCGGACACGTCGCCGGTGCCCTGGTTGCCGAACATGCCGCGCCCCGCCGGGCTGGACGGCGGGTACTCGGCCGGGGCGGTGCCGCTGGCGCCGGCCGGGGTGACCGGCACCGGCACACCCCCGTCGTTGTTCCTGTCGTTCGGTGCGGTCACTTCGGGCCCCTGTGCGCGTGGAGGTGGTTCTGGGCGTTCATCCAGTTCTCGATCCGCAACTGCTCCTCGCGCCCCTCGCGGACCGCCTGGGTCCACTCGGCACGCCGGGCCTTGTCGTTGCGGTACGAGGACGGCATGGAGCCGTACGGCACGACCGGAACGTCGCCGCGCTCCTGGCGGGCCGCCAGCATCTTGCGACCGTTCGGGCCCAGCGGCTCATACATGATCTTCTCGCGGAGCTTGAGGATCGCGTCGATGAGCATCTCCGGCCGGGGCGGGCAGCCGGGCAGGTACATGTCGACCGGCACGACGTGGTCGACGCCCTGCACGATCGCGTAGTTGTTGAACATGCCGCCGCTGCTGGCGCAGACGCCCATGGAGAGCACCCAGCGGGGCTCGGCCATCTGGTCGTAGATCTGGCGCAGCACCGGTGCCATCTTCTGGCTCACCCGGCCGGCCACGATCATCAGGTCGGCCTGCCGGGGCGAGGCCCGGAAGACCTCCATGCCCCAGCGGCCCATGTCGTAGTGCGGACCACCGGCGGCCATCATCTCGATCGCGCAGCAGGCCAGGCCGAAGGTGGCGCCCCACACGGACGACTTCCGGGACCAGTTGACCAGCTTCTCCACCGAGGTGAGCAGGACGCCGGCGGGGAGCTTCTCCTCGATGCCCATCTGACGTTCCTTCCTCAGTCCCAGTCCAGGCCGCCGCGCCGCCACACGTAGGCGTACGCGACGAAGACCGCGACGATGAACAGGACCATCTCCACGAAGCCGAAGATCGGCAGAGCGTCGAACGAGACCGCCCAGGGGTAGAGGAAGATGATCTCGATGTCGAAGACGATGAAGAGCATCGCCGTCAGGTAGAACTTGATCGGGAACCGCCCGCCGCCGACCGGCTGAGGGCTGGGCTCGATGCCGCACTCGTAAGCCTCGAGTTTGGCCTTGTTGTATCGACGGGGACCAGCGAAGCGGGCGGCGCCGACAGAGAACAGCGAGAACGCCGCGGCGAGGGCGAACAGCCCGATGATCGGTGCGTAAGGCGAGAGCGACATCGTTTTCTCCTGCTCGTCCTTCCCTGCCCTCGGTGCTTGACGAAAATCACACTATTCACGTCCCTCGCGGTGGCTGCCGGCGGGGGTCGATCTTTGTCGGCGTCGGGGCTGTGACCAGCACCGATGCCGTCGCTCTAGACGGCTGGCGCGACTTTCGTCATTGCGTTGATGACCCGGTCCATCGCGTCCCCGCCTCGGGGATCGGTCAGATTGGCCAACAACTTGAGAACGAAACGCATCAGCGTCGGGTGGGGCATGCCGTGCTTGGTGGCGATCCGCATGATCTCCGGACGGCCGATCAGCTTCACGAAGATGCCGCCCAGCCGGTAGTAGCCACCGAGCCGGGCCTTCAGCTCGTTCGGGTACGCCATCAGGGCCCGCTCGCGCTCCGGCCCGGCGGGACGCGCGAGGGCCTGCACCGCCACCTCCGCGGCCAGCTCGCCGGACTCCATGGCGTACGCGATGCCCTCGCCGTTGAACGGGTTGACCATCCCGCCGGAGTCGCCGACGAGCAGAACCCCGCGGGTGTAGTGCGGCACCCGGTTGAAGCCCATCGGCAGCGCGGCGCCGAGGATCGGACCGTCGGCGTTGGCCTCGTCGGTCATGCCCCAGTCGGCGGGCGTGTTGGCCAGCCAGTCGGTGAGCAGCCGGCGGTAGTTGGTCTTGCCGAACGCGGACGACGAGTTGAGCACGCCGAGGCCGACGTTGACCCGCCCGTCACCGAGCCCGAAGATCCAGCCGTACCCGGGCAGCAGGTTGTCGCCGCTGTCCTTGCTGCGCAGCTCCAGCCACGACTCCAGGTAGTCGTCGTCGTGCTTGACCGGGGAGTGGTAGTAGCGGCGGACGGCCACGCCGATCGGCCGGTCCTCCCGCTTGGCCAGCCCGAGCGCGAGCGGGAACCGACCGGAGACCCCGTCGGCCGCCACGACCAGCGGGGCATGGAAGGTGGCGGGCTCCTTGCCGGGCCCCACCTCCGCCTCGACGCCGGTCACCCGGCCGTCGCCGTCGAGCACCGGGCCCAGCACGTTGACGTTGGTCCGCAGTTTGGCGCCGGCCGCGACCGCCCGCTGGGCGAGCAGATCGTCGAAGTCCAGTCGGGTGCGGACCAGGCCGTAGTTGGGGAAGCTGGCCAGCTCGGGCCAGTCCAGTTCCAGGCGTACGCCGCCGCCGATCACCCGCAGGCCGCGGTTGTGCAGCCAGCCGGCCTCGGGCGAAGTGTCCACGCCCATCCGGATGAGCTGGCGCACCGCGCGCGGGGTCAGCCCGTCGCCGCAGACCTTCTCCCGAGGGAACTCGGTCTTCTCCAACACCAACACCCGTACGCCGTGCCGGGCCAGGTGGTACGCAGTAGCCGATCCACCGGGACCGGCGCCAACGACGATGACGTCGGCGTCGTGTTCCACCGCGGTCATTCGCGCCTCCTCCCGCACGCTCGTGAAATGCTTCACAAGCCAGACGGGACGAGTGTATGACCGGCGTCATACCTGCGCAGGATCAGGGGTACCTAACTCGCCGATGTGACAGCCGGCGACCGTCCACAGCAGGCGAGTGTCAGGCCGATCGGGAGGCGTCCAGGCCCGCGTCGACCCGGATCGCCTCCGGCAGATGCTCCCGCAGCGCGCCACCGGCCGCCCGGTCCAGCGCGGCCAGCACCTCGGCGACCACCTGCCGGACGTCCGCCGGATCCGCGCCGGCCAACGCGCGCAGCTGCGCGATGAGTTCGGCCGCGTCGTCGTCGGTGGCGGCCACCGGGTCCGCCCGGTCTGCTCCGGTCATGCGGACGAGCGTACGGGGCAAAGTGGACTAAAGTCGGATATTCCTGAAACGTGCGAGCGTCTCGCGTGCTACTGGCGGATCCCCCGGTGCAGCGCGACCACGCCGCCGGTCAGGTTGCGCCACGCCACTCGACCCCACCCGGCCGCGGCGACCCGCCCGGCCAGCGCGGCCTGGTCCGGCCAGGCCCGGACCGACTCCGCCAGGTAGACGTACGCCTCGGGGTTGCTGGACACCGCGCGGGCGACCACCGGCAGCGACCGCATCAGGTACGACAGGTAGACCGTCCGGAAGGCCGGGTTGACCGGGGTGCTGAACTCGCACACCACCAGCCGTCCACCCGGCCGGGTGACCCGGGCCAGCTCGCGCAGGGCCGCGTCGGTGTCGTTGACGTTGCGCAGCGCGAAGGAGATGGTCACCGCGTCGAAGCTCGCGTCGGCGAACGGCAGTCGCAGCGCGTCCCCGGCCAGCAGCGGCACCTCGGGACGGACCCGCTTGCCCGCGTACAGCATGCCCAGCGACAGGTCGACCCCGACCGCGTACGCCCCGGACTGGGCCAGCTCGCGCGTCGACACGCCGGTGCCCGCGCCCACATCCAGCACCCGCTCGCCCGGCCGCAGCCCGAGCGCCGCCCGGGTGGCCCGCCGCCAGGAGCGGTCCTGACCGAAGGAGAGCACCGTGTTGGTCAGGTCGTAGCGCTCGGCCACGCCGTCGAACATCGCGGCGACCTCGTGCGGTTGCTTGTCCAGGCTGGCGCGCTGGCCCTGCGGTGTACGGCTCACCCGCTCCACTCTGCCAGCCACGCTCAAGCCCTCGACCGCTGGGTCCGCGTACCCCATGGCAACCGGGAGCGTCGACGCGGCCGGCGGTGGCGGACGGCCGCGCGGCCCGGCATGCGGAAGGGCGGGGTGGTCGCCCACCCCGCCCTCGCGTCGTGCCTACGTCAGATCGTGCCTATCTCTCAGATCGTGCCGACGTCAGTCGGTCGAGGTCTCGTCGCCCGGGGCGACCAGGACGACCTTGCGCCGGCGGGAGAGCACCAGCAGCGCCCCACCCGCGAGCAGGATCAGACCGCCGATGCCGCCGATCAGGCCGGCCTGCACACCGGTCACCGGCAGCCCACCGCCACCGGAACCACCGCCACCGGTGGTCGGCGACGTGGTCGTGCCCGGCGTCGTCGTGCCGCCCGGCGTCGGAGTCGCCGTCGGGGTGGCCGTCGGCGTCGGGGTCGGCTGCGCGCTCAGGTCGACGAAGACGTCGAACTGCGCGGTGTTGTCCACCTCGTCGGTCTCGGTGAACGCCCGCCGCTGCGCGCTGGAGGCCACCTGCGGCTGCTCCTCGGGGCTGCCCTCAGCGGCCTCCAGGCCGGCGGCCCAGACGAAACCGGGTCGGAGCACCGGCTCGGTCACGTCCGCGCCGACCTTCACCCGCACGTCGGCGGTGTAGAACTGCCCCGGCTTCAGCACCACGCCGGTGTCCTCGCAGTACGCGTTCGCGAACCCACCCAGCGGCTGCTCGACGCAGCTCTCCGGCAGCTCGGCGAAGGTGACGCCGGCCGGGAGGGTGATCCCGTACGCCACGCCGGTCGCCTTGCGGCTGCCGTCGTTGTAGATCGCCCAGTCCAGCGGCGCGGTCTCGCCCCGCTTGACCGGCTTGAGGCCGGACTCGCCCGCCTCGTCGCCGTCCACCGCCACGTCGGCGTAGACATCCTGCACCCAGGAGGTCAGGTCGTAACCGGGCTTGGCGACGGTGATGTCGTGCCGCACCGTGTTGTCCCGCGGGTTGGGGTCGGCGGTGGCCGAGCTGATGGTGACCACCAGCGTGCCGGCGTCGCCGCGACCGCCGGTCGAAAAGAGCGGAATGCCGAAGTCCTCGGTGGTGCCGGCCGCCAGATCGCCGAGCAGGCAGGTGAAGGTCGTGCCGGTGACGTCGCACCCGTCCGGGGTGAGCACGCCGACCTTGCGGTTCTTCAGGCCCTTCGTCTCCACGGTGACCCGGACGTCCTTGGCGTCGACCGAGCTGCGGGTGTTGTCGACCTGAAACTTGAACGGCTTCGCCTTGGCCGCCTTGACGCCCTGCGCCAGCTCGTAGCTGAGGGGCACCAGGGCCAGGTCAGCCTGGTCGGCGGCCTGCGCCGGGGCGGCAACGGTGGCCAGGCCACCGGCAGCGAGCAGTGCCACGACGCCGACACGAGCCAGCGTCGAGCGGTGGAAGGCTGTCATCAGTCCCCCGGGGGTGTAGGGAAGAAGAGAATGAATGGTTGTGGGACCGAGCGGACGTTATCGGAGGTCGATCTCCCCCGCCAGCGTGGCGGACGAATTTCAACCGTCCGGACTGGACCCGGCACACGGTACGGGCGGAATGGTCACCCATCCCGCCCGTACCGCCGTGCGTTATATGAACGACCCTCATGGGCCGATGGAGGACACTCCCTGACCAGCCCATCAGATCACCGTCACCCGGGCGGTCGGGCCGATTCCAGCGATCCGTGCCACCCGCGGTGACGACGGATACGAGGCGGGACGGTAGCGGCCGCCGATCATCTCCACCACCCCCGTGGCGGGCAGCCTGACGGTGCGACGGCGGGGACCACCCGTACCGCCGCCGTTGCCGGGCGGGAGCATGATCCCCGGTCAGCCGAACGGTCGGGGCGGGATCGACCTCAGTTGACCTCGACCAGCGGCAGCGAGCGCCCCGCGCCGCCGCCGGGCAGCGCGATCGAGGAGAAGTGCGAGACCACCCGCTCGTCGGTCGGGTCGTCGGCCGGCGTGTGGTGCACCGCCAAACGGTTGTAGAGGGTGTCCCGCTGGGCCGGGATCCGGTCGGCGGAGCGGATCATGCCGATCAGCTCGTGCAGGTTGGAGCGGTGCCGGGCGCCGGCCGAGGAGATGACGTTCTCCTCCAACATGATCGAGCCGAGGTCGTCCACGCCCATGTGCAGCGACAACTGCCCGACGTCCTTGCCGGTGGTCAGCCAGGACGCCTGCAGGTGCGGCACGGTCTCGAAGAAGAGCCGGGCCACCGCGACCAGGCGCAGGTACTCCAGCGTGGTCGCCTGGGTGCGACCCTTGAGGTGGTTGTTCTCCGGCTGGTACGTCCACGGGATGAACGACCGGAACCCACGGGTGCGGTCCTGCACATCGCGGATCATCCGCAGGTGCTCGATCCGCTCGGCGTGCGTCTCACCGGTGCCCATCATCATGGTCGCGGTCGACTCGACGCCCTGCCGGTGGGCCAGCTCCATGACCTCCAGCCAGCGCTCACCCGACTCCTTGAGCGGGGCGATGGCCCTGCGCGGGCGCTCGGGCAGCATCTCCGCACCGGCGCCGGCGATCGAGTCCAGGCCGGCGGCCTTGATCCGGGCGATGGCCTCGTCCAGGCTCACGCCGGAGACCTTGGCCATGTGCAGGATCTCGCTCGGCCCGATCGAGTGGATGGCCAGCTGCGGGTACGCCTGCTTGACCGAGGAGAACAGCTCCTCGTAGTACTCGACGCCGTAGTCCGGGTGGTGGCCGCCCTGGAGCATCACCTGGGTCGCGCCCAGCTCGACCGCCTCGCCGCAGCGACGCAGGATCTCCTCCGTCGGGTGGGTCCACCCCTCGGAGTGCTTCGGCGCCCGGTAGAACGCGCAGAACTTGCACGCCGTCACACAGACGTTCGTGTAGTTGATGTTGCGATCGATCAGGTAGGTGACGATGTTGTCCGGGTAGCGCCGCCGGCGCACCGCGTCCGCCGCCTCGCCCAGGGCGTGGAAGGGCGCCTCGGTGTAGAGCAGCAGAGCCTCCTCGGGCGTGATCCGCCCGCCGTCCGCGCCACGCTGCAGGATGTCGTCGATCTCCCGGCTCACCGTCACGCCTCCGAGCCTACGCCCGCCCCGCGCCCTCTCCCGGACGGGTGCTGACGGCTGTGATGCGCTGCGCACCCCCCGGGCCGGGGGCCAGCCCACCGTGCGGCCGTCCTGACTGCCCCATCTTTGGGGCAGCTCGACAGGCTCGGTATCGACCGTGGACCGTCCGGCACGCCACAACGGTGCGCGAGTCGGCCGTCAGGCGTCGTAGTCGACCGTGAGCCTGTCGGTGGTCGGGCTGGACTGGCAGGTCAGCACGTAGCCGGCGGCCAGCTCGTCGGGCTCCAGGGCGTAGTTGCGGGCCATCGTGACCGCCCCGTCGACGACCTTCGCCTTGCAGGTCGAGCAGACGCCGCCCTTGCAGGCGTACGGCAGCTCGCCGCGCACCTTGAGCGCGGCGTCCAGCACCCGCTCCTCGCGGCCCATCGTGAAGCTCGACGACCGACCGTCCAGCACGATGGTGACGTCCGAACCGGTGCCCGGCTGGTCGACGGGGCGGGCCACCGGCTCCGGTGGCGCGTCGACGTGGAACAGCTCGGTGTGCACCGCCGACTCCGGCAGCCCGCGCGCGGTCAGCACGTCCCGGGCGTCGACCACCATGCCGTACGGGCCGCAGAGGAACCACTCCTCGATGACGTCGCCCGGCACGATGGTGCCCAGCAGGCGTTCCAGCCGTTCGGCGTCGATCCGCCCGGAGAGCAGCGGCGACTCACCCTGCTCCCGGGACAGCACGTGCACCAGGTGCAGCCGGGTCGGGTAGCGGTCCTTCAGGTCGGCCAACTCCTCGGCGAACATGACCCGGTTGGCCGTGCGGTTGCCGTACACCAGGGTGAAGGTGCTGGCCGGCTCGACGGCCAGGGCCGTCCCGACGAGCGCGAGCACCGGGGTGATGCCGGAGCCGGCGACGACCGCGCCGTAGTGGCGCACCCGGTCCGCCGCGAACGCCGTGGTGAAGGTGCCCAACGGCGTCATCACCTCGACGGTGTCGCCGCGGCGCAGCGCGCCGCAGGCGAACGCCGAGAACGCGCCGCCGGGGATCTCCCGCACCCCGATCCGCAGCCGGCCGTGCCGGGCCAGATCGTCAGGGGTGGAGCAGATGGAGTACGACCGGCGCACGTCGTCGCCGTCGTCGGTCACCCGCCGCACGGTGAGGTGCTGACCGGCGCGGAACGCGAACGCCTCCCGCAAGTCCTCGGGTACGGCGAAGGTGACCGCGACCGAGTCGTCGGTGAGCCGGTCGACGGCGGCGACCGGCAGCGGGTGGAAGGCCGGCCGGCGGCGGACCGGCCGGGAGATGGTGACTGTCACAGCGCCTTCAGGTGGTCGAAGGGTTCGGAGCAGGAACGGCAGCGCCACAACGCCTTGCACGCGGTCGAGCCGAACCGGCTGACCTGCTCGGTCTCCGGCGAGCCGCAGAGCGGGCAGCGGACCGCGAGGGTCAGCGCCACCACGCCGGGGGCGGGCGCCGGCGACGGCGGGGCGATCCCGGCGGCGGCCAGCTTGGCCCGCCCGACATCGGAGATCCAGTCGGTGCTCCACGCTGGGCTGTAGACCGTCCGCACCTCGGCGTCCGGATAACCGGCCGCAGCCAGCGCGCGCCGGACGTCGGCCCGGATCACGTCCATGGCGGGGCAGCCCGTGTAGGTCGGGGTGATGGTGACGGTGACCCGGCCACTGGCCCGGTCCTCCTCGACCGCGCGCAGGATCCCCAGCTCGTCGATGGTGATCACCCGGATCTCCGGGTCCACCACGCTCGCCGCCGCCGTTCGCGCGTCGGTCACCACTGCGCCCCGGGGTGGGCGCGGTGCAGCACCTGCATCTCGGCCAGCAGGTAGGACAGGTGCTCGGTGTGCACGCCGGCCCGCCCGCCCGTCGGAGCCCAGCCGCGCTCCGGGCGGGTGAGCGTCGCCTCGGCCAGCACCGGGCCGACGGTCTCGTCGAACGCCGCCCGCAGGCCCGCCGGGTCGACCGGCGCCGCCGGGTCCGCGGCGAACAGCTCGTGGGTGTACGGCCAGACGTGGTCGACGGCCTCCTGCATCCGGCGGTGCGACTCCTCGGTGCCGTCGCCGAGCCGCTTGACCCACAGCGCGCCGTGGTCCAGGTGGTACGCCGACTCCTTGCGCGCCTTCGCGCCGATGGCGGCCAGCCGCTCGTCCGGGCAGGACGCGAGCGCGGTGTAGAGCGGCAACTGGTACGCCGCCAGGAAGAACAGCTTCGCCATGGTCACCGCGAAGTCGCCGTTGGGCAGCTCGACCAGCAGCACGTTGCGGAACTCGCGGTCGTCACGCAGGTACGCCAGCGCGTCCTCGTCCCGACCGGCCGCCTCCAGCTCACCCGCGTACGACAGCAGCAGCCGGGCCGCGCCGAGCTGGTCGAGGGCGATGTTGGCGAGCGCGATGTCCTCTTCCATCTCCGGCGCGCGGGTCGTCCACTCGGCCAGCCGCTGCGCGGCGATCAGCGCGTCGTCGCCGAGGGCGAGGGCGAAGCCGAACGGCCCGCTCACAGGTGTGCCACCCCGTCCGGCACCTCGTAGAAGGTGGGATGGCGGTAGACCTTGTCGGCGGCCGGGTCGAAGAAGGCGTCCTTCTCGTCCGGGCTGGACGCGGTGATCGCGCCCGCCGGCACCACCCAGATCGACACGCCCTCCTGTCGGCGGGTGTAGAGGTCGCGGGCGTTGCGCAGGGCCAGCTCGGCGTCCGGGGCGTGCAGGCTGCCGACGTGGGTGTGCGACAGCCCGCGCCGCGCCCGCACGAAGACCTCCCACAGAGGCGAGTGCTCGTTGCTCACGCGGCCACCTTCTCCCTCTTGTCCGCTCGCTTGGCGGCGTACGCCGCGGCGGCCTCGCGTACCCATGCGCCGTCGGCGTGGGCGGCCCGGCGGTGCGCCATCCGCTCCCGGTTGCACGGCCCGTTGCCCTTGATGACCTGCATCAGCTCGTCGTAGTCGGGCTGGCTGTAGTCGTACGCCTGCCGTTCCTCGTTCCAGCGCAGGTCGTCATCGGGAATGCGCAGCCCGAGGATCTCCGCCTGCTGGACGCACATGTCGACGAAGCGTTGGCGCAGGTCGTCGTTGGAGAAGCGCTTGATCTTCCAGGCCATCGACTGGGCGGAGTGGGTGGAGTCGCCGTCCGGCGGGCCGAACATGGCCAGCGACGGGTACCACCAGCGGTCCACCGCGTCCTGGGCCATGGCCTTCTGTGCCGGGGTGCCGTGCGCCAGGGTGTGCAGGATCTCGTAGCCCTGGCGCTGGTGGAACGACTCCTCCTTGCAGACCCGGATCATCGCCCGCGCGTACGGGCCGTAGGAGCACCGGCACAGCGGCACCTGGTTGACGATCGCCGCGCCGTCCACCAGCCAGCCGATCGCGCCCACGTCCGCCCAGGTCAACGTGGGGTAGTTGAAGATCGAGCTGTACTTCTGCTTACCGTCGAGCAGCAGCTGGACCAGTTCGTCGCGACTGATGCCGAGGGTCTCGGCGGCCGCGTAGAGGTAGAGACCGTGGCCCGCCTCGTCCTGGACCTTGGCCAGCAGGATCGCCTTGCGCTTGAGCGAGGGCGCCCGACTGATCCAGTTGCCCTCCGGCTGCATGCCGATGATCTCGGAGTGGGCGTGCTGGGCGATCTGCCGGATCAACGTCCGGCGGTACGCCTCGGGCATCCAGTCGCGCGGCTCGATCTTCTGCTCCGCGTCGACCACCTCGGTGAAGTACGCGGCCAGGTCCTCGTCCGGTGCGGGACCGCCGCGGCGCTCGCGCGCGGCGGCGGCACGCAGCTCCGCCTCGGCGGCCTCGACCTCGCCGAGCAGGCCCGCGCCGGGCGCGTCGTCCGGTGCGTCGCCAGGGGCGGAGAAGTCGTTGCCATACATGTGGACAAGTGTTACAGCTTGCGCCTTGATGCACCAGGGGGTGTAACAGGAAACCCGAATGACGTTCCGTCACCGATGGGCAGTTCCTGGCTACGGATCGTGACTCAGCCTCCTATGACTTGGGTCACGGGAAGAAGATGAAACCCCCCAGAAGCCGCAGACCAGCGTGATTTTCCACCGATGTCGCACGTTGCCTGGTGTCGGACCCTGGTGCCCGGCCCGTCCGGACGTAGACTTCTGCCGGTCACACGATCGGCTGCCCCCACGCCGTCTCCACAGAGGCCACCGCCCCCGGCCTTGGCGCACGCACCGGTCGCCCCGGACAACGAAGCCGGTCCCCCCGGCCCTGACATCTGGAGCTCACCCAACTCATGCGATCTCGCGTGACCATGGTGTTCGCCATCGTGGCGGTTCTTCTCGGTGGCGTCCTGCTGGTCCCCACCGCGTACGCCCGACTCTCCACCGACGACAGCGGTGGTGGAGGCGGCGGTGGCGGCGCCAGTGTCGCCGCGCCCGCGCCCACTCCGCCGCCACCGCCCACGCTGGCCGCCGGCCGGGTGTCGGTGAGCTTCAAGGGCGAGTTTTTCTCGTGGGCGTTGATGGACCGGCAGACCGGCAAGATCTCCGGCTCGTCGAACATGGCCTCGACCAGCTCCACCGAATCGATGCTCAAGGCGTGGATCGTCTCGGACTATCTGCGGCAGCTCAAGGACCGGGAACCGCCGGCGAACCTGAAGAAGGCGGCCAGCCTCGCCATCCGCAACAGCGACGACGACGCGGCCAACGCGGTCTACAAGGCCGCCGGCGGCTCGTACGCCGTGCCGCCCGGCGGGCAACCCGGGCCGGTCGTCAAGCGCGCGATCAGCATCTGCGGTCTGACCGACACCAAGCGCGGCAACGTCCCGAAGTACGAGGGTTGGTGGAGCTTCACCCGCATGTCCCCGCGGGACGCCGTCCGGCTCGGTGACTGCATCGCCGACGGCAAGGCCGCCGGCCCCAAGTGGACGAAGTGGGTGCTCAGCGAGATGAGCCAAGTCAAGGGCACCACCGCAGCCAAGGACCAGAAGCTCAAGTCCGGCGGTGGCCGCTGGGGGATCATCAACGGTCTGCCCAAGTCGATCACCGCGCAGGGGCCGGTCAGCATCAAGAACGGGTGGACCGCGATCAACTACGACGGCAACTGGCACGTCAACTGCCTCGCCGTCAACGGGAAGTGGAGTCTCGCGGTGATGCTGCGTTACCCGATCAAGAACGGTCTGGACTACGGCGCGCAGGTCTGCGCCAGCGTGGCCACCCAACTGGTCACCCCGCAGCCGGGCGCCGCGCTCAAGGTGCCGCAGCAGCCGGTCGGAAAGCTCTGATGGCCGGCAACCGGCGGGCCGACCGGCGCGGTGCGGGCGAGACCTCGCCGCTGCGCCTGATCGCTGTCGCGGTCATCCTCATCGGGCTGGTGCTGGTGTCGCTACGGCTCCTGCCCGGGTCGCCGTTCGAGTCGTCCGCGGCCGCCAAGTGGGGTGACTCCGAGGCGACGACCAGCGACCGGTCCACCGGAGCGGCCACCGACCGCAGTGCCCGTCAGCCGTCCCCACCGTCGCCGAGCCCGAGCCCCTCGTTGGCGCCGCTGCCGTTCCAGGCCAAGGACCTCAACCTCGACATTCAGGGCTGGTACTCCTGGAGCGTGCTCGACCGCCGGACCGGAAAGATCATCGGTTCGAAGAACATGGGCGAGACCAGCACCACCGCCTCGATGATCAAATCCTGGATCGTCGCCGACTACCTGCGTCGCGCCGCCGACGCCGGCCAGACGCCGAGCGACGCGAAGCTCGCCGACGCCACCCGGATCATCCGGGACAGCGACAACACGCGGGCCGAGCAGTTCTACAACTCGGTCGGCCGGGACGCCTCGATCAAACGACTGATTTCCATGTGCAAGCTGACCGACAGCAGCGTCGCCCCCGACAAGGGGTGGTCCCGCACGGCCCTCTCCCCCCGCGACACCGCCCGCTTGGGCAACTGCATCGCCACCGGCACCGCCGCCGGGCCAAAGTGGACCAAGTGGCTGCTCAACGAGATGAAGCTCGTCCGCGGCGCCGGTGACTTCGGCATCCGCAAGGCGTTCCCGGCCGCCGAGCAGAAGCAGATCGCCATCAAGAACGGGTGGATCGACCGGACCGCGGAGCAGGAGATGCACATCAACTGCCTGGCCATCGGGGACACCTGGACGATGGGCGTGATGGTCAAGTACCCGATCGGCATGGGCTACGACTACGGCATGAAGAACTGCGAGAAGATCACCGAGGCACTGCTGCGCCCCGGCACCTGATCACGCGCCGACCGCCGGCGATCGCCTCGTCCCATCGTTGCGCTCGGCGCGGCGATCGCCTCGCCCCGTCGGCTCGGCCCGGCGGGTCGGCTCGGCGCGGCGGTCGGCTCGGCTCGGCTGCTCAGCCGGCGAAGAACTCCGGGCCGCCGTCGGGCAGCGCCGGGACCTCGCCGAGCGCGGCTACCCGCCGGGCGAACTCGCGCAGCCCGGCTACCTGCCGCTCGCCGAGCGAGAAGTCCAGGATCCGGAAGTACGTGGCCAGCGTCGCGGCGTCGAACGCCTCCCAGCGCGCTGCCGCCTCGGCGACCTGATCCAGCTCCGAGAGGCAGAGGTCGCGCGAGCGAAGGAACGCCTCGTGCACCTCCTTGACCAGGCCCGGGTGTGCGGCGGCGAAGTCGCGGCGGACCGCCCAGACGGCGAAGACCATCGGCAGCCCGCTCCATTCCCGCCAGGCCTGTCCGAGGTCGGTCACGGTGAGGCCCCGCAACGGCGCCTCGTGGTAGGCCCGAAGCGCCACATCCCCGATCAGCACCCCGGCGTCGGCTTCCAGCAGCATCTGGGTCAGGTCCGGAGGGCAGCGGAAGTAGTCGGGCCGCACGCCGTACCGCTCGGCGAGCAACAACTGCGCGAGCATGACCCCGGTCCGCGAGGTCGAGCCGAGCGCCACCCGGGCGCCGTCCAGCTCGGCGAGGGGACGGGTGGAGACCATGTTGACCGAGAGCACCGGCCCGTCGCTGCCCACCGCGAGGTCCGGCAGGAGAAGCAGCTCGTCGGTGTGCTTCAGGTACTCCATCAGCGTGATGGGGCCGATGTCGAGGTCGCCGGCGACCAGCGCCGCGCTCAGCCGGTCCGGCGAGTCCTTGTGCAGGTCCACGTCGAGCAGGGTGCCCGAGCGCATCAGCCCCCAGTAGATGGGCAGGCAGTTCAGGAACTGGATGTGCCCGACCCGCGGGCGTGCGACGCGCTCAGCCATGACCCGACCGTATCCCTGGCCTCCGGTCAGGGCCCGGCGGGCCGGCCCGGAGTGGCCAACCCCGCATCCGTCCCACCCGGTCGCAGAGCCTCCGATCCGGTCGTTTCCTCGCGCTCGGGGCCGGTGGACTGCGGGCGTACCGGTCCGGCAGTCGTGTCACGCCCCGGTCCGGCCGACTGCTCGCGTACCGGCCTGCGTACCGCCCGGGCGACGACCGGCACGAACACCAGCACCACCAGGAGCCCGGCCGCTCCGGCCCCCGCGATCAGTGGCCGGGGCGCGACACCGGTGAGCAGCGCGCCGCCGATCAGGTAACCGCCCATCGAGCCGCCCTGCACGGCCGCGCCGTAACTGGCGTACGCCCGGGCGCGCATCCCCGGCGGCACGCGGCGAGCGGTGAGAAGGTTCGCGAAGACGTTCTCCGCGCCGTTGGCCGCGCCGGCCACCAGCCAGAGTGGCACCAGCAGAACCGCCGCTGGCACCGTCGCGGCCAGCAGCACCATCGAACTGCACCCGGCCAGCGTGATCAGCACTCCGTGGACCAGCGCAGCGTCGTCGTCGAGCCGGCGCGCGAGCCGCGCCGCCAGCCAGCCGCCGGGCAACATCCCGGCCATCCAGGCGGCGCCAACGAGGCCGTACGTGGTGGCAGACCCCTTCAGCGTCTCCCGAATGAAGAAGACCTCGATCACGTTGATGCCGCCGATCGCCGCGATCACCACGGCGGTGCTGACCACCATGACGAGCATCAGCGGATCCCGTCGAAGCCGCCAGCCCTGGCCCGTACCACCCGGATTGACCCGGCTGCCCTGGCCTCCCACCCGGACCTGCTCCGCCGGGCCGGCCTGGTCCGCACGGCCGGCCTGGTCCGCACGGCCGGCCTGGTCCGCGGTGGGCCGTCGGCCGCCGCGACGGGTCCGCAGCAGCAGGCCCGCGACCACGAGCGCGAGGTAGGTCGCGGCGTCGACCAGCAGCGGTACGCGGGTGCCGAACTGCCCCACCAGCAGGCCGGCCAGCACCGGGCCGCCGAGCGCACCGAGGGAGACGGCGGTCTGGCTGATCGCGCTCGCGCGTGGCAGGTCGGCCGGGCGGACCATCGCCGGGAGCAGCGCCGCCAGGCAGGGCTGGGTGACCGCGAGCCCGCAGGCGAGCAGCGCGACGAGGACCACGACCACGATCGGGTCGTCGGCGACGGCGAGTAGCACGCAGATCGCGGCCTGCGCCGACCCGATGGTCACCAGCAGGGTACGACTGTCCACCCGATCGGCGAGCCGTCCGGCGAGCGGGGCCAGCACCACCAGGGGCAGAGTGGCCGCGAGCAGTAGTCCCGACACGGCCAGTCCGCCGGCACCCGCGCCCTGCAGGGCCAGCGCGAGCGCGGTGGCGGCGAGAAAGTCGCCACCGACCGTGGTGCCGCGGGCCGCGCTGGCGCACCACACGTCCGACCAGCGCGATGCCTCAGTTGTGAAGGACATGCTTCGAAAATAATCCTTCACAGCTGATCGACACAACCCCCGGCTACGCCAGCGGCACCGCCCGGTACTGAACAGCGACGGAACGAGCACCAGGCGGCGCGGCGGCGCGCCGTCGAGGGTGGTACGGCCTGAGCAGCGTCATGACCGCCTCGTTCAGATCGGCCAACTCGTCTGCCGTGAGCAGCAGCAGCGTGTCGTTGAACAGCGCCACGTCGTACCACTCGGCGGGCTCATCACCGGCGCGCCGCAACCAGTCCCGGGTCCGCTCCATCGCACGAGCGGCGTGCGCCTCCACCAGCGCCTGCTCGGCGGCACGCGCGTCCGGACCAGCCTCGCGGCCCGCGTCGACCAGCCAGCCGACACCCGGCGTACGCCACACCCGCTCGCGCGCGTCGCCCCGGCTGGGCGCCTGCTCGACCAGGCCGAACTTCGCCAGGGCCCGCAGGTGATAGCTGGTGGCGCTCGGCGACAGCCCGGCGACTTCCGCGCACTCGGTGGCGGTTCCGCCACCCTCGCGGCTACTTAGGTACTCGATGATCGCGATCCGGGCCGGATGGGCCAACGCCCGCATCACCTGCGGATCGCTGATCGTCTTCCGACGCGGCTCGGGACGGGCCTCGGTCATGCCCCCATGATCCTGGCCGTCCGGCCGACCCGCCATCAGCCCGGCGTTCCGCGCCGCCGCGACCGTGGACCGCATCCGGCCCGGCTGCACCACGAAGCAGATGCGTCGACCACCGCCGCCCTGGCGGATGACGGCCGCATGGTCGGTCTGCTCGACGGCGAAAGTGTCGTACAGGTGTTCTATTGTCGTTCCATGTTGAGGGCGTTGACGCAGGCGGCGGGTGCTGTCGACGACTGCGCCGAAGCCGCGCTGTGGGCTCTCTCCGACGATGAGCTGCTCGCGTCCCTCGATGCGGCGCACGTGGTGACGCAGCGTCTGGCGACCGTCCAGCTCGCTCTGGTGCGCGAGCTGGACGCTCGTGGTCTCGCCGTCGCCCAGGGAGCATCGTCCACCGCCGTCTGGCTGCGGGAGCGGCTGCGGCTCTCCGGCCGGTCGGCCCGGCAGATGGTCCAGCTCGCCGCCACCATCGACGCCGCCCCGCCAACGGTGCGCGACGCTCTGCTCGACGGCAGCCTCACCGTGGAGCAGGGCCGGGTGGTCGCGGAGACGGTCGCGGCCCTGCCGGTCGCGGCCGGGCCCGAGGTAACAGACAAGGCCACCGAGCTGTTGATTTCCTGGGCCGACCGCTTCGATCCGACCATCCTGAGTCGCCTCGGGGAGCGCGTCCTCACGCACGTCGCGCCGGATCTGGCCGACCAGGCCGAGCTGGCGGCCCTCGACCGGGCCACCCAACGGGCGGAGACTCGCCGGCACGTCACCCTCTCCGAGCCAAAGGACGGGCAGGTCCGCCTCACCGGAAACCTCGACACCGAGACCGCGAGCCTGCTGCGCGAGGCCATCGATCCGCTCTGCGCCCCAGCCGGTGAGCACGACGACCGCGGTCCCGGCCAACGCCGGGCGGACGCACTCGGCGAGATCTGCCGGCTGGCACTGCGCACCGGCCACCTACCCGACAACGGCGGAGATCGGCCGCAACTGGTGGTCACCATGTCGCTCGACGCGCTGGTCAACGACGTGGGCGCGGGCACCCTGGAGACCGGTGCGCGCCTTACGCCGGGCGCGGTCCGGCGCCTGGCCTGCGACTCGGCCGTGCTGCCGGTCGTGTTGGGTGGCAACAGCCAGATCCTGGACGTCGGGCGTCAGCGCCGGCTCTTCACCGGTCCCCTGCGGCGCGCGTTGGTGCTGCGCGGCGGTGGGTGCGCCTTCCCCGGCTGCGACCGGCCGCCGCGATGGTGCGATGGTCACCACGTCCGCCACTGGGCCGACGGCGGCACGACGACGCTGAGCAACGCGGTTCTGCTGTGCGGCCACCATCACCGGCTCCTTCACCAGGGTGACTGGACCGTCCGCATCGCAGCGGACGGCAGGCCCGAATTCCTCCCGCCCGACTGGATGGACCCACTCCGCACCCCCCGTCGCAACCTCTACCAGCGGCGCTGCTGAGTCCCGCGAGCCTCACCCATCGCGAACCGACCAAGCCCAGCGATCAAGCCCGGCGGCCGGATCGCCCCGCCCGCGACGTACCGGGCCCCGCAACACCAGGGACGCGGGCGATGATCTCGGGTCGCGGTGCGCGTCCGCCGCTACGTCGTCATGCGCCACGCCAGCCTGAACGGGTGGTCCGGTCGGTAATTCGGTGGAAGGGGTCTTCGGAAGGGCGTAGGGTTGCAGCCCGCTTGACGGCCGAGGTGAGCTGCACCGGAACGGACGTCACCGCGCCGGGCAGGCGGCCATCCGCCACCGGACACGCGAGCGCGCAGCAGATGTGAACGATGGGACGTCAGCATGCCCGCACCTGACCTGGACACCCACCCCGACACGGATCTGGTCGCCGAACGCGCCCATCTGGCCACCTCGCGCGCGGCGCTCCGCCGGATGCGGGAGCGGGCCGAAGCCCTCTTCTCGACCGGTGACCAGGTGGCCGGCGACCCGTACGCGGCGGAGATGCTCGGCCGTACGCTGGCCCGCCGCGTGGCCGAACTGGCCGACGACCCCACCACACCGCTGTTCTTCGGCCGCCTCGACTTCGGTGGAACCCCGAGCGGCGAGAAGACGGCCACCGGACTCACGACCAGCGCCACCACGACCAACGCCGGCAGCACCAGCAGCGCAGCCACCACCAGCGGCACGACCATCACCAGCGCCGGCGTAGGAGGCGGAGGCACCGGAGGCGGCAGCGGCAGCAGAGGCGGTGCCGGCAGCAGCGGCAGCGGCGGCACCGGTGCCGGCAGCGGCAGCGGCGGCGGCAGCGGCAGCGGCAGCGGCGGCGGCGGCGGCGGCGGCGG
>NZ_JBEXIA010000009.1:0-206129 GCF_040608335.1 Micromonospora sp. NPDC005194 | reverse complement strand
CTATCCGCGCACCGAACCGTTCGAGGCGGTGGAGGCGATGCCCCGCGCCGCCGGCCTGGTCGGCGCGCACCACTCCCGCCGGCCCGGTGAGGGCGCAACGCCCTGGGCCCGTAACTAGCCTGATCGCTATGAGTCCTTACATCGCGGATCCCTGGGCCTGGCAGGAGAGCTGGGACCGCCAGCAGGAGGCCTACCTCCCGGACCGGGAACACCGGTTCACCGCCATGCTCGACACCGTCGAAGCGGTCCTCGACGGCCGGCCGCCGCGGGTGCTCGACCTGGCCGGCGGCACCGGCACCATCTCGCTGCGGACCCTCGCTCGCTTCCCCGCCGCCGAGGCGACCCTGGTCGACCTCGACCCGGCGCTGCTCGCCATCGCCAGCGCCTCGCTGGCCGACCGCGCCACCATCATCACCGCCGACCTCGGCGCCGCCGAATGGCGCTCCACGCTCCCGCACCAGGAGTACGACGCCGTGCTCACCGCCACCGCCCTGCACTGGCTGCCGGCCGACCGACTCGGGCAGCTCTACGCCGAGCTGCGCGACGTGCTGCGACCGGGCGGCGTCTTCGTCAACGCCGACCACATGCCAGACGACACCCTGCCGGAGCTGACCAAGCGGCTGATGGATCGGGCCCGGGACCGGCGCAACGCCCGGTACGCCGCCGGGGCGATGCTGTCCTGGTCGGACTGGTGGGAGCGGGCCGGCGCCGACCCGGCGCTCGCCCCGTTGGTCGCCCAACGACACGCCATCTACCCGACCGGGCACAGCCCCGAGTGGAACCCACCGGTCTCCTGGCACCTGGCCGCGCTCACCGCAGCCGGCTTCAGCGAGGTCGGCACGGTCTGGCGAGGCGGCCCGGACGCCGCCGTCGCGGCAGTTCGCTGACGAAGGCGGCGCGTTGACGCCGCCGCGCGCCGGCAGCGGGTTGACACCGGCCGGCGCCGGCTGCGGGTTGAGGCCGCCAGCGCCGGCAGCGGGTCAAGGCGGCCAGCGCCGGCGGTGCGTGAAGGCGGCCAGCGCCGGCGGTGCGTCAACGCCGGCTGGCGCCGGCACTACGCTGAGGAGCCGTGCCAGAGCCGTTCGAGCCGCGTACCGACCCCGACGTCGACCTGCGGGTCCCCGCCGACCGCCGCGAGCTGACCGCGCACCCCGCGACGATTCTCGCCGTGATCGCGGCCGGCGGGGCGCTCGGCGCGCTGGCCCGGGCCGGTCTGCAACACGTCGCCCCGCACGCGCCGACCGCCTTCGGGTGGGCGACGTTCGGCGTCAACGTGTCCGGCTGCCTGCTGATCGGTGTGCTGATGGCGGTGCTCGGGCACCTCGGCGGTGGGCACCCGCTGGCCCGCCCGTTCCTCGGGGTCGGGGTGCTCGGCGGGTTCACCACGTTCTCCACCTACGCGGTCGACGTCCAGCAGGCCCTCGTGGCGGGCGCACCGGGCGTCGCGCTGGCGTACCTGGCCGCGACGGTGCTCGGGGCGCTCGTCGCGGTCGGGTTGGGCGACGCCGCCGCCACCGGACTGCTGCGACGCCGGGTCGCCCGATGACCGTGCTGCTCATCGCCCTGGGGGCGGCCGTCGGCGCGCCGCTGCGCTACCTCACCGACCGGGCCGTGCAGTCCCGCCACGCCTCGGCGTTCCCCTGGGGCACGTTCAGCGTCAACGTGGTCGGGTCGCTGCTGCTCGGCGTCCTGGTCGGGTGGCCGGTCGACCCCGCGGTCAGCGCGCTGCTCGGCACCGGGTTCTGCGGCGCCCTGACCACCTACTCCACCTTCAGCTACGAGACGTTGCGGCTGACCAAGGGTGGTCATCGGCTGCTCGCGCTGGCCAACGTGCTCGGCAGCGTCGCGGCCGGGCTCGCCGCGGCCACCACCGGCTACGCCCTGGCCCGCGCCCTGCTGGGCTGACCTCCGCACGCCATGCCCTGAGCAAGGGGCCAACCGAGAACACCCCGAGGGTATATACGCGAGGTATACCCTCGGGGTAGTCTCCTGGCATGAGCGTGCCTCTGACCCTTCTCGGCCTCCTCGAACGGGAGCCCAGCCACGGCTACGACCTGAAGCGCGACTACGACGCGTTCTTCGGTCGGGGCAAGCCACTGCCGTTCGGCCAGGTCTACTCCACCCTCAGCCGCCTGGCCCGCGACGGCAAGGTGGTGATCAGCGACGTCGCGCCCGGCTCGGGCCCCGACCGCAAGCGCTACGTCATCACCGACGTCGGCGCGACCGAGGTCGAGCAGTGGCTGACCCAGCCGGTCGACCCGGAGCCGCACCTGCAGACGGTGCTCTTCGCCAAGGTCGTGCTCGCGCTGATGCTCGACCGGCCGGCCGCCGAGTACCTCGACACCCAGCGCAGCGCGCACCTGCAGCGGATGCGTGAGCTGACCGAGATCAAGCGCGCCGGCAGCCTGGTCGACGCGCTGCTCGCCGACCACGGCCTGTACCACCTGGAGGCGGACCTCCGGTGGATCGAGATGACCGGCGCCCGCCTGGACGCCCTGCGGAAAGAGGTGCGGCCATGAGCGTCGTGATCGAAGCACGGGACGTGGAATTCGCCTTCGGCCAGACACCCGCCCTGCGCGGCGCCAGCGTCGCCGTGGAGGCGGGCGAGATCCTCGCCGTCATGGGCCCCAGCGGCTCGGGCAAGTCCACTCTGCTGCACTGCCTGGCGGGCATCCTCGTGCCCAGCTCCGGCGAGATCCTCTTCGACGGGGCCCGGGTCGACGCCATGCCCGAGACCCAGCGCAGCAGCCTGCGTCGCGACCGGTTCGGCTTCGTGTTCCAGTTCGGCCAACTCGTCCCCGAGCTGACCGCGGTGGAGAACGTCGCCCTGCCCCTGCTGCTCAGTGGCGTACACCGCAAGCAGGCGTTGCCCAAGGCGTACGCCTGGTTCGCGCGCCTCGGCCTGGACGGCCTGGAGCAGCGGCGCTCGGGCGAGTTGTCCGGCGGGCAGGCGCAACGCGTCGCCCTGGCCCGGGGCCTGGTCGCCGAGCCGCGGGTGCTCTTCGCCGACGAGCCGACCGGCGCGCTCGACTCGCTCACCGGCGAGCACGTCATGGACCTGCTGGTCGGCGCCGCCCGCGAGCAGGGCACCACGGTCATCCTGGTCACCCACGAACCCAGAATCGCCGCGTACGCCGACCGTGAGGTCATGGTCCGCGACGGACGCGTCAACGCGCCGGACCGGATCGCGTCGTGATCCGCTTCGGGCTCCGCCTCGCCGTGGCCGGCGGCCGGGAGGCGCTCACCCGCCTGATCGTCATCGCCGCCGCCGTCGCCATCGGCAGCGGGCTGCTGCTGACCACCCTCGCCGGGGTCAACGCGGTCGACGCCCAGCTCACCCGGTACGCGTCGATCTATCCCCAGGCCTCCACCGCCGGTGCCGCCGATCCACTGTGGTGGTCGACCCGGGACGACTTCTTCCACGGCAAGCCGATCCTCCGGATCGACGTCGCCGCCACCGGATCGAACGCGCCCACCCCGGCCGGCATCCCGACCACTCCGGGCCCCGGCGAGTTCTACGTCTCGCCGGCGCTGCGGGAACTGTTCGCGGCACAGCCGGCCGACCACCTGGCCGACCGATACCCGGGGCGTGACCTCGGCACCGTCGGACCGTCCGGGTTGACCTCACCGGACACCCTGCTCGCCATCGTGGGCGGCACGCCGGACAGCGTCGCCAAGCTGCCCAACTCCCGGCAGGTCGACCACCTCGATGACAAGCCCGCCCTCCCCGAGACCACGGTGAACCTCATTCTGGGCGTGATCGCCGGTGGACTGCTCTTCCCGGTGCTGATCTTCATCGGCACCGCCACCCGGCTCAGCGCCGCCCGCCGGGAGCAGCGCTTCGCCGCGATGCGCCTGGTCGGCGCGACACCCCGGCAGATCTCGACGGTCGCCGCCGTGGAGGCGGCCGCCGCCGCTGTCGCCGGCACCGCCGTCGGCTTCGGCCTGTTCTACGCCTTCCGCGACACGCTCGCGGGCATCCCGTTCACCGGCATGCCGTTCTTCCCCGGCGACATGTCGCTGGGCCTGCTGAACGTTCTGCTCGTGGCGCTCGGCGTCCCGGCCGGCGCGGCGCTGGCCGCCCAGGTCTCGCTACGCCGGGTCCGGATCTCGCCGCTGGGCGTCACCCGACGGGTCACCCCCCGGGCGCCGCGCGCGTACCGGCTGATTCCGATGGTGCTCGGCGTCGCCGTGCTGGTGTTCGCCCTCGGCTACCGGCCCGAGACGTCCGACGGCCAGACCGCGGTGTTCCTGCCCGGCCTGCTGCTCATCATGGCCGGTCTCGTCTTCGCCGGCCCATGGTTGACGATGGTCGGCGCGCGGGTGATGGCCCGGTACGCCAACCGCCCGGCCACGCTCATCGCCGCGCGGCGTCTCGCCGACAACCCGAAGGCCGGCTTCCGGGCGATCAGCGGGATCATGCTCGCGCTCTTCGTCACCAGCGTCGCCGTCGGTGTGATCACCACGATCGTCGACGAACGCGGCCCGGCCCCGATCGGCTCGACCGACGCGGGCACTGTCACCACCGTCTTCGACGAAAAGACGACGTCGGTGCCCGACACGCTCTTCGCCGAACTGCACGCGATCACCGGCGTGCGGTCCGCGACCGCCATCCGGGAAGCCCCGGACATCAACACAGGCGGCGAGGGCGGGGTGATCGCCTGCGCCGACCTGCCGAGCGCGTACGGCAGGTGCGCCCAGGGCGCCGTCGTCATCGAGGTGCCGATGGGTCTGAGCCGTTGGCAGGAGTCGGCGTCGTCCACAACGGAGTGGCGCGCGGCGTCGATCACGCTCGACGAGCTCCAGCGGCTGCCGGTGAGCTCGGTCGTCGTGGGCACGGACGGCTCCGCTGCCGCTATCGAGCGCGTCCGCACCGTGCTGGAGGTCGCCTTCCCGACCTTCTGGGTGGGGCCGAACGTGCCCGGCGACTTCGAGTCGGACTTCGCCGACACGCTGCGCGGCTGGGAACAACTGGCCAACGTCATCATCATCGCCAGCCTCGCGCTCGGCGGGTGCAGCCTCGCGGTGAGCGTCATCGGCGGCCTGACCGAACGCCGCCGTCCGTTCAGCCTGCTGCGCCTCAGCGGCGCTCCGGTGCGGGTCCTGCGACGGGTGGTGGCGCTGGAGAGCGCCGTACCGATGCTCGCCGTCGCCGCGCTCGCCATCGGGATGGGCCTGCTCGCCGCGCATCTGTTCCTGCGGGCACAGATGGACTACACGCTGGTCGCGCCGGGGCCGCGCTTCTACGTGATCGTCGTCGTCGGGCTGGTCGCCTGCCTCGGCGTCATCGCCTCCACGTTGCCGCTGCTGCAACGCATCACCGGGCCGGAGACCGCCCGCAGCGAGTAGCCGTCAGGCGCTCGGCCCGGTGGCCGCGAGAGCGACCACCGGGCCGAGCACGAAGACGGCCGGCGGGCCGATGCCCTCGCGGGCGGCGACCGCGCCGATCTCGTCCAGTCGGGCCGGCACGGACCGCTGGCCGGGCAGACCGGCGTCCTGCACGGCCAGCACCGGGGTCTCCGGAGCCCGACCGTGCTCGACCAGCACGGCCGCGATCTTCGCGATGGTGTCCACGGCCATCAGCAGCACGACGGTGCCCCGGGCGCGGGCCAGCGCCGCCCAGTCGACAAGCGAGTCGGGGTGCCCGGGCGGCAGATGCCCGGAGACCACGGTGACCTCGTGCGCCACACCCCGGTGCGTGACCGGCACGCCGGCGAGGGCCGGCGCGGCGAGGGCACTGCTGACCCCCGGGACCACCGTCACCGGTACGCCGGCCGCCGCGCAGGCCTGCACCTCCTCGTGGCCGCGTCCGAAGACGTACGGGTCGCCGCCCTTGAGCCGCACCACCCGGCGACCGGCCTTGGCGTGCGACACCAGGGCCGCGTTGATCGCGTCCTGGGCCATCGACGGGCCACGGGGCACCTTCGCGGCGTCGATGACCAGCACGTCGGGGCGCAGCCCGGCGAGCAGCCCCTGCGGGGCGAGCCGGTCGACCACCACGACGTCCGCGGCGTCGAGCACGGCCTTTGCGCGTACCGTGATCAGGTCGTCGGGCCCCGGCCCGCCGCCCACAACGGCGACCGAGCCATGGTCGTGCCCGTGGTGGTCGTGCCCGTGGTGAGCGTGGCCGTGGTGGTGATGGCCGACCGGGTCGTCGGGGTGGTCGTGCGGGCGTTGCGGGCGACCCACCTTGTCCGCGAAGCCGGGCATCAACACCCGGTACACGCAGGTGTCGCAGTTCATCCGAATGTCCCCGCCCAGCGCCTCGGCGTGGCGTTCGAGCACCAGATCCGCGAGGGCGTCACAGTCGCCGATCACCTCGGCGACCCGGACGTCCAGGTCGGGGTGCGCGGCGGCGAACTCCGCCGACTGGGCGACGATCCGGTCGGGCAGCACCCCGGCGAACAGGAAGTACGGCGCCACGACGATCCGCCGCGCGCCGAGCCGGCGCAACCGGTCCAGCACCTCCGGCACCGACGGCTGCGCCAGCGAGATGAAGCCCGGCTCGACACCCGCGTAGCCGCGTCCCTCCCAGAGCAGCCGGGCGACCTTGGCCACCTCGGCGTTGGCGTCCGGGTCGGTGGACCCCCGCCCGATCAACGCCACCCACGTGCCGGCCCGGTCGGCACCCGCCAGCGCCGTGCCGGCCCGGTCGGCACCCGCCAACGCCGTGCCGGCCCGGTCGGCACCCGCCAACGCGGCGTCGATGCGCTCTTCGAGGGCCGTGTGCAGCAGCGGGTGCGGGCCGAGCGGACGCCCGTAGCGGTACGTCAGCCCGGGGTGCCGCTGCTGCTCGCGTCCCATGGCGGCGGGGATGTCGCCCTTGCCGTGCCCGGCGCCGGTGAGCACCAGCGGCAACGCCACCAGCTTCCGGTGGCCGCGGGCGACGAGCGCGCCGACCGCGTCGGTCAGCGGTGGACGGGACAGCTCGATGAAGCCGCCCTCGACGTCCGCGACGTCACCGCGACGGCGGACCCGCTCGACGAGCGCGGCGAACTGGTCGACCCCGGCAGCGCTGCGCGTGCCGTGCCCGACGATGACCAGACCGGTCATGACCTCTCCTCGGTGTAGAGCAGGGCGTTGAGGGCGGCGGCGGCGACCGCCGAGCCACCCTTCTCGCCCACGTTGGACACCCCGGGCAGGCCGCTGGCCCGCAGCGCCGCCTTCGACTCGGCGGCGCCCACGAAGCCGACCGGCAGGCCGACGACCAGCGCGGGCGTGGCGTCCAGGGTGAGCAGTTCGACGAGCGCGGTGGGCGCGCAGCCGACCACCCACACCGCGCCGGGGCCGACCCGGTCCAGCGCGATCCGCACGGCGGCCGCCGAGCGGGTGATGCCGGCCGCGCGGCCCAGCTCGGCGGCGGCCGGCTCGGCGACCGGGCAGACCAGCTCCAGGCCGGCGCGGGTGATGCCGGCGGCGACCATCGCCACGTCGGTGACCACTGGCGCACCGGCGCGCAGCGCCGCCAGCCCCGCTTCCAGGGCGGCCTCGTCGCAGACCAGGTCGTCGACGTACGCGAGGTCGGCGCTGGCGTGTACCACCCGTTCGGTCACCGCTCGGCTCAGCGGCGGCAGGTGCGACAGGTCGACCCGCTCGCGCAGGATGCGGTACGACTCGACCTCGATCGGATGCACCACCCGGCTCATCGGGCTCCCTTGCAGGGGTCGGGCTCGGCGACGCGGATCGCGTCGACCGGGCAGATCTCCAGGCACTCCAGGCAGCCGGTGCAGCGGTCGGCGCGTACCGTCAGGCCGCCGGCGACCGGCCGGATCGCGTGCGTGGGGCAGGTCAGCAGGCAGGCGCCGCAGCCCTGGCAGGCGCCGATGGTCACGATCGCCACCGGTACCCCCGGGGCGTGACCATCCGGCCGGCGACCAACCGGGTGTCGCTGTTGCCGACCACGACGAGGCTGTACATGTCGACGATGGCCGGGTCGAGCGTGGCCAGCGTCGCCAGGTGCACCCGCTCGCCGGGGCGGCTGGCGTTGCGCACCACGCCGACCGGGGTGTCCGGTGGCCGGTGCGCGGCGAGGATGCCGAGTGCCTTGCCGAGCTGCCAGTCGCGCGCCCGGCTGCGCGGGTTGTAGAACAGCGTCACGAAGTCACCCTCGGCGGCGGCGGTCACCCGCCGCTCGATGACCTCCCACGGGGTGTGCAGGTCGGACAGGCTCACGTAGGCGTGGTCGTGGCCGAGCGGCGCGCCGAGCAGCGCCCCGGCGGCGAGGGCGGCGGTCACCCCGGGCACGCCCACCACGTCGATCCGCTCGTCGGCGTACTCCAGGGCGGGGCTCGCCATCGCGTACACCCCGGCGTCGCCGGAGCCGATCAGCGCGACCGCCCGACCGGCGGCGGCCTCGGCGACTGCCGCGCGGGCCCGGGCCTCCTCCGCGCCGAGGCCGCTGGACAGCACCCGGGTGCCCGGCCGCAGCACGTCCCGCACCTGGTCGAGGTACTGGTCCAGGCCGACCACCACCGCCGCGCGACGCAGCTCCGCCACCGCGCGGGGGGTCCGCAGGTCGGCGGCGCCCGGCCCGAGGCCGACGACGGCGAGCCGGCCGCGCGGTGCGTGCCGGGCCACCGCGACGGTGGCCATCGCCGTCGCGGTCTTGCCGACCAGCAGCGTCGCGTCGTCGGATCGGCCGTCCGGTCCGAGCAGCGCCGCGGCCTCCGCGACGCTCGGCGTGCCGACCGCGGCGCGGACCACCTCGCTGGGATGCGGCACGTCGACAGTTGCCAGCCGCGTCGCCGGCCAGGTCACCAGGGGTACGCCGAGGGCGTCGGCGGTGCTGCGGATGCCCGCCTCGCCGGCTTTGACGTCGGCGCTGGCCAGGCAGCGCAGGCTCGCCGGGTCGAGGCCGGCCTCGGCCAGCACCCGGTGCAGCAGCTCCGCCACCTCGGCGGCCGGCACGCCCCGACTCGCGCCGACGCCGGCGACCAGCGACGGCGGTCGCAGCACGGCCGTGCGCCCGTCGAAGGGCACCACCCGGTCGGTGACCAGCAGCCGGTACCCGTCGTCCGGCGTGTCCTCGTGGCCGCCGGCGCTGCCGGCCCCGCCTACGGCGGCGCCGGTGGCCACGGTCGCCGGAGCGGCGGCGGCGTAGACGTTCGGGGGCAGGGCGGGCAGCGGCCAGTCGGCGTCGGCGATCAGCCGGACCGGTTCACCGTCCAGGATGGCCCGGGACACCGCGGCGACCGCGCCCTGCACCGGCCAGCCGAGGGTGTCCAGCCCCGGCAGGCCGACCGCGTCGGTGGCGGTGGTGATCACCGGTCGGGCGTCGAGCAGCGCGGCGACCTGCTCGGCGAGGGCATTGGCCCCGCCGGCGTGACCGCCCAGCAGCGCCACGGCGTGCCGGGCCGCCTCGTCGACGACCACCACGGCCGGGTCGGTGCGCTTGTCGTCGAGCAGCGGCGCGAGGATGCGCACCACCGCCCCGGTGGCCAGGAACGCGATCACCGCGTCACAGCCGGCCCAGGCGCTGCGCAGCGCGTCGGCGACGGTCTCCCCCTCGACCAGCCGGGCGTGCGGCCACGCGGCGGTCAGGGTGTCGGCATGCCGGCGACCGGCGGCGGTGGCCGCCACCAGGCCGATCCGGGCGGGCGGGTTCTGGTCGGTCACGGGCGCTCCCCGGTGAGGACGACCACCGGGTTGGTGGCCGCGAGGCGGATCGACCCACCGGGCAGGTCGGCGAGGCGGGCGGCGGAGAGCTGGCTGCCCTCGACGGTGTAGCCGGCGGCACGCAGCAGGCCCACGGCCGGCGCGACGCGGTCCAGCGCGGCCAGCGTGAGCACCACCCGCTCGGGTCGGCGGGCCACCACGGCGGTGAGGACGTCGACACCGCCACCGCCGACGAAGACCGCGTCCGGCTCGGGCAACCCGGCCAGCGCCTCCGGGGCCCGCCCGACGACGATCCGCACGTCGACGGCGTGCGTCGCGGCGTTGTCCCGAATCGTCGCGGCGGACGCGGGGGCCCGTTCGACGGCGAGCACGGCAGCGCCGAGCAACGCGCACTCGATGCCGACCGAGCCGCTGCCCGCGCCGACGTCCCAGACCAGCCGGCCCAGACGAGGCCGCAGCCGGGCGACGACGAGAGCACGCACCTCGGACTTCGTGATCATGGAATCGCGGTGGGCGTACCGGTCCTCCGGCAACGCCCAGCCACCGGCCGGCGCGGCGGCGGGTTGGTTGTCGGCGCGCATCCCACCGGTTGCGACCCGGTCGGGCGTGACGTCGGTGGGCACGAATCCGGCGGGTGCGGTGTCGGCGATGCTGAGCAGGACGTGCGGGTCGGACCAGGTGCCGGCGGCGGCCTGCTCGGGGGTCACCGCCCGGACGCGTTCGGCGTCGGTGCCGAGGTGTTCGGCGACCACCAGCCGGCGGGACCAGCCGATCAGTCCGGCGCCCAGCTCGGCCGCGCCGACGCCCGGCGCGGTGAGCACCGCGACCAGGGGCAGCGCCCGGCAGGCGTTCAGGGCCGGTCGCGGGTCGCGGCCGTGCGCGGTGACCACGGCTGCACCGTCCCAGGGCAGCCCGGCACGGGCGAACGCGGCGGCCACACTGGAGACCGCCGGCGCCACCCGCAGGGGCAGCCCGGCCGTACGCAGCCGCCGGACGATGCCGAACAGGCCGGGATCGCCGCTGGCCAGCACCACGGCCGGCACCCCGGCGGCCACGGCGACGCTCAGCCGCCGTACGGCCGGGGCGAGCGGCCCGAGGACGACGGTGTCCACGCCGGGCGGCACGGAAACGGTGGCCAGGTGCCGGGCCGCTCCGACGACCAGCCCCGCCCCGGCCAGCGCGGGCGCGAGGGCGGGGTGCGGTGGCGCTCCGGCCGCGTCCAACCCGACCACGGTCACCAACGCGTCCGGGGCCGCCAGGTTCGCCAGCGGGTCGGCGGCCGCCGCGGTCGCCCGGCTCATCGCGGCCACCGGCCCGACGAGGCGACCACCCGCGCGCCGGCGAAGTCGACCATCGCCACGTCCACGGTGACCGTCGGCCCGGCGAAGCGCCGCAGCACCTGCCCGACCCGCTGGCAGAGCAGGTCCCCGGCCGGGCCGAGCAGCCCGGCGGCCTCCCACAGCTCGTACGCGTGCCGCCCGGTGTTCGCCTCGGTCACCGCGGCGACCAGCGCCGGATCGCCACCGGCGTCGGCCGTCACCGCGCCGAGCAGCGACAGGTCCACCTTCGAGCGGGTGTAGTGGGTCATCAGGATTCCGGCGGCGAGTTTGGCGAGCTTGCCGGCCATGCCGACGAAGACCACCCCGGTCATCGCGTCGCCCACCGCGGCGGTGACGGCGGCGCCGGTGAAGTCGCCCACCTCGACGAAGCACACCTCGGGCAGCTCGGGCAGCAGCGCGCGGGCGGCCCGCTCGGTACGCCCGCCGGTGCACAGCACCACGGTCCGCTCGCCCTGGGCGGCCATCACGTGCACGGCCTGGACGACGCTGGCCCGCCAGGAGGCGGTGGAGAAGGGTCGGACGATCCCGGTGGTGCCGAGGATCGAGATGCCGCCGAGGATGCCGAGCCGGCGGTTGGTGGTCTTGCGGGCCATGATCTCGCCCCGGGGCACGCTGATGACCACGCGGACACCGACCTCGGTGAGGTCGACGACCTCGGCCACCGCCTCGCCGATCATGCGACGTGGGGTGTCGTTGATGGCCGGGCCGCCGACCGCGAGGCCGAGGCCCGGCTTGGTGACGGTGCCGACGCCGGGACCGCCGGCCAGGCGCAGCCCGGGGACGTCGGTCCAGTCCACGGTGGCGGTCAGCTCGGCGCCGTGGGTGACGTCCGGGTCGTCACCGGCGTCCTTCACGACCACCGCCTCGGCGCGCGCCGGTGGGTTGCCGGTCACCTCGCAGCGTTCGACCGGGAACCGCACCCGCCGCCCGGCGGGCAGCCCGATCTCCACCTCCGGCGGGGCAACCCCGGTGACGAGCGCCGAGACGGCGGCCTTCGCCGCGGCCGTGGCGCAGGCCCCGGTGGTCCAACCCGTCCGCAGCGCGGTGGGCCGGACCTTCGCCGTACGCGGCAGGTCCGGCTCGCGCAGCGGCGGCTCGGCGTACGTCACGGGGTGCCTGTTCCCCCGGCGCGACCGCCGGTCTGGCGGCGCAGCTCCGCGCGGGCGACCGGCTCGGCTCGACGGAAGGTGTGGAAGTGCCCGGGGTGGTACAGGTGCGAGCGGGTGCCCTCGGCGGCCAGCGCCGGCCCGACCAGGAAGAGCGTGTGTTTCCACAGCTTGTGCTGCTTGACTGTGGCCTCCAGGGTGCCGACCGTGCAGCGCACGACCAGCTCGTCGGGCCACGTCGCCTGGTACGCCACCACGGCCGGGGTGTCCGCCGGGTAGCCGCCGGCCAGCAGCTCGGCCTGCACCTGACCGGAGCGGGCGGCGGAGAGGAACAGCGCCATGGTGGTGCCGTGCCGGGCGAAGTCGCGGACCCGCTCACCGGGCGGCATCGGGGTCTTGCCCCCTTCGAGGCGGGTGAGGATCACCGACTGGGCGACCTCGGGCACGGTCAGCTCCCGCCCGACAAGTGCCGCGACGGCGGTGAACGACGACACTCCGGGCACGATCTCGACGGCCAGGTCGAGCGTTCGGCACAGGTCCAGTTGCTCCTGGACGGCGCCCCAGAGCGCCGGGTCGCCGGAGTGGATGCGGGCCACGGTGAGTCCTTGCTCGGCGGCGCGCTGGTAGAGCGGGAGCACGCCCTCGATGGGCAGCTGCGACGAGTCGACGATCTCCGCGTCGGGGCGGGCGTGGTCGAGGACGTCGGCGTGCACCAGGCTGGCCGCCCAGATCACGATGTCCGCCGCGGCGATCACCCGGGCTGCCCGCAGGGTCAGCAGGTCCGCCGCACCCGGGCCGGCCCCGACGAACCACACCTTGCCGTTGCTGGTCACAGCTTTCCTCCTCGGTGGTCGCGGCGGGCGGGCACCAGCAGCGTCGACAGGTACGGCAGGTCGTGCGCGGTGTCGTCGACTCCGCCGACGCTCTCCCCGGGCAGGCCGAGGCTGCGCCCGAGCACCGCGTCGGCGAGGCGGCCCTGCCGGCGCAGCTCGGCGAGCAGCTCCGGGTGCCGCCGCCAGCCCTTGTAGGCGACAACGGTGCCCGGCCCGGCGAGGGCGGCGGCGAACAGCGCCAGACCGGCGGTGGCCGGCAGCAGCGTCAGCGGTTCGCGTCCCTCGCAGAGTGGAATGCCGCTGCGGGCGGCCAGTTCCTGCATGGCGGTCACGCCGGGCACTGTCGCCACCCGCACGGTGGGGCGCAGCGCGCGGACGCTCTGCGCCAGGTAGCCGAAGGTGGAGTAGACGTTGGGGTCGCCGATGGTGGCGAACGCGAGGGACCGCGCGCCCGCGTCGACCGCGTCGAGCACGCTCCGGGCGGCGTCGTCCCAGGCCGCCGCCCGGCGGGCGGTCACCCCACCCCGGTCGTCGAGGGCGAACGGCAGCCGACGCAGCCGGTCCGCCGGCACGTACTCCCGGACGGTCGCCTCGGCCCGCCCGGCCTGCGCGCCCGGCGGCGTCGCACCGGCGGTCGCGCTCGGCGCGACCCGGTCCGCCATCACGGGTACGAACACCACGTCGGCCGCGCGCAGGATCCGCACGGCCTTGACGGTGAGCAGTTCCGGGTCACCCGGCCCGACACCGACGCCGGTCAGCGTGGCGTCGGCGCTCATCGGCACGCCTCGACCAGCCGGCGGGCGGCGGCGGGGTGACCGGCCCAGTGGGTGTGCAGGTAGGAGGCGTGCACGCGGCCGGCGACGAAGCCGTGGTCCGTGCCGTTCCAGCGCCACGCCGGCCGCTCGCCGTGAGCGGGGTCGGTGGTGGTGCGGTGGAACTCGTGGCCGCGTACCGGCTCGCCCGCGCGGGCCACCGGGGAGTCGGTGACGGCCAGGGCCTCGCGGTAGCCGAGGGTGAGCCGGCCGGTCATCCGGGCGGTGAGGTCCAGCCGACCGCACATCGGTACGCCGTCCAGGGCCTGCCCGAGGTAGAGCAGCCCGGCGCACTCGGCCACGATCGGCCCGTCGAAGTCGGCCAGCTCGGCCCGGAGCGTGCCGTTGCCCGCGAGGGCCTCCGCGTACGCCTCGGGGAACCCGCCGCCGATCACGACCGCGCGGGTGCCGGCGGGCAGCGCCGGGTCGCGCAGCGGGTCGACGGTGACCACGTCCGCCCCGGCGGCGGTGAGCAGTTCGGCGGTCTCCGCGTACGAGAAGGTGAAGGCCGGACCACCGGCGAGCGCGACGAGCGGGCGTTCGTGGCCGGCCGGCCCGCCGACGGCGGCGACCGGGTCCCACGCCGGGGTGGTCAGCGGCGCGGCGGTGCGGGCCAGGTCGAGCACGGCGTCGAGATCCACGGTGGCCTCGACCAGCTCGGCGAGGGCGGCGACGATCGCGAGGGACTCGGGCGCCCGCTCGGCGACCGGGACCAGCCCGAGATGCCGGGCCGGCGCGGCGACCTCGGCGGCGCGGGTGACCGCCCCGAGCACCGGTACGCCCACCTCGGCGAGGGCGTCGCGCAGCAGGGTCTCGTGCCGGGGCGAGCCGACCCGGTTGAGGATCACCCCGCCGATGCGGACCGCCGGGTCGAACGCGGCCATGCCGAGGGTCAGCGCGGCGGCCGAGCGACCCTGCGCGGTGGTGTCCAGCACCAGCACCACTGGCGCGTCGAGGAGGCGGGCGACGTGCGCGGTGGAGGCGAAGTCGCGTCGGCCCACCGCGCCGTCGTGCAGGCCCATCACACCCTCCACCACGGCGATGTCGGCGGGCGTCGGGATGCTCGCGCCGTGGCGCAGCAGACCGGCGATCCGCTCGGCTCCGACCAGGAACGGATCGAGGTTCCGGCCGGGCCGCCCGGCGGCGAGGGCGTGGTAGCCGGGGTCGATGTAGTCCGGGCCGACCTTGTGCGGGCTGACCGTCAGGCCGCGACGGCGCAGCGCGGCGAGCAGCCCGGTGGCGACGGTGGTCTTGCCGTGGCCGCTGGCCGGCGCGGCGATGACCACTCGGGGCAGCGCCCAGGGCGCGCTCACCACTCGATGCCCTTCTGGCCCTTCTGGCCGGCGTCCATCGGGTGCTTGACCTTGGTCAGCTCGGCCACCAGGTCCGCGGCGGCGATCAGGCGCGGGTCGGCGTCCCGGCCGGTGATGACGACGTGCTGGAAGCCGGGGCGGTCGGCCAGGGTGGCGACCACCTCGTCGACGTCCACCCAACCCCACTTCATCGGGTAGGTGAACTCGTCCAGCACGTACAACCCGTACCGCTGCGCGGCCAGGTCGCGCTGGATCTGCCGCCAGCCCTCCAGGGCGTCCACGGCGTGGTCGGCCTCGCCGCCGCGCTGGATCCAGGACCAGCCCTCGCCCATCTTGTGCCAGGCCACCGGCGCGCCCTGGCCGGTACGCTCGTGCACCTCGCCGAGCGCCCGGAAGGCGTTCTCCTCCCCCACCCGCCACTTGGCGCTCTTGACGAACTGGAACACCCCGACCGGCAGGCCTGCGGTCCACGCCCGCAACGCCAACCCGAAGGCAGCGGTCGACTTCCCCTTCATCTGTCCGGTGTGGACGATCAGCAGTGGCCGGTGCCGCCGCTGCCGGGTCGTCAACCCGTCAGCGGGCACCACGCTCGGCTGTCCCTGTGGCATCAGCCCGTCCCCCGTCCCGCGGGCACTCCCGCGATCGTGCCGTTTCTGCTGGTCATCTGCGCACGTGGTCCCCTCATGTCGCGACCGGAACCGCACGATCGCGGGGGCGGGTCAGGGCTGCCAGGGGGGTCAGGGGCGCGTTCAGCTGGGTGGCCAGGCGCCGCGCCAGGTGCAGGCGGACCGGGCCGGACTCGCAGTCGACGACGACGCAGGGGGCCGCTGTCGCGGCCAGCACCGTCGCGGCCGCCGCGGCCCGGTCCAGCGGACGCGACCCGGCGGTGGCTCTGCCGTCGGTGACGATGAGGACCAGGGGGCGGCGCTTCGGGTCACGTCGGCGCTCCAGCCGCAGCAGGTCGGCGGCGGCGAGCAGGCCCTCGGCCAGCGGCGTGCGACCACCGGTGGGCAGCTCGGCCAGCCGCGTCGAGGCGGCCAGCACCGACGAGGTGGCCGGCAGCAGCGTCCGCGCACCGCTGGCCCGGAAGGCGATCACGGCGACCTTGTCCCGCCGCTGGTAGGCGTCGGTGAGCAGCGCGAGGACCGCGTCCTTCACGGCGGTCATCCGCTGCCGGGCGCCCATCGACCCGCTCGCGTCCACCACGAACAGCACGAGGTTGCCCTCACGCCCCTCCCGGACCGCCTCCCGCACGTCGTCCGGGCGCAGTCGCAGCGGGCCGGTCAGCCTCCCCCGGGCCGCCTGATGGGGCGCGGCGGCGCGAATCGTGGCCGGCAGGTGCAGCGCGCCGACCCGAGCGGCCGGCACCCGGGCCCCGGTGGTGCGTCCCCGCCCGGTGCGGGCGCGCGACCGCCGCCCGGGCACGCCGTCACCGACGCCGGGCGCGGTGAGCAGCTGGGCCCGCAGACCACCGTGGGGTACGGCCACCGGCTGCCCCTGCCCACCGGAGCCCCGCTGCCGGGTCGATTCACCCTGGTCAGCGGCGTCGTCGCTGCCGGCGGAGCTGCCACCGTAGGGTCCCGCACCGTCGGGGCCGCTGCGGTCGGCACCGCTGCCGGCACCGCCCCGCGGGCCACCGTCGTCCGGGCCACGACGGTCGGCGCCGCCGTCGTCCGGGCCGCCGGGGCCGCCGGAGCCACCGCCCGGGCCGCCACCGTCGGGGTCCGAGCCGTCGGGGCGCGATCCAGCCGGGCCACCGTCGTGCGGGCCGCCGTCGTCGTCCGGGTCGTCGGGGTGGGCGTCCTGGGCGCGCTGCAACGCCTCGTCGAGGCGCTTCTCATCCAGGCCCGGCGTGTCGAACGGGTCACGGCGGCGGCGGTGCGGCAGGGCGAGGCGGGCGGCGACCCGTACGTCGTCGATGGTGACGCGGTCCCGGCCGTGCCAGGCCGCGTGGGCGAGGGCGGTACGGGCGGTGACGATGTCGGCGCGCATCCCGTCCACGTCGAACGCGGCGCACACCTCGGCGATCTGCCGCAGCGCGGCGTCCGGAAGGCGTACCCCGGGAAGCCGGCGGCGGGCGGCGGCCACCTGGGCGGCGATCTGGGCGTCGGCGTCGGCCCAGCGGGCGGCGAAGCCCGCCGGGTCGGCGTCGGCGGCGAGCCGGCGACGCACCACCTCGACCCGGACCTCCGGGTCCCGGCTGGCACCCACCTCGACGGTGAGCCCGAACCGGTCGAGCAGCTGCGGGCGCAGCTCCCCCTCCTCCGGGTTCATGGTGCCGACCAGCAGGAAGCGGGCCGCGTGGCTGACCGAGACGCCCTCGCGCTCGACGTGGCTGCGGCCCATCGCCGCCGCGTCGAGCAGCAGGTCGACGAGGTGGTCGTGCAGCAGGTTGACCTCGTCGACGTAGAGGACGCCCCGGTGCGCGGCGGCGAGCAGGCCCGGTTCGAAGGCGCGTACCCCCGCACCGAGGGCCTTCTCCAGGTCGAGCGAGCCGACGACCCGGTCCTCGGCGGCGCCGACCGGCAACTCCACGAGACGGGCCGGACGGGTCTCGACGGTGGCATCGTCCGGGTGCGGCCCGTCCGGGCAGCCCGGGTCGGGCTCGGCGGGGTCGCAGCCGAAGCGGCAGCCGGCGACCCGGTGGACCGGGGGCAGCAACGCGGCGAGCGCCCGGACGGCGGTGGACTTGGCGGTGCCCTTCTCGCCGCGCACGAGGACCCCGCCGATCGCCGGGGAGACAGCGTTGAGCAGCAGCGCCAACCGCATGTCGGCCATGCCGAGCACCGCGCTGAACGGGTAGGTGATCATGCCCGGTCCTCCAGGTCGCCCTCGCTGGCCAGGTACGTGTCACGGAGTCGGTCCAGGGTGGCCGGCTCGGGTTTGGCCCACAGCCCCCGGTCGGCGGCCTCCAGCAGCCGCTCGGTGATGCCGCGCAGCGCCCACGGGTTGGACTGCTCCAGGAACTCCCGGGTCGTGTCGTCGAAGAGGTACGCGGCGGCCAGGTGCTCGTACATCCAGTCGTCGACCACGCCGGCCGTGGCGTCGTAGCCGAACAGGTAGTCCACGGTGGCCGCCAGCTCGAACGCGCCCTTGTAGCCGTGCCGGCGCATCGCGGCGATCCACTTCGGGTTGACCACCCGGGCCCGGAACACCCGCCGGGTCTCCTCGCCCAACGTGCGGGTGCGCACGTCGTGCGGCATCGCCGAGTCACCCACGTACGCCTGCGGCGACGATCCGGTGAGGTGACGGACCATCGCCACCATCCCGCCGTGGTACTGGAAGTAGTCGTCCGAGTCGACGATGTCGTGCTCGCGGGTGTCCTGGTTCTTCACCGCCACCGCGATCCGCGCGAACGAGCGTTCCATGTCGGCGCGCGCCTCCCGCCCGTCCAGGCCCCGGCCGTACGCGTAGCCGCCCCACACCGCGTACACCTCGGCGAGGTCGGCGTCGCTGCGCCAGGTCCGCGCGTCGATCAGCGGCAGCAGGCCCGCGCCGTACGCTCCGGGCTTGGAGCCGAAGATCCGGGCGGTGGCCCGCCGCTCGTCGCCGTGTTCGGCGAGGTCGGCGGCGACGTGCGCCCGCACGTAGTTCTCCTCGTCCGGCTCGTCCAGCGCGGCGACCCGCCGTACGGCGTCGTCGAGCAGCGCCACGACGTGCGGGAACGCGTCGCGGAAGAAGCCGGAGATGCGCACGGTCACGTCGACGCGGGGCCGGCCCAGCTCGGCGGTCGGCACCACCTCGATGCCGGTGACCCGCCGGGACCGGTCGTCCCACACCGGGCGGCAGCCCAGCAGCGCGAGCACCTCGGCGATGTCGTCGCCCTGGGTGCGCATGGCGCTGGTGCCCCACACGGTCAACCCCACCGAGCGGGGGTACGTGCCGGTGTCGGCGAGGTGCCGGGCCAGCAGCGAGTCCGCGAGGGCCACCCCGACGTCCCAGGCGTTGCGACTGGGGATGGCCTTCGGGTCGACGGAGTAGAAGTTGCGGCCGGTGGGCAGCACGTTGACCAGGCCCCGGGTGGGTGAACCGGACGGTCCGGGCGGCACGAACCGCCCGTCGAGCGCCCCGAGGGTGTGGGTCAGCTCGTCGGTGGTGCGCGCCAGCCGGGGCACCAGTTCGGTGGCCGCGAAGCGCAGCACCGCGACGACGTCCGGGATCGGCTGCCCGGTCACCTCCGCGACCACCGCGTCGACCGCCTCGGCGTCCCAGCCGAGCGTCTCCATCCCGATGACCAACCTCCGGGCGAGCGCCTCGATGAGGTCGACGGCGTCGGCGGCCGTGCCGGCCGGCCCGTCCACCACGTCGGTCAACGCCGTGGGCACCGCCAGTCGTTCGCCCGGTGCCGCCAGCAGTTCCTGCTCGTCGAGGCCGTACGCGGCGGCGAGGGCCTGTCGCAGGCCGGGCAGGGCGTGGTTGCCGCCCCAGATCTGGGGTGCGCGCAGCACCGCGAGGACCAGGTTGACCCGCGGTTCGCCGACGGGCGCGTCGGCGAGGATGTGCAGCCCGTCGCGGATCTGCACGTCCTTGACCTCACAGAGGTACCCGTCGAGGTGCAGCACGAAGTCGTCGAAGTCGTCGGCGTCGGGCATCGCCTCGGCGTGCAGGTCGTGATGCAGCTCGGCGGCGCGCACCAGGTCCCAGATCTGCGCCCGCACGGTCGGCACCTTGGCCGGGTCGAGGGCCTGCACTGTCGCGTACTCGTCGAGCAGTTGCTCCAGCTTGGCCAGGTCGCCGTAGGTCTCGGCGCGGGCCATCGGCGGCACCAGGTGGTCGATCACCACGGCGTGTGCGCGCCGCTTGGCCTGGGTGCCCTCGCCGGGGTCGTTGACGATGAACGGGTAGACCAGCGGCAGGTCACCGAGGACCGCGTCGGGCGCGCAGTCGGCCGCCAGGCCGAGACCCTTGCCGGGCAACCACTCCAAGGTGCCGTGCTTGCCCAGGTGCACCACGGCGTCCGCGCCGAAGCCGCCGTCCGCGACGGGCGCGGCCAGCCAGCGGTACGCGGCCAGGTAGTGGTGGCTCGGCGGCAGGTCCGGGTCGTGGTAGATGGCGATCGGGTTCTCCCCGAAGCCACGCGGCGGCTGGATCAGCAGCACCACGTTGCCGAAGCGCAGCCCGGCGAGCACGAGGTCCCCGCCGTCGGTGTAGAGCTCGCCGGGCGGCTCACCCCAGTGCTCCCGCATCCGCTCACGCAGCTCGGCCGGTACCTGGTCGAACCACCGCCGGTAGGTCTCGCCGGGCACCCGGGCCTCGGCGGCGGCCAACTGCTCCGGGGTGAGCCACTCCACGTCGTGCCCACCGGCGGCGATCAGGGCGTGGATCAGCGCGTCGCCGTCGTCGGGCGGCGGCGCGTCCCCCAGGTGGTAACCCGCCTCGGCCAGTGCGGCGAGCAGCCGGACCGCCGAGACGGGGGTGTCCAGCCCGACGGCGTTGCCGACCCGGGAGTGCTTGGTGGGGTACGAGCTGAGCACGACGGCGACCCGCTTGTCGGCGTTGGGCACGTACCGCAGCCGGGCGTGACGTACCGCGATGCCGGCCACCCGGGCGGCCCGCTCGGGGTCGGCGGCGTAGACCGAGAGGCCGTCCGCGTCGATCCGCTTGAACGAGAACGGCACGGTGACGATCCGTCCGTCGAACTCGGGGATGGCCACCTGCATCGCCGCGTCCAACGGGGACAGCCCGGCGTCGCTGCCGGCCCACTGCTCCCTGGTGCTGGTCAGGCAGAGCGCCTGAATGACGGGCACGTCCAGGGCGGCGAGCGCGCCGACGTCCCACGCGTCCTCGTCGCCGCCCCCGGACGCGTCGGCGGCGACCGCGCCGCCGGCCGCGAGCACGGTGACCAGCAGCGCGTCACAGCGGGCGAACAGCCCGAGCGGGCCCCCGCCCGTGGTCAGGCCCCGCAGCGAGCCACAGAAGATCGGCAGCGGGTTGCCCCCGGCCTCCCGCACGGCCTCGGCCAGGACGTCGACGAAGGCGGTGTTGCCGGCGAGGGCGTGCGCCCGGTAGAAGACGATCCCCACGGTGGGCCGCCGCGGGTCGGTCGGGTGGTCGCCGTGTACGCCGTACGCCGGGGTCGGCGCGGGCGGGGCGAACCCCTCGCCGGTGAGCAGCACCGTGTCGCAGAGGAACCGGGCCAGGTGCCCGAGGTTGTCAGGCCCGCCCTCCACCAGGTACGCCAGCGCCTGGGTGACCACTCCGGACGGCACCGTGGAGATCGCCATCAGCTCCGCGTCGGGCACCGCCTCACCGCCGAGCACGACAGTCGGCACGCCGGTGGCGAGCACCGCGGCGAGGCCGTCCGGCCACGCCTGCCGACCCCCGAGCAGGCGTACGACGGCGAGGTCGACCCCGTCGAGCAGGGCGGGCACCTCGTCGGCCGCCACCCGCGCCGGGTTGGCGAGCCGGTAGTCGGCGTCACTGGCGCGGGCGGCCAGCAGGTCGGTGTCGGCGGTGGAGAGCAGCAGAACGCGCACGGCAGGCTCCGGACGGTAACGTCGGCACGCTCGCGAGAGCGGCCTGGCGACGTGGGATGGGCGCAGGGTTCAGCGGAGGCCGCGATCCGGCCGGCTCAGCGGCCTGCGGCCGGGAGCGACGGGCGGCGCGGTCCGGAACTCAGCGGTGAACGGAGTCGATGCCGATCGCGGCGACGGCACGGCCGCGGTGCGCAGGACGGCAGCAGCCGTCGGTGATGGAGACGCCAAGCGTCATCGGGTCCTCCTCGGGTGTCCACGCCCTGGGGTACGTCCCGACGGCCGAAGTATCCTGGCTTCCGGATCGACGCTCTCCCCCGGCCTTCCAACCGCAGACACACGGCCGTGACTCACGAGGGGGGATCGCTCCCCGGTGACAGTGGCGGGACCGCGTCGGATTCGCACCGACTTCCTTCACTGCCGTCAGGCCGCGAATGCTGCCACACCCCTGCGCTGCGGGTCAACGCTGCTCCGGCCCGACGAACGGGCGTGCGTCACCGAGCCTCAACTGTCGACGCGACAGCGGATCACCCGACCTCGATGCCCCGGATCAATGCCCGACATCCTTTGCTCTGCTTCCCTATACGCAACGGGAATGGGGCGTCACTGGCGCTTATTGGTAAGCAGAGCAAAGGATCGGCGGAGCACTCTGGCTCGCGCCGCTGGCCCGGCGGTGGTGGCTTCTGGGCGGAGGAGTCTCAGCGGGCGTGGCGCTCCGGGTGTGCCCGATTCCACACCCGCATCCGCTCCGGGTAGCCGGTGCGGGCCGCCTCGTACAGCGGCACCGCGTGCTTGCGGGCGATGGCGCCCGCCGCGCGGGGTGTGCCGGTGCGGCGGCGGATCCATTCGCCGTCGTGGGCGATCGCCACCACTGTGGTGTCGGTGGCGGTGGTCTCCGGCTCCAGGTAGAACTCCACTCCCCGCCGGCTGGCGACGAACGACTCCAGCGCGGCGAGATCGTCCCGGGTGGCCTCGCGGTCCAGCTTCGTTGGGGTCGCCTCGGTGCCCCGTGACCGCCGGTTGAACCAGCCCATGCCCAGCCCCTCTCCTCGGACGCCACTCCAGTTCAGCACCGATTCCTGGCAATACGCTGCACGCCAGGTGGGAGAAATCTGACTCGGCGGAGCGCGGACGGAACCGCTGGAGCGGGCGTACCGAACGGAAGCCCTGAAAGCGGGGGGCAACACTCCCCGCCATATCCAACATATACCGCATGGGGGGACTTGCGGCAAGGCCCCAGGTGTACCGCAGAATTGCCCGTCCAAGGCCAGGACCTGCGGAAACGGGAGCCAATACATGCACAACTCGTCGGCGGCGGCCAGCGCGTTCGACCTTCCCGACAACCTCGCCGCCAAGGCCGACCCGGCGCTGATCGACCGTGACGAGCAGCACTTCGCCGTCATCGCGGCGAGCCTGGAGCAGTCGATCGCCGAGCTGTCCGACCGCCTCGACGCCGAGCGCCGGGCACCCGCCGGCAAGGGCCGCCAGGCGGTCGTCCGGGACGAGGAGATCCGCCGGCTGACCGCTCGCCTGCGCGCCCTGCGGCGCTTCGGTCTGGACCTGTGCCTCGGGCGCATCGTCAGCGCGGACGGCCCCGAGCCGGTCTACATCGGACGCTTCGGCCTCACCGACGGCAACGGTCGACGGCTGCTGCTCGACTGGCGCTCCCCGGCGGCCGAGCCGTTCTTCGGGGCGACCCACGCCAACCCGATGGGCCTGGCGAGCCGGCGTCGGTACCGCTGGACGCTCGGCCGGATCAGCGACTACTGGGACGAGGTGTTCACCCCGGACGGGTTCGAGGGGCATGCGGCGCTGGACGACCAGTCCGCGTTTATCGCCAGCCTCGGCGGCAACCGGTCGGCCCGGATGCGCGACGTGCTCGGCACCATCCAGGCCGACCAGGACGCCATCATCCGGGCCGGATCGCGCGGCGCTCTCGTCGTCGACGGCGGTCCGGGCACGGGCAAGACCGTCGTCGCCCTGCACCGCACCGCGTACCTGCTCTACTCCGATCCCCGCCTCGGTCACCGCCGCGGCGGGGTGCTGTTCGTCGGGCCGCACGAGCCCTACCTGGCGTACGTCGCCGACGTCCTGCCCAGCCTCGGCGAGGAGGACGTGCAGACCTGCACCCTGCGCGACCTCGTCCCCCAGGGCGCCGCGGCGACGGTCGAGGCCGATCCGGACGTGGCCCGCCTGAAGTCCTCGGCGGACCTGGTCCGGGCGATCGAGGCGGCCGTGCGGTTCTACGAGGAGCCGCCGACCACGGCGATGACGGTCACGGCCGGCGACGCCGACGTGCGGCTGAGCGCGGACGACTGGGCCCAGGCGTTCGAGGCGCCCGGACCCGGCACCCCGCACAACGAGGCGCGGGACGAGATCTGGGAGGAGCTGCTGGCGATCCTGCTCGGGAGGTACGACGGCGACGAGTCGGACGACCTGGTACGCGGCTCGCTGCTGCGCAACCGGGATCTGCGTACGGCGTTCAACCGCGCCTGGCCGCTGCTCGAAGCGACCGACATCGTCGCCGACCTGTGGTCGGTGCCCGCCTATCTGCGCCGGTGCGCCCCCTGGCTCGGCCCCGAGGACATCCGCCGGCTCCAACGCGTCGACGCCCGCGCCTGGACGGTGTCCGACCTGCCGCTGCTGGACGCGGCACGGCAGCGGCTCGGCGACCCGGAGGCGTCCCGGCGTACCCGCCGCCACGAGGCCACCATCGCCGCCGAACGCGCGCGCATGGCGACGGTCGTCGACGAGCTGATCGCGGCCCACGCCTACGACGACGGCGAGGGTGTGCTGTCGAGCCTGCGCCAACTGGACCTGCAGGACGCGCTGGTCGACGAGGCCGTACTCCCCAGCGCCGACGCGGATCTGCTGGCCGGCCCGTTCGCGCACATCGTCGTGGACGAGGCGCAGGAGCTGACCGACGCGCAGTGGCAGATGCTGCTGTCGCGCTGCCCGGCGCGCAGCTTCACCATCGTCGGGGACCGCGCCCAGGCCCGGCACGGGTTCACGGAGTCGTGGCCGGAACGACTGAGGCGCATCGGCCTCGACCGGGTCACCCTGACCTCGCTGAGCATCAACTACCGGACGCCACGGGAGGTCATGGCCCAGGCCGAGCCGGTCATCCGGGCCGTGCTCCCGGACGCGAACGTGCCGACCTCGATCCGCGGCAACGGGATTCCGGTGACCCACGGATCGGTGCGCGACCTGGGCGCGATCGTCGACGGCTGGCTCGCGGAGCACGCCGACGGGATCGCCTGCGTCATCGGCGAGCCCACGTTCCGGCCGGCGACGAATCGCGTCCGGTCGCTGAGCCCGGAACTGTCCAAGGGGCTGGAGTTCGACCTGGTCGTCCTCGTCGACCCGGAGACGTTCGGCGAGGGCATCCAGGGTGCGGTCGACCGGTACGTCGCGATGACCCGCGCGACCCAGAGGCTCGTCGTCCTCACCGGGTCCTGACCTATTAGCCTGCCGGGCGTGTCGACGGACGTGCGGGAGGCGGCGGCGCACAACAACGCGCAATGGTGCGACGCCGTGTGCGCCAGCCACGGGCTGGCCGGCCGGATCGACGCCGAGGCGTGGTCGGTGCCCCGCCGCTCCCCACCCTGGTATCCGGACGCGGTCACCCTGCGCCCCGACGTCGACCCCGAGGCGCTGCTGGCGCGGATCGACGTCGGGCCCGGCGCATCGGTGAAGGACAGCTTCGCCGACCTCGACCTCTCGGCGTACGGGTTCCGGGTGCTCTTCGACGCGCAGTGGATCCACCGCCCGTCGACCGACCCGCCGGCCGGCCCGCCGCTCACGCCGGTCACCACTCCGGAAGGGCTGGCGGCCTGGGCGAGCGCGCACGGCGGCGGGGAACTGTTTCGCCCGGCGCTGCTGGCCGACCCGCGCATCCGGGTGCTGGCCCGCCACGACGAGCGGGGCGCTGTCGTCGGCGGGGCGGTAATCAGCGGCGACGACCCGGCCGGCGTCTCCAACCTGTTCACCCACAGCGACGACCCGGACGAGATCTGGCATGCGATTCCCGCCACCCTGCCCGGCGTACCCCTGATCGGCTACGAGACCACCCCCGACCTACCACCCGCCCGCCGAGCCGGCTTCCTCCCTGCGGGCCCCCTCCGGGTCTGGCTCCGGTGATCATGAAGTTATCGGCGCGACACGCCGGCATCGATGGCAATAACTTCATGATCACCGGGGGCGGGGGTCAGGGGAGGCGGTTCAGGTCCTCGGGGGTCAGGCGTAGCGCGGCGGCGGCGATGTTCTCCCGCAGGTGGGCCGGGTCGCCGGTGCCGGGGATCGCGAGGACGTGCGGGCCCTGGTGCAGCGTCCAGGCCAGGCGTACCTGCTGGGGGGTGACGCCGTGGGCCCGGGCGACCGCCTCGACGGCCGCGCCCGGCGCGGCGCTCGCACCCGCCTCCCGACCGGTGCCGGCCAGCGCGAAGAAGGGCACGTAGGCGATGCCCCGCTCGCCGCAGGCGCGGACGAAGGCGTCCTGCTCCCGGTACGCGTCCAGGCCGTAGTTGTTCTGCACGCAGACCACGGGCGCGATGCCCGCCACCTCGTCCACCTGCTCGGGCCGGACGTTGGACAGCCCGAGATGCCGGATCAGCCCGGCGGCGCGCAGCTCGGCCAGGGCGCCGAACCGCTCGGCCAACGGCACCGCGCCCGGCCCCCGGCCGAGCCGCAGGTTCACCACGTCCAGCCGGTCGCGGCCGAGGCGGCGCAGGTTCTCCTCGACCTGGGCGCGCAGCTGCGCCGGGGTTTCCGCCTCGCTGAATCCGGTCACCGGGTCGTAGCCGAAGCCGACCTTGGTGGCGATGACCAGATCCTCGGAGTACGGGGCGAGCGCCGCGCGGATCAGCTCGGTGGCGTACCGGGCGGGGCCGGTGCCCACCCGCAGGGCTCCGCCGGGCGAGACGTAGAACGCGGCCGTGTCGACGTGGTTGACGCCCAGCTCGACCGCGCGGCGCAGCAGCGCGATCGCACGCTCGCGGTCGGGGTTCGCGGTGATCCGCATCGAGCCGAAGCCCATCCGGTGCACGGTGCGGTCGCCCAGGGTCCAGCTGCCCGCCGCGGCGGCGGTGATCTCGTCGGTTGGCATCGGGCGACCGTAGCCAGCGCGGGCGCGCGACGCACTCGGCCGCGCACCCGATACCGCCACGCCGCGATCGGGGTTAGTTTTTCTGTGCTGCCGGAGCCTGCTCGTCGGCTCGCGGCGGGCGCAGCGCCGGCACCAGCGCCAGCGTCGGCAGGAGCAGCAGCGGCACCACCAGCAGCGCCCGCAGGGTGCCGACGTGGTCACCGAGCAGGCCCAACAGCGGCGGCCCGCCCAGGAAGGCCGTGTAGCCGATCACCGCGACGACGCTGACCCGCACCGCCGCGTGCGCCTCCTCGTCGGCCGCCGCGCTCATGCCGACCGGGAAGCCCAGCGACGCGCCGAGGCCCCACAGCGCGACGCCGACGATGGCCACCGGCCCCGAGCCGGCCAGCACGGCCAGGCCGGCGCCGGCAGCGGCGAGCAGCAGGGTGCCGCTGAGCACCGGCACCCGACCCCAGCGGTCCAGCGCGATGGTGCCCGCGGTGCGCCCGATGGTCATACCCACGACGAACACGCCGAAGACCGCCGCTCCGGCCGCCTCGCTCAGGTCCCGGCCGTCCACGAAAGCGACCGCCAGCCAGTCGTTGGCGCTGCCCTCGGCAAACGCGGCCACCAGCACGAACAGCCCGATGAGCAGGGTGCGCGGCTCCCGCCAGGCGGCGAGCTGGGCCCGGCGGCGGCCGGCCGGGCTGGTGTCCGCCGTCTGGTTGCCCGCTTCGACGCCCGGTTGGGGCAGGAACATCCGGGAGGCGAGCACGGTGCCGACGAGCACCACCACCGCCACCGCGGCGAGGTGCGCGCCGACCGGCACGGCCAGGCGGGCGGCCCCGGCGCCGAGGCCCGCGCCGGCCACCGACCCGAGACTCCAGGCCGCGTGGAAGCGGGGCATGACGGTACGCCCCAACCGCCGCTCCACCGTGGCGCCCTCGACGTTCATCGCCACGTCGCAGGCGCCGGAGCCGTAGCCGAAGGCGACCAGCCCCAGCCCGACGACGACGGACGACCCGGCGACCGTCGCGCCCAGCCCGGCCACGATCAGGCCGACCGCGACCAGCACGGTGGCGATCGTCACGGTGCGGGCCGAGCCGAGGCGCTGGGCGAGCAGCCCGGAGGTCGGCATGGCGAGCAGCGCGCCCACGCTCATCGCCAGCAGCAGGAGGCCGAGGCGCCCGGCGGAGAGATCCAGCGCCTCGCGGACGGCCGGCACCCGGGAGAACCAGCTGCCGACGGCCAGGCCGTTCAGGGTGAAGGTGACGGCGACGCCGTTGCGGGCGAGCCGGACGACCCGTGCCGGAACTGTGGTGTCCGGGGCGACGGCCGGGCTGGTGGGGGCGCTCACAGGGCTGGGTCCTCTTCCTCGGGGTGATCTCCTGGCACGATCGCACACCTGAGAGCGCTACCACCACAAGCGGGTTAGCCCCCTTACCGGAGACGCGCAGGCCGGGGGATGATTCCTGGCAGGCGTACGCCCGCCCCGGGCGGGCGCCGGGGGGAGGGCACGATGACGGCAGCGGCACACCGGCCAGCCACTCTGGAGGACGTCGCCCGGGCCGCCGGGGTGTCCCGGTCCACGGCCTCGCGGGTGATCGCCGGGACGGGGTTCGCCTCACCGGCCGCTCGGGAGCGCGTGGTGACGGCCGCCGACCAGTTGGGTTACGTGCCCAACCCGGCCGCCCGCGCGCTGGTGCGCGGCGGCGGCGTACGTCTGGTGGTGGCCGTCGCGGGGACCAGCGCGGCGGTGTTGGACGACCCGTACGTCCACCGGGTGGTCGGCTCGGCCGCCCGGGTGTGCGCGCCGGCCGGCGTCGGGGTGGCGCTGCACTGGCTGCCGCTGGGCGACCCACGCGGCCTGGACCGGCTCGCCGCCGACCGCAGCGTGTGCGGCGTCGTGCTGGTCAACACCACCGAGGCCCTGCTGGACGCCGTACCCCGCTCGCTGCACGGCCGGGTCGCCTCGATCGGCATCGGCTCGGCCGTGGTGCCGTCGTTCGACGTCGACAACACCGCTGGCGCCGGCGCGGTGCTGCGCCACCTGTACGCGACGGGCCGCCGCCGGATCGCCATGGTGACCGGTCCGGCGTGGCTGCCGTGCTCGCAGCGCCCCGTGCAGGCGTACCGCCACCTGATGCGCCAGGCCGGCCTACCCGAGCGGGTGGTCGACGGGGACTTCACGGCGGCGCGTGGCCGGGCGGCGGCCGGCGAGGCGCTGCGCCGCTGGCCGGACGTCGATGCGATCTACGCGATCAGCGACGAGACCGCGCTCGGGGTCATCGCGGCGCTCCGCGAGGGCGGTGTGCGGGTGCCTGGTGACGTCGCGGTGGCCGGCTTCGACGACATCCCGCTGGCCGGCATGACCGCGCCGGCGTTGACCACCGCGAGCCACCCCGTGGGCCGGATCGCCACCGCGGCGGCCACCGCCGTGCTGGCCGGCCGCCCGGCCGCGCCGGCGACGCTCTTCCCGTCCGCCCTGGTGACCCGCGACAGCGCCTGAGCTGGCCGCCGGTTAACCGGCGGCCGGTCGGGTAACCGCCTCGCACCTTTCGCCGACCGCGAGGAGTGGTGGCCCGTGTCCGACTCCGCGCCGCCGACCGGAGCGTCCGCGCAGGGTCCCCGGCACGGCCGGTTGACCACCCGCCCGCACCCGCCGGTGGTGTCGGGTCCCACCGGCCTCGTGCCGCTGCCCGGCGGCGACGGCGGCCGGCCGGCGATGGCGTACGTGCCGGAGCCGGCGGCCGACGGCGCCGCGTACCGGCTGGTGGTGCTGCTGCACGGGGCGGGCGGCTCCGCGCGGCAGGGCCTGGACCTGCTGCTGTCGGTGGCGGACGCGCATCACCTGCTGCTGGTCGCCCCGCAGTCGTCGGGGGCCAGCTGGGACCTGCTCGCCGGAGGCTTCGGGGTGGACGTGCAGCACATCGACGCGCTGCTGGCCAGCGCGTTCGACGGCTACCCCGTCAGCGGTGTGACGCTTGGCGGTTTCTCCGACGGGGCCTCGTACGCCCTCTCGCTGGGCCTGGCCAACGGCGACCTGGTGGACGCGGTGCTGGCCTTCTCCCCCGGCTTCGCCGCGCCGCCGCGCATCCGGGGCCGGCCGCGGATCTTCGTCTCGCACGGGGTGGACGACCGCGTCCTGCCGATCGACGTGTGCAGCCGCCGCTTCGTGCCGCACCTGCGTGGCCTCGGCTACGACGTCACCTACGAGGAGTTCCCCGACGGCCACGACGTCCCCGCCCCGATCCGCGCGAGCGCCACCGGATGGCTCACCGCCGGCACCGGGCAAGACCCGAGCGCAGGGACGCGGTGAGGGGTCACACGACGGGCAGGCCGAGGGCCTCGTCCACGCGGGCCAGGACGGCGGCGTCGTCGTCGGGGTGCACGCCCCGCAGCAGGTCGATGGCCGTCGCCCGGATCTGACCGATGATCATGGCGAGTGGGAGGGTCTGGGTCGACCCGAAGAGCTGCCCGGCCGTGCGGACGGCGGCCAGCGCCGCCTCGTCCGCCCGGACGGCGTGCTGGTCGGCGGCCTCCTCCCGCCCGTCCAGGTCGGCGGCGAGCGCCGCGCCGGCCTCCCGGACCGCCTCGACCAGGCAGCGCAGCGCCTCGCCCAGCTCCGGCGGCGTCGGGGTCCGCAGTCGACTGAGCGTCACCCCGGCGCGGGCCAGCACCCGGACGTTGCGGACCACGTAGTCGGTCTGCCGGATCGACTCGTCCACGGACCGTAGCCGGCCGATGTGCCGGCGCCGGCGCACGTTGAGCCGCAGCGCCTCACCGGCGGCGAGCACGCCCTCGCGCAGCCCGTCGACCCGGGCGTCCATGCCCCGGGCCCGCGTCAACGCGGCCATCGCCGCCGACTCGTCGCGACCGTCCAGCGCGTCGGCGATCCCGCCCACCAGGCCGGCCAACTCGTCGAAGGTCCGCCGCACCTCGGCGACGAGGGGGGCGAGCGGGTGCCGGGCGTCGACGAGGAGGCTGACCGCGAGCGCGAGCGCGCCGCCGACCAGCGCGTCGACGAAGCGGAACGGCACCAGCGACCCGTCCGGTGGCGCGACCACCACCAGGTAGAGCGCGGAGACAGCGGCCTGGACCAGGGTCACGCCGGTGGCGCCGAAGGCGACCGCGAGCAGGACGGTGAGCAGGATGACGGTGCCGACCGTCCACGTGGTGCCCGGGCCGAGCGCCTGCACGACCAGGTCTGCGACGAGCACTCCGGCGGCCACCCCGAGTACGACCTCGACGGCCCGCCGGATCCGCTGCCCGCGGGCCTGGCCGAGCACGATCAGCGCGGCAGCCGGCGCGAAGAAGGGCTGCGGATGCCCGAGCAGGCGGGTGGCGAGCAGCCAGGCCACGGTCGCCGCGACAGTCGCCTCCAGCACCGGCCGCCAGCCCTGCCGCAGCCGGTGAGCGGCGACCCGCAGGCCTCCGAACCACGCCATCGCCCACCTCCGCTCACCTCGACCGCACGCCGGGGGTCCATGATCGCCCGCGCCCTTCCGGCGGCCCGGAGCGCCCCTCGCGATCGTTCACCATCGCGTGATCGACCTGCTCACCGGGCTGCGTGACGGTCGCCGCGCCGTCCTGCCGGGCTCGGTGGTCGACCCGCAGTACGCGCTGCGGGTCGGCGCACCGGCCCGAGGCTCAACTGCTGGTCAAGGCGCGCAGCAGCGTACGGACGGCGCCCGCGAGGTCGGCGCGGCTGGCCGGGCCGCCGGGGTGCGGGGCGGTGAGCGCGCCGGCGCCGACCAGACGGTCGAAGAGCAGACCGTCGACGAAGGCGACGAACTGGTCGCCCTGCCGGTCGGGATCGGTGGCCCCGGCCCGGGTCAGCAGGTCCCGTGCCTGTGCCCGCATGCCGGTGCCGTGGTGCAGGATGCCGCGCAGTTCGGGGCGGTGGACCGCCTCCAGCAGACAAGCGTAGCGGGCCAGCGTCCGGCTGCGTCCGGTGCTCAGCCAGCGGTCGAGAACCTCGGCTACCCCGGCGGCGAGCCGGTCGAGGTCGTCGCCGTCGAGCCGGGGACCCGGCGTCGGGGAGGGCGGGCCGGTCGGCAGGTCGTACGCGGCCAGGTCGGTCCGTTCCCGCTCGGCGAGGCGTTCCACCACCGCCTCGATCAGTGCCTGCCGGGTGCGCAGGTACGCGGAGGTGGTGCCGGCCGGCAGCCCGGCGCGACCGTCGACGGCCCGGTGGGTCAGCGCCCGCATCCCGCCGTCGGCGATCAGCTCGATGGCGGCGTCGGTCAGCAGCGCGATCCGGTTGGCGCGGGCCGTCACGGGTCTCCTTTCGGTCGAGGTCCGCAGGTAGTATCACTCTTCTACAGATGTAGAAGGGTGGGCGACATGGGCGAGCCACACGCGGTCGTGGTCGGCGGCGGCATCGGCGGGCTGAGCGCGGCCCTCGCCCTGCACCGGCACGGGTGGCGGGTGACCGTGCTGGAACGCGCCCCCGAACTACGCGAGGTGGGCGCCGGGCTGACCCTGATGGCCAACTCGCTGCGCGCCCTGGACTCCCTCGGTCTGAGCCCGGCGCTGCGGTCCAGCGCGCACGCCGAGGCCCCCGGCGGGATCCGGGACCGGCGGGGCCGGTGGCTGTCCCGGGTGGACGCGGCGGAGATGATCCGGCAGCTCGGCACCAGCGCGCTCGGCATCCACCGGGCCACCCTGCACCGCATCCTGCGCGAGGCGCTGCCCGCGTCGTCGCTGCACACCGGAGCCGAGGTCGAGCACGTCGAGTCCGAACCCGACCGCGCCACGGTGCGCCACCACGGGCCCGACGGCCCACGAACCCTCGACGCCGACCTGGTCGTCGGCGCCGACGGCCTGCACAGCCGACTGCGCACCCAGCTCTGGCCGGAGATCCCGGCCCCGGTGTACGCGGGCTCGACGGCCTGGCGGGCCGCCGTCGCGTTCCCCGACCCGATCCCGACGGCGATCACCTGGGGCCCGGCTGCCGAGTTCGGCATGGTGCCGCTCGGCGAGGGCCAGGTCTACTGGTACGCGGCACTCAACGCTCCGCCCGGTGGCCACGCCCCGGACGAGCTGGCGGCCGTACGGGACCACTTCGGCGCCTGGCACGAGCCCATTCCCGCGCTGCTGGCGGCGACCCCACCCGGGGTGGTCCTGCGCAACGACATCCACCAGCTGGCCACGGCGCTGCCCTCGTACGTGCGGGGACGGGTGGCGCTGCTCGGCGACGCGGCCCACGCGATGACGCCGAACCTCGGGCAGGGCGCCGGGCAGGCGATCGAGGACGCGGTCGTGCTCGGCGCGGCCTGCTCCGGCGGCGCAGAGGGGCTGCCGGCCGCCCTGGCGGCGTACGACGAGCAGCGTCGCCCCCGCAGCCAGGCCATCGCCCGTGCCTCGCTGCGCGCCGGCCGGTACGGCCAACAACTGCGCAACCCGCTCGCCCTCGCCGTGCGCGCCGCCGCGCTGCGACTGATCCCGGCCGGCGCCGTCCTGCGCGGCATGACCCGGCAGGTCGACTGGCGACCACCGGCGGGCTGAGAGAGCGGCCACCCAGCCGGCCACGATCATCGACTCAGCCCGGGGTCGGGCGCACCGGGACGCAAAACTCCAGTTTATTCTTTTGCGCCGCTTCCCACCTCGGTCGAATACGACAGTGCGCCGGTACAATCGGCGACTGCCTTGTGACCGATCGCTGACTGCTCATGGTGAAAGCGATCACACACACTGAGCGCATGAACAGGAGCGTCAACCGCGGTAGGGCACTCCGCGTCGCGGTGTGCCTCCTTCTTCTCGCCGCGTTGAGCGGCTGCATGCAACTCAACATCGGGCTCACCGTCAACGCCGATGACACGGTCGACGGGCAGTTGCTGCTGACCGCCCAGAAGTCCCTGCTGAGCGCCCGGAACAAGAACATCCCGGCGGCCTTCGCCGAGCTGCGGCAGAACATTCCGGCGCTGCCGCCGGGCGAGGAGACCAGCTACGAGGACGGCAAACTCTTCGGCACCCAGATCAGTTACCGCAGGGCACCGCTGGCGAGCTTCGACAGCGAAAGCGTCAAACTGGTCCGAGACGGCGACTTCTACCGATTCACGTTACCGCTGGACCCGAAGAAATACGGCGGGAAAATTGCCCAGCAGAATCCTCAACAACAGCAGGCTTTCCTCAAGCTGATGTCGTTCGAGATCTCGGTGACGTTTCCCGGTCGGGTGATCGACACCAATGGCACCGTCAACGGCAGGTCGGTCACCTGGAAGGTCGACTCCAACCAGGACAAGCCGATCGAACTGCGGGCCGTCGCCGAGGCCCCGCCCCGCCCCTCGGCGTCACCGGCGGCCGCCGCCTCCGACTCCGGCGGTTTCCCGTGGTTGCTGGTCGGCGGCGGCGTACTCCTGCTGCTGGTGCTCGCCGCGGTGGGCGTACTCCTGCTGCGCCGCCGTCGCCCGACGGCGCCGGCCGCACCCGGCCCGACCGCACCCGGCGCGACCGCACCCGGGCCGACCGCACCCGGGCCGACTGGGCCGACCTCGCCGGGCCCGCCCGCCGGCGCTCCCGGGCCCGGCTGATCCATCCGGTGGCCGGCCCCGCCGGCCACGTCCGGCCCCGGCCGCCCGCGACGACGGCGACCGGCGCCGGTGCTCCCCCCGCGGAGCACCGGCCCTCACCACCACCACATCCCGGTCGCACCATCGCAGAAAAGGGGGATCGCCGTGAACGATCTCTTCACCTGGGCCGCCCTGGGGACCATCGCCGGCGCGAGCGCCGCCACCCTGCTGGCCACCAACGTCATCGGCGGGCTCATCGGCCCGAGCGGCGACAAGCTCCGCAAGTGGATCGCCATCGCCATCGCGCTGCTGCTGTCCTACCTGACCGCGGCCTTCGCCGACGACGCCGGCGGCGAGAAGTGGGTCATCGCGTTCTTCAACGCGCTGGTGATCTTCTCCGCCGCGCTCGGCGTCAACCAGTTCCCGCCCGGCAACCGGCAGGCGACGCCCACCCAGCTCGCGAGCGGTCGCGAGCCCCGTGTCTTCCGCTCGTGGGTCTGAGGAGTGACGTCATGATCTTCGGAATTCTCAGCGCGGCGATCCAGGTGGGTCTCGGCGCCGTCCTCGGCCTCCTGGCCGGCGGCCCGGTCGGCCTGCTCATCGGCGCCGTCGTGGGCCTGCTCATCGGCGCGGCGTTCGGCTGGGCGGTCACCTCCGCCGGGGTGTACGCGCCGGACGCCCGCGGCATCTTCCTCTTCGTCGTCGACCACACGTGGAGCCTGCTCAACACGATCGCCGGGGCCATCTACCTGGCCGTGCACCTGATCTTCGGGCACTCGCTGGACCGGCCCACCTCGGCCGGCAGCGGCCGGGTCAGCGTGGTGGAGGGCGTCTCACCCCGCTACGCCACCACCATCGGCACCGTCTGCGCCGGCTCCAGCTCCGGCATCCAGCGCCACGAGGACGTGCACATCTTCCAGGCGCGGCTGCTCGGCCCGCTCTACATCCCGCTGGTGCTGGCGAACTACGTGCTGTTCACCATCGCGCCGGTCTGGCTGCTCTACCACGACCACACCAACGCGCCGATCAACCGGTTCACCCGCTACTTCGAGATCGGCGTCTACCCACACGTGTGGAACGAGGCCATCGCCTACCGGATCCAGGGGACGCCGCCGCGATGACCACCGACGGGCGCGGACCGATCGAGACGGCCACCGCCGAGCTGGCCGCATGGCTGACCGGCGTGGCGGGGCAACCCGTCCCGATCGGCCCGCCCCACGCGGGCGTCGACGCCGACGGGCTGACCCTGTGGCCCCTCGAACTGCGCCCGGCCCAGCAGACGCGCTCCAGCGGCGCGGTCCGCGAGCCGTACCGGTTCACGGTCCGCTACCTGCTCTGCGTGGCCGGGCCGGCCGGGCTGGCCGTCCTGGACCGGGTGCTCACCGCCGCGACCAGCGACGGCAGCTACCCGCTGGTGCTGGAGGCCGGCGACGCCGCGCTGTGGAACGCGTTCGACGCCGCGCCCCGACCGGCGCTGCTGATCGACGTGCCCACGCAGGTGGAGCACCCGACGCCGGCCGCGCCGCCGGTCCTGCAACCGCTGCGGCTGCGCCAGCTGTCGATGCGCACCCTCGCCGGCCGGGTGGTCGGCCCCGCGGACCAGCCGCTCGCCGCCATGCGCGTCGAACTGCCCGGCACGGCGTCCGCGACCCGCACCGGCCCCGACGGCCGGTTCCTGATCGCCGGGGTCCCGCACGACCCCGAACACCCCGGCCCGGTACGGCTGCGGCTCAGCGGGCGCGGTCTCGTGCTCACCGCCGACGTCGACGCCGGCGAGGACGACATCGTCATCGTCTGCGCACCACCGACCCACTGACGCCCACCCGCACAGGAGGACCGATGCCCAGCTACTTCTCCCCCGGCATCTACGTCGAGGAGGTCCCCAGCGGCGCCCGACCGATCGGACCGGCGAGCACCAGCATCGCCGCGTTCGTCGGCGTCGCCCCGAACCGCGGCGCCCACCTGGGCAAGGCGGTACCGGTCAACAACTGGACCGAGTTCCTGCGGCTCTTCGCCGACGGGAACCAGATCGAGAGCACCCCACTGGCCCGGGCCGTGTTCGGTTTCCTGGACAACGGGGGCGCCCGATGCTGGGTGGTCAACGTCGGCGAGGGCGGCGCCATCACCGGCACCGGCCAGCGACGCGGTGGCCTGCAACTGCTGGAGGCCATCGACGAGATCTCCATCATCGCCGCTCCGGGCTTTTCCGACGTGGTGTCCCACGAGGCGCTGCTCAGCATGGCCGAGCGCACCCGCACCATGGTGGCGATCTGCGACCCGGCCCCGGACATCGACGACATCTCCGCGCTGACCCGGGTCGCCACCCCGTCGTCCGGCAAGCCGCCCAAGCCCGCCGAGGGCGCGGCCGGCAGCGCGGGACCCGGTGGGTCCGGCGGCGGCGAGGGACCGGCGTACCGGCCCCGGCAGTCCGAGTTCGGCGCGTTCTACTACCCGTGGATCGAGGTACGCGACCCGATCAGCGGGGAGTTGGAACTCACCCCGCCGAGCGGGCACCTCGCCGGCATCTGGGCCCGCACCGACGCCCTGCGGGGCGTGCACAAGGCGCCGGCCAACGAACCCGTCCGCGGCGCGGTCAACCTGGGCTACCTGGTCACCCGCCCGGAGCACGACGTGCTCAACCCCAAGGGCGTCAACGTGATCCGCTACTTCGCCGGCGAGGGCATCCGCGTCTGGGGCGCCCGTACGCTCGCCGCCGAGGCCAGCGAGTGGCGCTACCTCAACGTACGGCGGCTCAGCATCGCCATCGAGCAGGCCATCGCCAACGGCACCCGCTGGATGGTCTTCGAGCCGAACGACTTCACCCTCTGGCGCTCGATCCGGCGCGACATCGGTGCGTTCCTCACCCGGGTGTGGCGCGACGGCGCGCTGCTCGGGCGCAGCCCCGAGGAGGCGTTCTTCGTCAAGTGCGACGAGGAGACCAACCCGGTGGACGTCCGCGACGCCGGCATGGTGATCGCCCACATCGGCATCGCCGTCGTCAAGCCCGCCGAATTCGTGGTGTTCAAGTTGAGCCAGTGGGCCGGCGGCACCGAGACCGAGACGATCGGAGGCTGACACATGCCCACCACAGCCACCCCGCAGCCGGGCGCCCCGGTCGACCCGTACCGGGCGTACAACTTCCGGCTCCTCATCAACGGCGTCACCAACGGCCACTTCACCGAGATGAGCGGACTGGAGGTGAACATCCCCGGGCAGCCGTACCGCGAGCACGGCCCCGGACCGACGCGGATGGTCCCCGGCCAGGCCGAGTACGAGCCGGTGACCCTGCACTTCGGCCTCACCGCGTCCCGCGAGCTGTGGGACTGGGTGAACGCCACCGCCCAGGGCACCCTCAACCGCCGCAACGTGTCGGTGGTGCTGCTGGACTCGGCGGGCACCGCCGAGGTGCTGCGCTGGAACCTGATCGACGCCTGGCCCACCCGGTGGCGCGGGGCGCACCTCAACACGGTCAGCCACGAGATCGCCATCGCGTCGCTGACGCTGCGCTACGAGGGCCTGGAGTTGGAGACCGGCGGTGCCGCCGCGCCGACGCCCGCGTAGCTGGCTGGCCGGTCGGCTCCGCTCCGCGGCCGGCGCGGTGCAGCGCCTCGCCGGACTCGTCGAGAACACCGGCGTACCCCCGGCGATTCCGGCGGAGGTGCCACGTCGTCTCGGGGAGCCGCCCCAGCACTGGCTGAACCTGGTCGCCGCACACGCCCCCGGCCTGCTGCGCGAACTGGACCTCGACGCGACCCCTGGCGGCGTCGAGCAGACGCCGGGCCGCGACGACCGGCAGGACGGCCGGGGAGAAGGTGGCCTGCCGTCGTCCGCTCAGGCTCACCCTTACGAGGTCGTGGAAGGAACCGGCTCTGCCGATGAGAAGGACCGGCGCCTCGCCGAGCGGGCCGGCCGCCGCGCTCGCGGCCCGGCCACCCAACCCGACGACGACGCACGCGGCGTCCGGGCATCCGGTACGGCGGACGACCTCGGCGCGACGGACGGCCCGAGCACGGTAGGCGGCCCCGGTGCACCCGACGGCCACGGCCTCAGCAGGACGGCCGGCCTCGGCGGGAGAGACGGCCTCGGCCGGACAGCCGGTCTCGCCGGGACAGCCGGCGTCGCCGGGACGGGCGGGTCAGACGTCCTCGGCCGGATGGGTGCGGTGGGGGCGGACGGGAGACCGGACGGATGGCGGCCATCGGGCCGGGATGGGAGGTCGGGTCGGGTGGTCGACGCCGGCCCGGACGGTCGACCGGGCGGCTCGGGGATCGGCAGCGTCAGCCCTGGTGGCGATTCCGACGCCGCCATTCACGTGTCGGGCGGGCACGGCGGGGAGGCGGCGTCCTCGCCGGCGAATCGGCGCTGGTCCGGCCGGATACTGGATCGTTGGCCCTCGCGCCCGTCATCGTGGTCGGGCGCGGCGACCCAGACGGCCACGTCCGCCGCACCGGTGGGACCGGCACGACGTGACACCACGACCACCGACGCACGCGTCCCGACCCGGGCAGGCGTGCCCGCCGCCCCGCCGCTGGCCACCCGGCGCGGCTCCCCGCCCGAGATCGTCGAGGAATTCGGCCCCTCCAGGGGCACCTTCCAGCCACGATCCACTACCGCCCCCACCGCCGTCGGCGGGATGGCGGTGGGCGGCGCTGACAGGTGGCCCGCCCTACCGGACGAACGAGCGCAGCAGGGCGGCGTACGGGCCACGCGGCCCGCCGAGCCCGACCGCAGCCACCGCGATCAACGCGAACCGAGTGCCGGGCAATGGTCGGTCGGCACGATGTTCCCGGCGTCCACGGCCGTCGACCCGTGGCCGGAACTGCCGGACGACACTCCGCTGTGGACGGTGCCCGGGGCGGCGCTCGACGCCGGTCACGTGGACCGCCTGGATCGGGAACAGGCGGGCAGCTGATGGAACGTGTCGCCTTCCTCATCGACTCCTCCGGGGAGCGGGTGGACTGCCTGCTCAACCCGGAGACCGTGCAGGTGACCCGGCTCGCCGGCGTACGTCATCGAGGCGCGGGCGCCGGGCAGCTCACCGGGTCCGGCCTGGCCGACGACCCGCTGGTCTTCACCGGCGGCGGCCGTACGGAGCTGGTGCTCGACCTGCTGTTCGACGTCGACTTCGTCCAGGCCCAGGTCCGCCCCACCGACGTACGGGTGCTCACCCGGCCGCTGTGGATGCTGGCCGAGAACTCCACCGCCGAGCACGGGTGGCTGCGCCCGCCGCTGGTCCGGCTGGTCTGGGGTAAGACCTGGAACGTGCCCGGCGTGATCATCGCGGTGGCCGAGCGGTTCGACGCGTTCACCGGCACGGGCTCGCCGCGGCGCTCCTGGCTGCGGCTGAAGCTGGTCCGGGCCGCCGAGACGGCCGACCAGGCGCAGGCGGGATTCGCCGAGGAGCTGGCCGCGGTGAGCACCCCGGCGGCCGCCCCGGGCAGCGCCGTGGTCGCCGCCGGTGACGGTGCCGCCGAACCGGGTCAGTCCGGGGTGCGCTTCGACCTGCTGGCCAACGACGCGCTCGGGTCGCCGCTGCGGTGGCGGTTGCTGGCCGAGCACAACCGGATCACCGACCCGCTCGCGGTGCCCGCCGGCACGACCCTCGCGGTCCCCACCAGCGCCTCGGGCGGTGGCGGGCCGGAGTCGACGCTGGCCGGGATGGCGCGGGCGGTGGCCGGCGCGGTGGGCGCCGGCGCGTCGTTCGTGGGCGCCTCGATCGCCACCGCGAGCTGGGCCACGCCGACCGGCACGACGACCGCCAGCACCAACCCGGACAGCACGCCGCTCGGCACCGGCTCGGGGAGTGCGCCATGACCAGCGTCGCGCCCCGCGCGCTGACCGTTTCGCTGGACGGGGTGGAACTGAACGCCGCGGCCCGCCAGCGGGTCCGCTCGCTGCGCGTGGCCGCTCGACTCGACCAGCCGACCCAGGCCGAGCTGGTGCTCGCCACCGCCGCCGGGGGTGGCGCTCTCGACCCGGCGGCGCGGCCGGGCACGACCCTCGACGTGCGGCTCGCCGATCATCCCGACGCGCTGTTCACCGGTGAGGTGACCGCCGTGGAGGTCGAGTACGCCGCCGACGGCGCGGCCGTGCTGCGCCTGCGGGCGTACGACGCGCTGCACCGCCTGCGCAAGCGGCAGGACCTGCGGGTCTTCACCTCGGTGACGGCGACCGAACTGGCCCGTGAGCTGTGCGGCGAGGTGGGGCTGACCGTGACGGCGGAGAGCGACGGGCCGCGACTGGAACGGCTGCTTCAGCACCGGCACAGCGACCTGGAGCTGCTCCGGGAGGTCACCGGCCGGGCCGGGCTGCACCTGGCCGTCGACGGCGACGACGTCCGGCTGATCACCCTCGCCGGCTACGGGGAGCCCGTCGCGCTGGCCCTGGGCGCGAATGTGCACACCCTGCGGCTGTCCACCAACGCCGACCAGGCCAGCGGCGCCAGCGCCGCGCTGGGTTGGCATCCGCAGCGGGCCGAGCCGATCAGCCAGCAGGCCGACGAGGCGCGCTGCGGCCGACCGGCCGGTGACCGGCCGGACCCGGCCGACGTCGGGGCGGACGGGGTACGCACCGCCGTCGACCAGCCGGGGCGCAGCGACGACGAGTTGGCGGCCCTGGCCCAGGCGCGACTGGACCTGCGCGCCGCCGCGCTGGCCACCGCCGAAGGGCTGGCCGAGGGCGATCCGGCGCTGCGGCCGGGCCGGCGGATCGACCTGACGGGTGTGCCCGACCCGCTCGCCGGGGCGTACGTGCTGACCGAGGTGGTGCACACCGTGGACGGCGACGGGCACCTGACCCGCTTCTCCACCGTGCCACCGCCCGCTGCCCCCACGACGGCGGGCGGCGCGGTGGTCACCCTGGGCACCGTCACCGACGTGGCCGACCCCGACGGGTTGGGCCGGGTGCGGCTGACCCTGCCGGCGTACGGGGACCTGGACGCCGGCTGGCTCGGCGTGCTCTGTCCCGGTGCGGGACGCGGCAAGGGCCTGGTGGCGCTCCCCGATCCGGACGACACCGTGCTGGTGGTGCTGCCCGGTGGCGAGCCCGCCTCGGGCGTCGTGCTGGGCTCGCTGTTCGGCGCCGTCGAGCCGTACGACGCGGGTGTCGACGACGGGAAGTCCCGCCGCTGGTCCCTGCGGACCGCCGGCGGGCAGTCGATCGTCGTGGACGACGTCCAGCGCAGCCTGCGGCTCGCCACCGAGGGCGGCAGTTGGCTGGAACTCACCCCCGACCTGGCCACCCTGCACGCGGCGAGCGACCTGGTGATCTCCGCGCCGGGCCGGGCCATGGTGGTCCGCGCCCGCAGCGTGGACTTCCTGCACGCCGAGGCGCCCGAGGACGCGACCACCGCGGCGCAGCAGGCCCGTTCGCTCGCCCGCGCCCATCACGAAGGAGGCGGCTGATGCGCTGGATCCACCGCGACTCGGTGATCACCTGCGACCACGACGGCCGGGTCGAGAACCAGCCCTCGCAGCGCTGGGTGACAGTCACCGCCGTGCCGGTGCTTGTGGACGACGACCCGGAGGGACGAAAGATCACCGCCTGCCCGAACTACGGCCCGACCATCAAGCCGTGCGCGAAGACGCTTACCGTCCGGGTCGGCTACAGCGACTGGCTGCGCGTCGACGGGCACCGGGTGGTGCTCTCGCACCTGGAGGGGTTCACCGACGGCACACCGCCGGGAGCGGTCCACCACACCGTCCGCGACCCGCGCCAGCAGTTCCTGGGGGCGGACCGATGAGGGCGTTCCGTTTCGTCGGCGCGGGCTTCGACGCCGGCCGGGGCGGCGGGCTGGCGCTCACCGCGGCCGGCGGCCTGGCCATGACCGAGGGCGACGAGAGCGTACGCCAGGCGCTGTTTCTGTTGTTGTCCACGACGCCGGGCGAGCGGCTGATGCGACCCGGGTACGGCTCCCGGCTGCACCGGCTGGTCTTCGCGCCCAACGACGACACGACGGCCGGGCTGGCCATCCACTACGTCCGGCAGGCCATCGCCCGCTGGGAGCCCCGGGTGGAGGTCATCGACACCGACGCCGGACCGGACCCGAACGACGCGTGGCGGCTGGTGATCCGGCTGGACTACCGGGTGCGGGCCAGCCTGACGCCCGGGCAGCTGGTGTTCTCCGTGGACCTGCTCCCCGCCGACGACGAACCGGGAGGACAGTCATGACGCTGCCCGTGCCGCACCTGGACGACCGTGGGTTCCTCGACCTCGTCACCGAGGCCCGCGAGCGGATCCAACAGTCCTGCCCCGCCTGGACCGACCTGTCGGCGCACGACCCGGGCATGGCGCTGGTGGAGGCGTTCGCGCACCTCACCGAAGTGATGATCTACCGGCTGAACCAGTTGCCGGAGAAGGCGTACGTCTCGTTTCTGAACCTGCTCGGGGTGGCGCGGCACGCGCCTACCGCGGCCTGGGCGGACGTCGTGTTCACCCGCGCCGGCACCGACCGGGACGCGGTGCGGATCCCGGCCGGCCTGCGGGTCGCGGCGGCGCGCGGCGCCGATCCCCGACCGGTCCTGTTCGTCACCACCGAACCGGCCCTGCTGGCAGCCGGGGAAGCGTCGGTGACGGTCCGCATGCACCACTGCGAGCCCGTCGAGGCGGAGCTGCTGGGTGTCGGCACCGGCCAGCCCGGCCAGGTGCTCCGGGCGGCGCACGCTCCCCTCACCCACACCGGCGAGCCGCTGGACCTGCTGCTCGGGGTGGAGGTGCCGGCCGGCTCGGTGGAGCTGGGGGTGGCAGCCCGCGAGCACGACGGCCGCACGTTCGAGATCTGGCAGCCGGTGGACAGCTTCGCCGGGCTCGGTCCGCAGGCCAAGGCCTACCTCGTCGACCGCTGCTCGGGCACCGTCACCTTCGCCCCGGCCCTCGACCTGCGACCGCCCGCCGGTGCGGGCGAGGCCGCCGGGCCGGGCGGGGCGGTGACGGTGGCGGCCGTGCCGCCGGCCGGGCGACAGGTCCGGCTCTGGTACCGGGCCGGCGGCGGTCCGACCGGCAACGTGGCGGCCGGCACGCTGACCAGCCTGCGCGATCCACTGCCCGGGGTACGGGTCGACAACCCCGCGCCCGCGGCCGGCGGCCGGGAGATGGAGGCGCTGGAATCGGTGCTGCTGCGCGGCCCGTACGAGTTCTTCGCCCAGCAGCGCGCCGTCACCGCCCGCGACTTCGAGGTGCTGGCCACCAGCTCCGGCGCGGTGGCGCGGGCCCGCGCGTTCACCCGCTCGGCCGTCTACAGCTTCGCCCGGCCCGGTGAGGTCGAGGTGGTGCTGGTGCCGTACGTGCCGCCGACGGCCCGTCCGGGCGGCCGGCTGCCGGTGGCGGTGCTGCGCGAGCACGAGGTGCCCGAGGCCCGCCACCGCGTCGAGGGCGACCTGGAACAGCGCCGGATGGTCGGCATCCGCTCGCGGGCCACCTGGGCCCGGTTCAAGGCGGTGTCGGTGCGGGCCCGGGTGGTGGTGCGCCGGGAGGAGGACGTGGACGCGGTCCGGCGACGCATCCACGACCGGCTGCACCAGACGCTCAGCCCGCTGCCCACCGCGCTCAACCCGACCGGGTGGCCGTTCGGTGAGCCGCTGCGCGCGTCCAACGTGTACCGGTTGTTGGAGCACGCCGAGCCGGGCGTGCGCTACGTCGAGTCGGTGCGGTTCGTGGTCGACGAGGCCCCCGACGCCGAGGTCCGCGCCCTCGCCGTCGACCAGTACCAGCCGCGCACCTGGTACGCCGGACGCGGCCCGGTGCTGTTCCGCTCCAGCAACGCGGGCTCCGGCTGGGAGCCGGCCGGCCGGTTCGACGACGAGACCGTGCTGCGGGTGGCGCCCGCGCCCGCGCCGGTGCGACCGGGCATCGTCGCGCGCCCCGGCTCGGTGGCCGTGGTGACGCTGCGCGCCTCGGGCGGCTCCCGGGTGCACCTGAGCACCGACCTGGGTGAGACGTGGTCGCTGCTGACCGACCTGGACTCGCGCATCTCCGACGTGGCGTGGCTGGACCGCGACGGCGCCGGCGCGCTGCTGGTGGCGACCGACACCGGGCTGTACGAGGTGTCGCTGCTGCCCGGCGCGGTGCCGCTGCAGATCCTCGTCGATTCGTCCGACGCCGACCGGGGCTTCTACGCCGTACGCGCGTTCGTCTCCGAGCGGGGCGCTCCCGGTGTGGCGGTCGCCGCGCAGGCGGGCTTCGGGGTGTACCTGTCGACCGCCGGTGGCCGGCCGGGCAGCTTCGCGCACGTCGGCCTCTCCAACGTGGACAACCGGGTCCTCGCGGTGCAGTACGACGGCCCGGCCACCCTGCTGTGGAGCGGCGCGGGCGAGCCGGACCCGAAGAAGCCCGGCCAGGGCTGCCACCGCACCCGGCTGTTCGAGTCCGACGTGCAGTGGCAGACCGTGCAGAGCGGCTGGATCGGCGGGACCTGCCGCGACCTGGCGTTCGCCGGATCGCAGGCCCTCGCCGCCACGCAGAGCGGCGGGGTGCTGCGGCTGGACACCCTCGCGGCCCAGCCGCAGTGGCAGTCGGTGTCGGTCAACTGCGGGCTGCCGCTGCGCGACCGGACCCGGTTCGTGCCGGTGGACGCCGTCGCCGTGAGCGGCCCGGCGACCGTCGGTGCGAACGGTCCCACGGCGGGCGACCGACTGGTCCTGGCCTGCGGTGAGCGCGGCGTGTACCGCAGTGCCGACGCGGTCAACTGGACCGCCAGCGCCAACCAGGCCACCGCCGACGTGGTGACCGTCCCGGACACGTGGCTGCTCTGCTCCGGCGAGCACGACATCGAGGTGGTGCGCCAGGATGCGACGCTCGGCGATTGAGCGGCTGCTGCCCGCCGCCTACCAGCGGGCGTGCGTGCCGGGCAGCGTGCTCTGGGCGCTGCTGGACGTCATGGAGGGGCTGCACGCTCCGGACGAGGCGATCCTCGCCGAGGTGGACGCCCTGTTCGACCCGTACCGGGCGCCCGACCACCTGGTCGTGCGGTTGACCCGCTGGGTGGCGATGGACCACGTGGTGGCCTCGCCCCGACCGGACGCCCCGCTGCCGCTGCCGGTGGGCCGGCTCCGTGACCTGGTGGCCAACGGCGCGCTGCTGGCCCGGTGGCGCGGCACCCCGTACGGGATGCGCCGAGCGCTGGAGCTGGCCACCGGGTTGCCGGGGTTCGTCATCGACGAACCCGACGAGCGGCCCTTCCACATCGTGGTGCGGGTGCCGGCGGCCGCCGCCGGTCAGCTCGCCGTGATCACCCGAATCGTCGAGGCGGAGAAGCCCGCGTCGACCACCGCCGAGATCGTCGTCGCCGCTTCGCCGCCACCCAGCCCGCCGAGCGCGACACCGTCCGCAGAGGAGCCGTCATGACCACCGAATGGACCGTCGTCGCCGCCGCGTCGCAGTTCACCCTGGATGCCGCCAACCACGGCGAGCTGACCTTCACCGTCTCCAATCCGGGCCTGGCGCCGGACACCGTGGTCTTCGACGTGGCACCCGGCGAGGGCAGCCAGCGGGCCTGGTTCACGGTCACCGAGCCGCAGCGGGTGGTCCCCGGGCAGGGCTCGGTGTCCTTCCTGGTCCGCCTCGCCGTGCCGGCGGGCACCGCGCCGCGCCGCTACGACATGACCGGGTTCGCGTACTCGGCGAACACCGCGCCGGAGGAGAGCTCGCGCTCCAGCGGCCGGGTGACGTACGAGGTCCGCGCGGTCGCCGCGCCGAAGCGGACGCCCTGGCCGTGGATCGCCGCCGCGGCGGCGCTGGTGCTGGTGGTCGGCGGCGTGGTCGGCTACCTGCTGACCCGACCCGACGGCACACCCACGCCGGGCACGCCACGGGTCGTGACGGTGGAGGCGGAGAGCCTGGTCGACGGCGCTCGAATCGAATCCCCGGCGAAGACCGCCGCGGCGGTCGGGGCGCAACCGAACTGCTGCGACGTGACCTGGTCGGGCGACAAGCAGCTGTTCTTCACCGGCCTGGCACCCGGCGACCGGGTGAGCGTCACGGTCGAGCTGCCCGCCGACGCGCTCTGGCGGTTCTCCACCAGGCGCACCACGTCCTTCGACTACGCCAACACCATCTGGCAGGTCGACGGGGTGCAGCTCGGCGGCACCTTCTTCGGCTTCACGCCGACGGTCGTCCTGCAGGACTTCACCGACGTGGGCACCGTCCGGCTCGGGCCGGGTCGGCACACGCTCACCCTGGTCGCGGTGGGCAAGACGCAGGGCTTCGACAGGTACTTCGCCGGCGTGGACCAGATCCGGTTCACCGAGGTGACCGGGGCGGTCGCGCAGCGATGAGCGGTCGGCAGAAGGTGGTGCTGGTGACCCTGGCGGCGCTGCTGGTGGCGTTCTTCGTCCTCGCCGTCGGTGTCTCCGGCGGCGACCAGGGCCGCGCGGACGATCCGCCGGGGGTCGTCGAGCGGCTCGGCCGGCTGGCCGGCGCGAGTACGAGCGTCGACCCGGCGACCGTTCAGGCCGACTGCGACCGCACCGGCGACGTGCTCAGCTTCGTCGGCGGCTGCGCGGTGCGCATCGCCGACCCGGGCGAGCTGCGGACGCTGGTGCTGCGCAGTGGTCGCCCGTTCGCGGTGCGCGCTCCGGCGCCCCGCGACGCCGACCTCACCGTGCGCTCCGAGGTCGAGCCGGACGACGGCGGCGAGGCGGTCGCCCGGATCGCCGTCGACCGTGCGGTCACTGTGCTGCTGAGCTGTCCGGGAGGTGTCGGATGCACGGTCACCGTCGCCGCCGACTGACCCGTCCCCCGGCCGGGCCCGTGCCGGCCGCCGGCCCCGGCCGCGCACCTGTCGGCCGGCACGACCGCGAGGAGGCCCGACATGGGTGACCTGCGCAAGCCCTTCCTGCTGCTCGCGCTGGTCGCGGTCACGCTGGTGGTCCTCGTCGAGGTCGGATCGTCACTGCTCACCGGGGGCGGGGACGCCACCGGCGCGCTGCTGGCCGGCGCGGCGGACCTCGGCGTGGAGGTGGACGCCGGCGGAATCAGCGAGCCCTCCGGGCGGGGTACGAGCTACCTGGCGCTGATCGACGTGGTGGCGCTGTGGACCACCGGTCTGTTCTGCCTGAGCCTGGTCGTGCCCGAGCGGGTGCAGGGCCGGATCCAGGGTGTGGCGACGCTGATCTTCTCGATCCTGCTCATCCTGGGCTCGCTCGTGCTGCTGATCATCGCTTTCGTGGAGCTGACCATCATGGTGTCGCTGTTTTTGGCCGTGCCGTTCGGCACCCTGGCGTACCTGGCGTTGTGGGGCTTCTTCCCGGTGGGTGAGGCGAGCCTGCTGCTGGGGCTGGCGCTGCTGCTGAAGCTGGTCTGGGTGGTGCTGCTGCTGATCGCCCAGCCACGGTTCGCGCAGAACAAGGGCCTCGTGCTGCTGGCGCTCACCACCCTGCTTTGCACCGTCGTGCTGGAGTTCCTGCACCGGCTCGTCCCGGTCATCGTGGTGAGCATCCTCGACGACGTGGGCGCGCTGGTCTTCGCCATCGTGGCCATCATCTGGGGTCTGGTCCTGCTGATCGGCTCCATCCCCGCCATCGTCAAGTCCGTGCGGGTGACCGCCGCCCTGCCCACCCGCTGACAAACGCGACCCCCTGTGCGGTTGATCCACACCATATCGCCGAAATGGGGGCATCCAGACGCCCGGACACCCCCATGTCGGCGACCTGGAGTGGATCAACCGCTCGTTGACCTCTGTTTCACCACATGATCACCGCTCACCACGTCAACACGGGCGGAGTTCGCGGCCACTGCCGCGGCGGTGGCAGGGTCCAGGGCTCCATCGGCGACGACCACGCCGTGCCGGCCCTGCCGCTGCAGGCCAGCCGCGATGGTGACCGGCCGTTCGAAGGCGAACGCCACCCCCACACCCGGGTACATCGCGGTCCGCACGAACCACCGGTCGTCGACCCCGAGACCGGTAAAGACCAGGGTGTACGCCCGACCGTCCGGCCCGGTGCCGCAGAGCGCAATCCACGGCTCGGCGGAGCCGTTGACCGCCTCCTCCCCCGTCGCCGAGGCGCTGAACACCGACGCGGGCGAGGCCGAGACCGCCCGCCAGAAAAACCCCCCGTAGCCGGCCCCGCCGGGGCGGCCGTTGGTGGCGGGGCTGCCCAGCCGCACGTCCTGCTCCGCCGGGGCGCTGAGCGTGTAGTCCATCTCCAGCCGCCAGGCCGACACGCCGCCGGTCAGCGGAACGGCGGCGAGCCGCCGCTGCTCCGTGAGCAGCACCGACCCGTGCCGGTCGCGCCACTGCAGCCGGTGCGCCAGCCGGTCGACGGCCCGCTCGGACCAGCCGGTGTGCGCGATGACGCCGTGGTCGTCGCGCCACGTGTAGCCGACGTCGCGCACGTAGGTGCGCCCGCCCCAGAGGTTGCTGCCGTTGACGTCCTGCACGGCGAGGGAGGCGCCGAGGTGCCACACGTGGTCGGCGGCAAGCGCGTCGGTGACCACCGTGCCGCCGAGGGTGCGTACCGGGTGCAGGTACGGCCGGGGCCCGTGCCGCGCGTCCAGCGCCGGGTCCACCACGTACCGGGCCACCTCCGTCCCGCCGACCAGCAGTCGCGCCGGCTCCTCGGCGGCCGTCTCGACCTGGTCGGGGCCGGTACGGGCCGCCGCGTCACCGCCGGCGGCGGCCGGGTCGGCGCTCACGGCAGCTCCGGCTGGGCGGAGACCGGCCGGTGGCCGGCGACGGGAGCGGAGACCGGCCGGGGATTGGCGACGCCGGCAAGAGCCGGGCGGCCGCCGTCGGTGCCGGCGAGGGCCGGGCGGCGGCTGGCGACGGCGTGCAGGGCGGCCACGGTGTAGCCGGCGAGGATCGGCACGGCGACCGGGGATACCAGGACGGCGAGCAGCCCGGCCAGCGCCGTCACCCCGGTGAGCGCGGCCCAGCGGGTCGGCGCGTCGAGGCAGGCGCGGGCGGCGGAGCGGGCCGCGACCCGCCACCGCCCGCCCCCGTCGCCGCCCACCTCGACGACGACCAGCCCGGCGTACCCGGCCAGACCGGCCGCGACCAGCGCGGTCACCGCCAGCGCCGGCGGGCCGCCCGGCACCCGGCCGGCGGCCAGCGCCGCCAGGTCGGCGGCGAGCAGCCCGGCCACGGCGAGCGCGAGCAGACTGACCGGCACGCCGGGCAGCACCGCGCGGCCGAACCGGCGGGCGGTGGCCCGCGCCGACGGCCAGCTGCCGGTACGCGTCCAGTCGTGCACGGCCGCGCTGGCCGCGCCGACGGCCGCGGCGGCGGTGAGCACCGGTGCCGCGGCGAGGGTCAGCAGGATGCCGAGCAGCGCGAGGTCGGCGGCGTCACGGGCGACGTCCCGCCAGTCCCGCCGCCCGCCGGTGTCGACCGGTTCAGCCCTTGATGCCACTGGTGTTGATCCCCTCGACGAGCATCCGCTGGAAGGCGACGAAGAACAGGAAGACCGGCAGCAGCGACAGCACCGACATGGCGAACATCGGCCCGACCGCGCTCTGGCTGGTCGAGTCGATGAACAGGGTCAGCGCGACCGGCACGGTGTAGTCCTCCAGTTGGGACAGGAAGACCAACTGGCGGAAGAAGTCGTTCCAGGTCCAGATGAACGAGAAGATCGCTGTGGTGACCAGCGCGGGACGGCTCAGCGGCAGGATGATGTGCCGGAAGATGCCGTACGGGCCGGCGCCGTCGATCCGGGCCGCCTCGTCCAACTCGCGCGGGACGCCGCGCATGAACTGCACCATGAGGAAGACGAAGAACGCCTCGGTGGCCAGGAACTGCGGGATGAGCAGTGGCAGGTACGGCCAGTCGCCGCCGACCAGCCCGAGCGTCCGGAACAGGATGTACTGCGGCACGATCAGCACGTGCTGGGGCAGCAGCAGCGTGCCGATCATGACGGCGAACCACATGCCGCGCAGCCGGAACCGCAGCCGGGCGAACGCGTACGCGGCCAGCAGGCAGGAGAGCCCGTTGCCAACGACGGTGAGCAGGCTGACCATCGCGCTGTTGAGAAAGAACCGGCCGAAGCTGACGTCGAAGTTGGACCACCCGGCGGTGTAGTTGCCCGGGGTGAAGCGCTCGGGCAGCAGCCCGACGTTGTTGACGATCTCCTCCTGGGACTTCACCGACGTGCCCACCATCCAGATCAGCGGGTAGAGCACCACGACGACGATCACCACCAGGATCAGCAGCCGCAGCAGGGACCGGCCGCCCGGCCGTCGACGCGCGTTCGGCGGCGCTGTGGTCGACGCCGCGGCCGCCGGGTTCACCGCCACCATCACCGGTCCTCCCCGTCGGAGTAGTGCACCCAGAACCGTCCGGTGCTGAAGAAGATCGCGGTGATGACCGCGATGGCGAGCAGGAACACCCAGGCCATCGCCGAGGCGTAGCCCATGTTGAGGTCGGTGAAGCCGGTGATGTAGAGGTTCAGCGTGTACATGAGGGTGGAGTCGACCGGGCCGCCGGTGCCGTTGCTGAGCACGAACGCGGCGGTGAAGCCCTGGAAGCCGTTGATCGTCTCCAGCACCAGGTTGAAGAAGATGACCGGGGAGAGCATCGGCAGCGTGACGTTGCGGAACTGGCGGAACCTGCCGGCGCCGTCGACCGAGGCGGCCTCGTACAGCTCGGTGGGCACCTGCTTGAGCCCGGCCAGGAAGATCACCATCGGCGCCCCGAACTGCCAGATGGCGAGCACCATCAGCGTCTCCAGCGCCCAGTCGGGGTCGTTGACCCACGGTCTGCCGGTGACGCCGACGAGGCTCAGCAGCGAGTTGAACGCCCCGTCGCGGTTGAACATGTTGACCCAGACGATGGCCAGCGCGACGCTGCCGCCGAGCAGCGACGGCAGGTAGAACAGCCCGCGGAACAGCCCGACGCCGCGCCAGGCACGGTTGAGCAGCAACGCCACGCCGAGCGCGGCGGCCAGCTTCAGCGGCACCGCGACCAGCGCGAACGTCAGGGTGACCCGCACCGCGTGCCAGTACGACGGGTCGGCGGTGAACATCCGTTCGTAGTTGGCCAACCCCACCCACCGCACCTCGGAGAAGGGGGTGAGGATGTCGTAGTTGGTGAAGCTCAGGTAGAGCGACAGCAGCATGGGGACCGCCGTGACACCCATCAGGCCGATGAGCCACGGCGACAGGAAGACGTACCCCGCCAGACCTTCGCTGTGCCGGATGCTGCCGGGCCCACGCCTCTCGGCGTGAGCCCGGCCGGATCCGGGGCCGCGTCGGGTCGGGTCGGGCGCCGTGGTCAATGCCACGAACAGCTCCTCTCCTCGCCTCGTGCGGCGGTCAGGCGATGGCGGACTTGCACGCCTCGACGAACTGGGCGGCGGCCTGCGCGGACGTGGCCCGGCCGTACTGCACGTTCTCGGCGGCCTTGACCAGCTCGGACTTGACCTTGCTGTGTCCCTTGATCGGCACCTGCGGGGACTGGCCGAACTTCTGCGCCAGCTCGGTCTCGACCGCGATGGACTGCTTCATCGCCGGGTCGGTGGTGTCGTCGCTGACCACCCGACGCAGGTCCAGGTTGGACGGCAGACCGCGGTCGGTGCCGAGCAGCTTGACCGCCTCCTGGTCGTTGTTCAGGAAGTTGATCACGTCGACGGCGACGTCCTTGTTCTTGCTGCCCTTGAAGACCGACCAGTACATGGAGGCCCGGGCCCACTGCGCGCTGGGGTCACCGGGATAGGCGACGACCCCCAGCTCGTCCTTGGTGTTCTTCTTCAGGTCGGGCATCTGGTTGGCCCAGACCCAACTGGTGCCGGCCTTGCCGGTGACCACCAGCTGCTTGGTGACGTCGCTGGAGTTGCCCTCGTGGATGACGTCGGGGGTCGGGGTGGCCTTGCGGTCGCGGGCGCCCTTCCACAGGTCGAACCACGCGGTCACGTCCTCGGCCGTGAAGCCCAGCTCGTTGCCCTTGTAGAGGTCCTTGCCCTGCTGGCGCAGCCAGATCCAGTACGCCTTGTAGTCGGCGCTCGGGTCCTGGGTGCCGGGCACCTTGGTCTTGGCGGTGACCTGCTCGGCCCAGGCGATGTGCTGCTCCCAGGTCATCCCGGTGGTGGGCTCGGGCAGGTTGTGCTTGGTCAGCAGGGTCTTGTTGTAGACCAGGCCCTGGGTGTTCTCCCCGGCGGCCACCCCGGCGAGCTTGCCATCGACCACGCCGTACTCCAGCAGGCTCTTGGGGAACTTGGTGACGTCGAGCTTGCCGGAGTCCTGGTAGCTCTTCAGGTCGAGGGTGGTGCTGCGGGCCGCGTACTCGGCGAGGTAGTTGTCGTCGATCTGGAACAGGTCCGGCGGGTTGCCGCCGGCGGTGAGCGTGGCGAGCTTGTCGAAGTAGCCCTGGTTGGCCTGCCAGGTCTTCTCGAAGGTCACGTTCGGGTGCTTCTTCGTGTAGAGGGCCAGGGCGTCCTCGGTCAGCTTGGCGCGGGCGTCGCCGCCCCACCAGAAGATCGAGAGCTTGACCGGGGCGTTCGGGTCGGCGGCGCCGTCGTCGTCTCCGCAGGCGGCAGCGCCGAACATCAGCGGCGCGGCGACGGTCGCGGCGAGCAGGCCGCGCAGGAGTCGCCGACGGGGCACCGGGGTACCGTGATGGCGCCCGACGGGCGTGTCAGTGGTGGGGGGCGTTGCGGGGTGCATGTGCGCTCACTCCTCGGCATTAGGAGGCGACGGCGTCACCGGTGGCCGCGGTCGGGACGCCCGGGCCCGCAGGGCAATGCGGGTCCGGGCCAGGCGGCGCGGCCAGGGGACGTGCCGGTCGGGCGTGCGGGCCCGGGCCGGTCGAGTCGCGGATGACCAGGTCGGTCTGGAGCATTACCTGTGCGGTGGTACGACGGACGCCGAGCGCCGTGCCGGCACCGGGGCTCCGCGCGCCGCGCGGTGACTCGATGTCCTGTTGCAGCAGCATGTCGACGGCCGTCCGGCCAGCGGCCCCGGTGGGTGTGGCCACCGTCGTCAGTTTGGGGCGGGTGAGCCGACTCAGGGCGATGTCGTCGACCCCGACGACGCTCACCTCCTGTGGCACCCGGACCCCGAGCGCGTCCAGCCCCTCGATGAGGCCGATCGCCATCAGGTCGTTGTAGGCGAGCACGGCCGTCACGCCACTGCGCCGCACCTGGTCGGCGACGGCGAGGCCGCCGGTCTCGGTGGGCGCGTTGGGGCCGAGCACGGTCAGCTCCGCGCCGCCGCTGCGGGCGGCCGTGGCGGCGGCGCGGCGCATCTCCCGGTTGGTCCACGAGCTGCGGGGGCCGCCGAGCAACGCGATGCCGCGGTGACCGAGACCGATCAGGTGCTCGATCGCCGCCCGGGCGCCCTGCCCGACGTCCATCAGCACGCAGGGCAGGCCGGTCACCTGGCGGTTCACCACCACCAACGGCACCTCCCGGCTGAGCTGCTCGATCAGGCTGTTGCTCATCCGTGGGCTGCACAGCAGCACCCCGTCGACCTGCTTGGCGAGCGCGTGGACCAGTTCCTCCTCGGCGGTCGGGTCCTCGTTGGTGTCGGCCACGAAGACGTGGTAGTCGCGATGGCGGGCCTGGCTCTCCGCCGCCTTGATCAGCGGCGGGAAGAACGGGTTCGCGATGTCCGCGATGATCAGGCCGATGTTGTGCGTCCGCCCGGTGATCAGGGCCCGGGCGGCGCGGTTCGGCCGGTAGCCCAGGTCCTCCGCGCAGGCGAGCACCCGGACCCGGGTCTCCGGGTTGACCAGGTGCGGGGCGGAGAAGGTGCGGGACACGGTGGAGATGTGCACCCCGGAGGCGCGGGCGACGTCCCGGATGGTGACTGGCACGGCGGGCCCTTCGTCCGATGTGGCGACGGTCACGTGGGTGCCGCCAATTAATGCAAACGGTTGCGCCAGTGTCAACGGTCAATGGTTGCGGTTCTGTTGCGTCGACGCTCCCCGTGGTGACCTACAACGCCGCAAACACTGACATTTATCGCCGATTGCGCCGTTGGCGTTGACGCGATCGCATCGATCGTGGTTACTTCACTGCAAACCTTTGCAGGGATCACCTGGGGGCGACCACATGTCACCGAGATCCGACGGGCGAGTCCGGTACGCCGTCGTGGGCACCGGCGCACGGGCCGAGATGTTCGTCCGGGCCCTGGTGCTCGACCACGCCGACACCACCGAGCTGGTCGCCTTCGCCGACGTGAACCAGGCCCGGATGGACGCGCACAACCGCTGGCTCGCCGAGCTGGGCCACCGCCCGGCGCCGACGTACCCGGCCGGTGAGTTCCGGGCCATGCTGGACAAGGAGCGGGTCGACGTCGTGCTGGTGACCAGTGTGGACGTCACCCACGACGAGTACGTGGTGGCCGCGCTGCGCGCCGGCCGGGACGTGGTCACCGAGAAGCCGATGACCGTCGACGCCGCGCGCTGCCGACGCATCCTGGACGCGGTGACCGAGACCGGCGGCCGGGTGACGGTCGCCTTCAACTACCGCTACAACCCGCTGCACGAGCAGGTCCGCCGCCTGCTCGCCGACGGCGCGGTCGGTGAGATCGGCTCAGTGCACTTCGAGTGGCTGCTCGACGTTCGGCACGGCGCCGACTACTTCCGGCGCTGGCACCGCGACAAGGCCACCTCCGGCGGGCTGATGGTGCACAAGGCCAGCCACCACTTCGACCTGGTCAACTGGTGGCTGGGGGCCACCCCGGTCGAGGTGTACGCCGCCGGCCGCCTGTTCTTCTACGGCGAGGACGGTCGCCGGCACGGCTACGCCCGCGACTACGAGCGGGCGTACGGCTCCCCCGCCGCCGTCGACGACCCGTTCGCGCTGCGGCTGGACGCCCACCCCCGGCTGCGCGAGCTCTACCTCAACGCCGAGGCCGAGGACGGCTACCAGCGCGACCGCAACGTGTTCGCCCCGGGCGTGAGCATCGAGGACGACATGGCCGTGCTCGCCCGCTACTCCACCGGCGCCACGATGACCTACCACCTCACGGCGTACGCCCCCTGGGAGGGCTACCGGGTGATGGTCAACGGCAGCCGGGGTCGCCTGGAGCTGGAGGTGACCGAGAACGACTTCGTCGACCGGGGCACCGCGGGCGCGGTCAAGGGCGCCGCGCTGCACGGCGTCGAGGCGCCGGCCGAAGGGGGCGGCGCGACGCTCACCCTGCGCCCGTTCTGGGAACCGCCCCGGCAGATCCCCGTCGAGGGTCGTACCCGACACGGGCACGGCGGCGCGGACGCCCGGATGACCGCGGTGCTCCTCGGCGGCCAGCCCGATCCGCTGGGCCGCGCCGCGACGGCCGACGACGGCGCGCTGGCCCTGCTCACCGGCCTGGCCGCCAACCGGTCCTTCGAGACCGGGCAACCGGTCCGGGTCGCCGATCTGCTCACCCCCCGCTGACCACCGACGAGGAGCCCAGCCCCGTGCCGACGTCCGACCACACCGACCTGCTCCTGCCCTCCGAGCCCGGGCAGCGCGCGATCGCCCGGGAGCTGTACGCCCTCGCGGCGCAACAGCCGATCATCTCGCCGCACGGGCACGTCGACCCGGCCCTGCTCGCGCAGGACCAGCCCTTTCCAGACCCGGCGCGGCTGCTCATCGTGCCCGACCACTACCTGACGAGGATGCTGCTCAGTCAGGGCGTCCCCCCGTCGGACCTGGGCGTGCCGACCCGCGACGGAAGCCCGGTGGAGACCGACGGGCGGGTGATCTGGCGGCGCTTCGCCGCGCACTGGCACCTGTTCCGGGGAACCCCGTCGCGGCTCTGGCTGGAGCAGACCTTCCGCACCGTGTTCGGGGTGCAGACTCCGCTGCGCCCAGCCACCGCCGACACCGTCTACGACGAGATCGCGGCCCGGCTCGCCGAGCCGGACTTCCGGCCCCGGGCGCTGTTCGAGCGGTTCGGAATCGAGGTGCTCGCGACCACCGAGTCGCCGCTGGACGACCTCGCGCAGCACGCCAAGCTCGCCGCCGACGGGTGGGGCGGGCCGGGCGGCCGGGTGGTCACCACGTTCCGCCCGGACGACGTGGTGGACATGGAGTACGAGGGCTGGGCGTCCAACGTGGCGCGCCTCGGCGCGCTGACCGGCGAGGACACCGGCACGTACACCGGTTATCTGGCCGCGCTGCGGGCCCGGCGGGCCGCGTTCATCGCGGGCGGGGCGACCTCGTCGGACCACGGCCACCCCACCGCCCGCACCCTGGACCTGACCCCGGGTGAGGCCGCCCGGCTGTACGACCGGGGCCTGTGCGGCACGGCCGACGCGGCCGACGCGGAGGCGTTCCGGGCGCACATGCTCATGGAGTTCGCCCGGATGTCGCTCGACGACGGCCTGGTCATGCAGCTGCACCCCGGCGCGGTGCGCAACCACAACCGCTGGCTGTACGACCGGCACGGCCGCGACGTGGGCGGCGACGTGCCGCAGGCCACCGAGTACGTGCACGCGCTCGCGCCGCTGCTGGAGCGCCACGGCAACGACCCCCGGCTGCGGGTGGTGCTCTACACCCTCGACGAGGACACCTTCACCCGTGAGCTCGCGCCCCTCGCCGGCGGCTACGCCGCGCTGCTGCTCGGCGCGCCCTGGTGGTTCCTCGACTCCCCCGAGGTGCTGCGCCGGTTCCGGGAGACGGTCACCGAGAGCGCCGGCTTCTACAACACCACCGGGTTCGTCGACGACACCCGGGCGTTCTGCTCCATCCCGGTACGCCACGACGTGGCCCGCCGCGTCGACGCCGGCTTCCTGGCCCGGCTGGTCGCCGAGCAGCGGCTGCCGCTGGACGAGGCGGCCGAGACGATCGTCGACCTGGCGTACCGGCTGCCCAAGCGGGTCTTCAACTTCGGAGGGGTCGACCAGTGAGTGTCACCATCACGTCCGTCGAGGTGCACGACGTGCGGTTCCCGACCGCCGCGCGGGGCGACGGGTCCGACGCGATCAACCGGGGCGACTACTCGGCGACGTACGTCGAGCTGGGCACCGACGCCGGGGCGGTCGGCGCGGGGTTCACCTTCACCAACGGCCGGGGAAACGAGATCACCTGCGCGGCGGTGCGGGCGCTGGCCCACCACGTCGAGGGTCGGACGGTCGAGGAGATCGCGGCTGAGCCCGTGGCGTTCTGGCGCTCGCTCAGCGCCGACGTGCAGTTGCGCTGGCTGGGGCCGGAGAAGGGCGTCATCCACATGGCGACCGGCGCGCTTGTCAACGCCGTGTGGGACCTGCGGGCCAGGATCGCCGGCAAGCCGATGTGGCGGTTCCTCGCCGAACTGCCCACTGACGAGCTGGTCGCCAGCATCGACTTCAAGCACATCACCGACGCGCTCACCCCGGACGAGGCGGCGGCCATCCTCGACAAGGGACGCGACGGCCTGGCCGACCGACTGAGCACGCTCGAACGTGACGGTTTTCCTTCGTACACCACCTCGGTCGGTTGGCTCGGCTACCCGGACGACAAGGTGCGGGCGTTGACCCGGCAGGCGTACGACGACGGGTGGCGGGCGATGAAGATGAAGGTGGGCGGCCCGCTCGCCGACGACCTGCGCCGGGCCCGGATCATCCGCTCCGAGATCGGCCCGGACGCGCTGCTGATGATGGACGCCAACCAGGTGTGGGACGTCGACGAGGCGATCACGGCGATGACCGCCCTCGCGGAGGTGGACCCGTACTGGATCGAGGAGCCGACCCACGCCGACGACATCCTCGGTCACGCCCGGATCGCGCGCGCCGTCGACGAGCTGACCGGCGGGCGGTGCCGGGTGGCCACCGGCGAGGTCGCCGCCAACCGGGTGATCTTCAAGCAGCTGCTCCAGGCCGAGGCGATCGGCGTGATGCAGATCGACGCGTGCCGGGTCGGCGGCGTCAACGAGGTCCTGGCCGAGCTGCTGCTGGCGGCGAAGTTCGGGGTGCCGGTCTGCCCGCACGCCGGCGGCGTCGGCCTCTGCGAGTACGTCCAGCACCTGGCGATCTTCGACTACCTGCGGGTGGGCGCCACCCTGGACGGTCGGATGATCGAGTACGTCGACCACCTGCACGAGCACTTCGTCGACCCGGTACGCACCCGCGGCGGCCGCTACCTGCTGCCCGACCGGCCCGGCTACAGCGCCACCATGAACCCGTCGTCGATCGCCGAGTTCCGCTTCCCGGACGGTCCGGCATGGCGGTGACCGTCGGCGCGTCCCGCCTCGGCCTGGGGGTGCTGCGCCACCTGCCCGTCGAGTCCCGTCCCCTCATCCGGCCGGGCACCGTGCCGACGGGCGTCGTACACCTGGGGTTGGGTGCGTTCCACCGGGCGCACCAGGCCGTCTACACCGAGGCGGCGGTCGGCGCGGCCGGCGGCGACTGGGGCATCATGGCCGTCGCCCCGCGCAGCACCGCCCTGGTCGAGGCGCTCACCGCCCAGGACAACCTGTTCAGCGTCAGCGCCCTCTCCGCCGCCGGCACCACCACCCGGGTGGTGGGCGCGCTCAGCGGCGTACGGCATGCTCCCAGCGACCCGGACGCCGTGGTGGCGTTGCTCGCCGACCCGGCGGTCCGCGTCGTGACGCTCACCGTCACCGAGAAGGCGTACCACCTCGATCCGGTGACCGGCCGACTGTCCCCGGACGCCGCGCTCGCCGCGGACCTCGCCGGTCATCAGGCGCCGACGACCGTGCCGGGGCTGCTGCTGCGCGGGTTGGCCGCCCGCGCCGCCGCCGACGCCGGGCCGCTGGCGCTGGTGAGCTGCGACAACCTGCCGGCCAACGGCCGGCGGCTGCGCGGTCTGGTCGACCAGGCGGTCGAGCGGGCCGCCGGGGTGCCCGCCGGGCTCGTCGACTGGGTGGTCGCCAACGTGACCTGCCCCGGGACCATGGTGGACCGCATCGTGCCGGCCAGCACCCCGGAGACCATCGACGCGGCCCGCCGGGCGCTCGGTGTGACCGACCTGGCCGCGGTGGCCGCCGAGCCGTACGCGCAGTGGGTGATCGAGGACGACTTCCCCGGCGGGCGGCCGGGCTGGGAGCACGCCGGGGCGGTGCTCACCGGCGACGCCGGGCCGTGGGAGCGGTTGAAGCTGCGCACCCTCAACGGCGTGCACTCGGCCGTGGCGTACCTCGGCGCGCTGGCCGGCCGGGAGACCATCGCCGACGCCCTCGAGATCCCGCACCTGACCGACGTGCTGCGCCGGCTGATCGCCGAGGACGTCGCGGCCAGCTTCACGCCGCCGGACGGGGTGCGCGTGGTCGACTACGGCGAGCAGGTCCTCGCCCGGTTCGCCAACCCGGCGATCCGGCACCGCACCCTGCAGGTCGCGGTGGACGGCTCGCAGAAGTTGCCGCAGCGCATCCTGCACACCATCGCCGACCTGCGCGCGGCCGGCCGGTCCGCGCGCTGGGGCGCGCTGGTCGTGGCGTCCTGGTTGCGCTTCGCCCTGGGGTACGCCGACGACGGCGGACCGTTGCCGTTGCAGGACCCCCTCGCGGGGCCGATCCGGTCCGCCCTGGACGCCGGAGCGCGGAGCCCGGCCGGCGCGGTGGACGCCGTCTTCGCGCTGCGCGAGGTCATCCCGGCCGAGGTGGCCGACGACGACGAGGTACGCGCCGAGGTGACCGCCTGGCTCACCGCGCTCGGTCGACACGGCGTCGAGGCGACCCTGGCCGGTGCCCGGTGAGCGGTGCCGCGTGGGCCGGTGCCCCGGGGGCCTCGGCAGTCTTGACCGGCGTCTCGTGAACGGGTCGGCGCCGCCGCCGACGGTGGCGGTGATCGGGGCGAACGGGCACGGCCACTGGCACCGGCGGGTGATCGCGCCACTGCACGCCGGCGGCCGGCTGCGGCTGGTCGCCCTGGTCGACGTTCAACCGGTGCGCGACGAGCGGGAGGCGCCGGTGCCGCCCGGGGTCGGGGTGTTCACCGACCACCGGGCGATGCTCGCCGCCACCCGACCGGAGGTGGTGGTGATCTGCACCCCGCCGCACACGCACCTGCCGATCGCCCGCGACGCCCTCGCGGCCGGCGCGGACCTGCTGCTGGAGAAGCCCCCGGTGCTGTCGCTGGCCGAGCACGACCAGCTGACCGACGCCATGGCGGCGACCGGCCGGGTGGCCCAGGTCGGTTTCCAGGCGCTCGGTTCGGCGGCGCTGACCGCGCTGACCGACGCGCTGGCCGCCGGCCGCCTCGGCGCGGTCACCGGCATCGCGACCGTCGCGGCGTGGCAACGGCCGGACGCCTACTACGCCCGCTCCCCGTGGGCCGGCCGCCGGAGCGTGGACGGCCGACCGGTGCTGGACGGCGCGCTGGCCAACCCGCTCGCGCACGCGGTGATGCAGTGCCTGGCCGTCGCCGAGACGCTCGGCGGGGCACCACCGTGGCCGGTCGCCATCGAGGTGGAGCGCTACCGGGTGCGGCCGATCGAGGTGGAGGACACGGCGGTGCTGCGGGTGCGGTTCCGCGCCGGTCCACCGGTGCTGGCGGCGGTCACCCTGGCATCCGAGGAGTTCGTGGCGGGCGAGGTGGTGGTGACCGGCACGACGGGACAGGCCGTGCTGGAGTACCCGACGGACCGGTTGCGCCTGCCCGGTGACGTGGTGACCCGCCGCGTCCCCGGTCGACGGGGCCTGCTGGAGAACCTGCTCGCCCACCGCGCCGACCCGGCCGGGGTGCCGCTGATCGCCCCGCTGGCCCGTACCGCGCCGTTCACCGCCCTGCTGGACGCGTTGCGGGCCGCGCCCGAGCCCCAACTGCTCGGCGGAGAGTTGGTCGACGTGGTGGGCGACGGTGACGAGCGGGTGTTGCGGATCCGTGGCGTGGTCGAGGTACTGCGTCGGGCGGCCGAGCAGGGCGCGCTGCCCAGCGAGCAGGGCGTGCCGTGGGCCGTGCCGGCGTACCGCGCGGACCTGGCGTAGTGGTGTCGCCCCGCGGTGGCGAGGGTGCTCCGGTTGTCCTTTGCTCTGCTTCAACCGAGGCAACACTTTTGCCCCGCAGGTGTTGCCTGGGTTGAAGCAGAGCAAAGGAGGCGACGGGTTGGTGCCCGCCCCTCCTCCGACACTCGGGGCAGGCGGCCGACGTCTAAAGAGGCGGCCCTCGGAGCGACTGTCCGTGCGATAACGTGCGTCCACATGGGAACAGTTGACCTGGCCCTGGCCGTCGCGGTCGGCGTGGCCAACCTGGCCGTCGCCGCCGTGCTGCTCGCCAGGAGCCGCGGTGGCACCGTGGCACCCCGGATCCTCGGCCGCCCGCAGCCGCTCCCCCGCCTGCGGGCCGCGATGCACGCCTGCCTGGGGCTGGGGCTGGGGGTCGGCTGGCTCGTCAAGGACATCTTCCCGCCCCACTCCACGGGCGACGCGGTGCTGTTCATCGTCATCAGGGTCCTGCTGGTGGCTGCTCTCGTCACCGCCCTGCTGGTCGCCTTCCGGCACGTTCGACCCGCGCGGGATGAGACCGCCCACTAGCGGCCGGCACCACTGCAACATTCCTGCAAACAATTTATATTGACCGATACAAAACCGCGAACCTACCGTTCCTGGTGAATGCCGAAACCACCACCAGCGAATGGGAAAATCAATGCGCGCACCCCTCGTCGGGGCGACGGTGATCGCCGTCCTGGTCGGTGCCACACCTGCCGCCGCCGCTCCCCGCCCCGACACTTCCGCCGCCGATCGGCTCTCCTGGTCGGCCCGTCACCTCGGTCGGCAGGCCCTGCCGGAGCGGGACGGCTGGGCGGCCGAGGGCGTCGGCACCACAGGCGGTTCGGCGGCGCCGCCGGAGCGGACCCGGGTGGTCCGCAGCAGGGCCGAACTGGTCGCCGCCCTCGGTGGCGACAACGCCGCCAACGCCACCGACGCCACGCCGAAGCTGATCTACGTGGCGGGCGCGGTCGACGGCTTCGAGGGGCCCGACAGCACAACACTGAGCTGTGCCGACCTGGCCGACCCGGCGTACCGGCTGGACGCCTACCTGGCCGCGTACGACCCGGCGGTCTGGGGTCGGGTGGCACCGGCCGGGCCGCTGGAGGAGGCCCGGGTGCGCTCGGTGGCCAACCAGACCCGCCAGACCCAGATCAACGTCGGCCCCAACACCACAATCGTCGGCCTGCGCGGCGCGCGACTAACCGGTCTCACCCTCATGATCGACCGGGCGTCCAACGTCATCGTGCGCAACCTGACCTTCGTCGACGCCCGGGACTGCTTCCCCGCGTGGTCGCCCACCGACGGCGACACCGGCAACTGGAACAGCCAGTACGACCAGATCTCGGTACGCCGCAGCGAGCACGTGTGGGTCGACCACAACACGTTCACCGACGGCGACAACCCGGACAGCGCCCAGCCCGTCTACTTCGGCCGGCCGTACCAGGTGCACGACGGGTCGCTGGACGTCACGCACACCGCCAGCGGAGTCACCGCCTCATGGAACCGCTTCACCGGACGGGACAAGCTGATGCTGATCGGCTCGTCCAACACGGTCGGCCCGGACGTGGGTCGGCTGAAGGTCACCCTGCACCACAACCTCTTCGACGGCGTCCTGCAACGGCTACCGCGGGTGCGGTTCGGTCAGGTCGACGTCTACAACAACCTGTACCGGCTGGGCGGCGACGGCTTCCAGTACGCCCTGGGCGTCGGTGTGCAGTCGGCGATCTACGCGCAGAACAACTTCTTCGCCCTCGACGCGGGCGTGGACCCGGCCGACCTGCTCTACGACTGGGGCGGCACCGCGCTCACCGAGCGCGGCTCCTGGGTGCGCCAGGGCGCCGGCCCGGCCCGGCCGGTCGACCTGCTCACGGCGTACAACGCGGCGCACGACCCCGACCTGGGCGCCGACGCCGGTTGGACACCCACCCTGCGCCGCGACCCGGTCCTGCCGGCGCCGCTGCTCCCGCTCCTGGTGGGCCCGCTCGCCGGGGCCGATCGGCTGCCGCTGTGACGACTCGCCATGGTCGGGTCGGCGACGTACCGGGCCATCGATGGGGGGAAGATCGGCTATAAGTGACGCATGGACTTCCCGCCGCACCTGGGCAGCATGCCGATGCACGCGATCACCGAGATCCACGGCGAACCGGGCCTGCTGGAGCGCTTCCGGCTGGAGGTCGAGCGCTTCGACGACGGCGAACGCGCCCGCCTGTCCGCCGCGCTCGACCTCGCCGCCGAGCTGCACCGCGACGACCGGCGGGTCCGCGAGCCGTACCTCAACCACCTGCTGCGGGTCGCCATCCGGCTCATGCACCACTACCAGGTCCGCGACGTCGACGTGATCGTCGCGGGTCTGCTGCACGACGCGGTGGAGGACCACCCGGCCGAGCTGGCCGACGGCGGCGGCGACCCGAGGGCCGCGGCGCTGGCCGCGCTCGCCGCGCGGTTCGGGCCGCGGGTGGCCACCCTGGTCGCCGCGGTCACCAACCCGATGTACGACCCGCAGCGCGACCGCAACGAGCAGTACCGGGAGCACCTGGCGGTCAGCCTGGACCGGGAACCCTGGGCGCGGGTGATCAAGGTGTCGGACTTCACCGACAACGGCGTCGGGGTGATCCACACCGTCGGGCCGAAGGTCGTCTCGTCGGCCCGCAAGTACCGGCCGCTGGTGCCGCTCTTCCGGGACCTGATCGGTCGTGCGGACACCCCGCTCTCGCCTGCGGTGAAGGCCCACATCTTCGGCCAGCTCGACCTTGCCGAGGAGCGGTTCAGCGCCATCCTGGACCGGCCGGCCCACACGCGCTGAGCTGAGCTGAGCCGGGACGCGCGCCCGACGGGTCAGGCCTGCGTACCGCCGCCGGGACCGGGCGCGGGCACGAACCTGTCCCGGCGCAGGCCCTCGCGCACCAGGTGCTCCAGCCAGGAGGTCGGGGCGACACCCAACTCCCGGCCCAGGTCGGCGCGGAACAGCTCCAGCCGGCGTACCGCCTCGTTGATGTTGCGTTCGGCCAGGTGCACGGCGATCAGCACGCGGGTGGCGCTCTCCCGCAACGGTTCCAACTGCACGGCGGTCAACGCCACCTGCACCGCCTCGCTGAAGCGTCCCTGCGCGGTCAGCCGTTCGGCCAACGCCTCCAGCGCGTACAGCTGGGTCTGGCGCAGCCGCTCCCGCTCGGTCAGCACCCAGTCGTCGTACCAGCCGGGCAGCAGCTCGCCCGTCGCCAGCGCCGGCACCCCCGCGCCGACACCCGCCGGCGCCCCGCCGGCCAGCAGCGCCGCGGACGCCGCGCCGAGCGTGGCGACGTCGCTGGTCACACCGGCGGCGAGGGCCAGCCGGTCGTCCTCCTCGACGAGGGGCTCGGGGGTGACCCGGTGCAGCCGCCAGAGCATGGTGCGCAGGTTGGCGCGGGCCCGCTCCTCGTGCGAGCCGGGCCAGAGGGTGCCGGCAGCCTCCCAGCGGGCGCACCGCTGGCGTACGCCGAGGTAGGCGAGCAGCCGGCGCGCGCCCTGCGGCACCACGACGGACCGGCCGTCGCGTTCCAGCCCGAAGCCGCCGAGCAGACGCAGCGTGTACCGGGTTGGTCGCGCCACGCCGGCCTCCTGCGCCCCGGAGCGGACGTCCTGCGTCACCTCGTGAACTGCCATCCCTGCGCCCTTCGCACCCGATCACCGGTGTGGGAGTTCCACGCTCGGGTGTGGACGGTCCGCACGCCAGCGCAGTGTCGTCACACCGACCCGGCGAACGGCGGGGATCAGCCGTTCGCCGGAGCGATGACCGGCCGTTCAGCGCAGCTTGCTCAGCGTCCGGGCGTAGCCGGTCCACTCGGCGGCGTCGCCGACGTCGGCGCGTACCCCGGCCTCCTTCATGATGCCGAGCACCCGCTCGGCCGGCGCCTCGGCCAGCTTGCCGAGCGTGCTGATCCCGGCGCGGGTCAGCGCCGCGCGGGCCTTGGTGGGCACCCCGGCGAGCATGGCGATGTCGGCGTCGGCGACGTTCTCCAGTTCCGCGTCGATACCGAGCGCGGCGGAGACCGCCGACTGGGCGCCCGCCGTGGTCCGGACGATTGCCGCCTCCCGTTCGCTGACCTCGACGACCATCGCGTCCACGCTCGGGTAGCTGCTGTCCGCCGGCAGCACCTTGAGCACGTCGCGGATCGTCCGGCCGTCGGCCACCTGGTCCTCACCGAAGGTACGGATGAACTCCACCACCTTCACCTCGCGCGGGAAGCGCTGCCGCACGTCGGCGTTCTCGACGGCGTACCGGTCGAGGTAGGCGGCGCCCCGGACCTTCGGGCCGGCGACCACGTCCACGCCGAGGGTCTCGACGGCGGGCAGCACGATCGTGCCGGCCTTGGTCTGCCAGATGCTGACCTTCTTGTCCATGAACATCGTGGTGCCCATGTACCGGCCGAAGTCGAGCGTGCCGATGTAGTTGGGGATCTGCTCGAGCTGGTACGGGCCGGGGCTGACCTTCGTCTCGTGCACCGTGGAGTGCAGCCGGTTGATCTCGGCGCGGATCTCGTCGAGCAGCCGGCGCAGGCTCACCCGCATCGCGGCCATGCAGGAGAACGCCTTGGCCAGGTCGGTGCCGAGGTGGTCCAGGTCGTGCTCGATGCGGTGGAACCGCTCGTTGAAGCCCTGCTCGCCGGGCGTCTGCCCGGCCTGCACGACGTCCTCGCCGTCGACCCAGTCGGTGTGGGCGAAGGTGCGGGCGAACGGTGGAGGCGCGCAGCCCGGCTCCACCGCCGGGAACGGCTCGGCGTAGCTGAACACCCGCTTCGCGGTGCCCACGTTCTCGTAGATCCAGGAGGAGACCAGCACGCTGGCGTCCGACTGCGGGATGCCGTGTTCGGTGAACATCCGGTAGAGCTCGGTGACGGTCACCCCGTCGTAGTTGATCTCGCTCGCCATGATGATGTCCCTCTCAGAGCTGGTCGTACACGCCGCGGTGCCGGCGCTGCTGGAAGGTGCGGAAGGTCCGGGCCACCGCCGGGCGCAGCGGCTCGGCGTCGCCGTCGGCGTCGAGGTCGACGTGGTCACGCCGGATGCCGAAGGTGTTGATCTCCACGCCGAGCGGGCAGACCCGCGTCAGGGTGTTCATCAGCCGCTCGTACTGGGCCAGGGTCAACGCCACCCCGTCGGGCAGCTCCACCCGGAACTCGTACGGGTCGGTCAGCCCGGTCCGCACGTAGGACAGCGCCACCACGGCGACCAGACCGGCGTGGGTGGGGCGCAGCGTGGTCCGCGCGCCGACCGCCTTGATGTCCGCGGTGCCGCCGCCGAGCCCCACGGTGTACCAGCGGAAGCCGGTGGCCCGCCGCTCGGCCAGGTTGAGCCCGGCCTGGGGCAGCCCGATCACGCTGCACACCAGCAGCACCCGGTTGCCGGTGTCGACCAGCGGCAGCGCGGCGGCGAGATGCTGGTCGCGGAGCAGGCCGACCAGCCGGGCCAGCCGGTCGGCGGCGGCCGGCTGCCCGGCGATCAGCGCGGACGCCAGCGCCGCCGGCAGCTCGATGGTCTCCACCAGCTCGTCGGGGAGCCGGTTCAGCGCGGCCACCACGGGCGCCGGGTCGCGTACCGCGGGCAGGCCGGCGGCGGCCAGGACCGCATCGACCGGCTGCCCGGCCGGCCGGGTCGGTACGCCCGCCCACCGGGTCCGGGCCGCCGCGTCGGTCATCGGCGTCCACGCCGGCTCCCCCGCGCCCGTCCACGCCGTCGCCGCGGCGGCCAGGCCGGCCAGCAGCAGCGCGTTGCCACCCGGGTCGCCCGGCGCGTGGAACTGCGCCTCGACGGCCACGTCGGCGCCGACCGTGGCGGCCGTCGGCGCGGTCACCGCCAGCCCACGGGTGGGCAGGTGCGACAGGTACATCCTGGTGGTGCTGATCCGGTGCGTCGTCTGCACCCCGCACACCCGCCACAGCCACGCCACCTCGCCGTCGGCGGCCACCGTGGGCACACCGGCGGCGCGGGCGGCGGCGATCAGGGCCTCGGCGGTCCGGTCGCCGGTGACCGCGCGACCGGTGTCCAGCACCCGGTTGCGCAGGTCGGTGGCCTGCGCGGGGGTCGGCCAGCTCACGTCCACGCCGAGGCCCAGCTCGTAGCGACTGCCACCGGCGTCGTCCTGGGCCCGGGTCACCTGCCACACCAGGGTCGAGCCGAGCGCCCGGCAGACGCGCCCGGCGCGGTCCAGCGCGGTGGCCAGCGGCGGCGCGATGGCGTGCGCGCTGTCGAAGGCGTACGACTGCCGCAGGCTGGCGCGCAGCGCCGTGACCTCGGTCAGCCGGCCGGACGGCAGCGCCCGAGCGGCGTGCGTGGTGTTGTTCGGCGGGGTGTTGGCGGGCAGCACCAGGCGGTCGCGGCGCAATTGGGCGAGGAAGTTGGTGCGGTGCTGCGGATCACCGGCGGCGACCAGCCGGATCGCCACCGCGAACCGGTCGTCCTCCTCGCGCAGCGTGAACCGGGCGCCGCCGGGCAGGTCGGCGAAGAGCCCCGCGTTCGGGTCGGTGTCCGCGCCGGGGCCGTTGAGCAGCCGGCGTATCGCGCCCGGAGTGGGCAGCAGGAACCGCCGGTAGAGCCCCAACCGGTGGGCGTACGCGGCGTCCGCCTCGCGGGCCGGCGGCGCCAGCCGGCGGGCGTACACGTCGCCGCTGGCCGGCTCGTGCACCAGCTCGTCGACGAACCGGGCCACCCCGACGTCCGCGCCGATCCGGTCCAGCGCGTCACGTCGGGCGTGCGCGAGGGTCCGGTAGGCGTGCACCTCCCGCGCCGTGCGGCGCAGCCGGTGCTTCTCGTACGACACCAGGTAGAGCAGCCGGCCCAGGTTGCCCTCCACGACGGCCAGCTCGACCAGGGCGGTGAGCGCCGCACCGGTGACCGCCGTGGCGGCCGCCCCGTCGACGGCCCGCTCGGCCGTCACAGCGACGGAAAACGGCGCTACCAGCGGCTCGTCGGCGGTGTCCGGCGCGTATGCCGGCACCGACGCTCCCGCGGCGGACCAGGGCGCGAAGACCACCGGCGGCAGCACCCGCTCGTCCCCGCCGCCGCCGGGGTTGACGGTGACGCTCACCCGGACGGTCTCCTCGACCAGGTCGCGACGCAGCACGACGGTGAGCAGGGGGTGCCGACTGGTCCAGTCCACCGCGGCGGCGCCGGTGGTGGCGAGCGGCACGACGACCCGGCGGACGGTCCCCGGGTAGGGGCCCTCCAACTGGTCGACGAGGTTGCGTTCGACGGACGGATCGGCGCCGTCCACCGGCACCCGGATGTCGGTCATCGCGCCCCCGCTCAGACGATCCGGAACGGCCGGGGATCGTCCCGGTCGACGTAGACGGGCACCTGGTTGGCGGCGAGCACCGCGTTGTCGCCGACCGGCAGCCGCTGCACCCCGTCGCCGGTGGGCGCGCTGCCGGTCACCACCACCGCCGAGTCGGCCGGGAAGCGCACAAGGCGCAGCCCGCGTACGTCGGCGACGCCCGGCTCGTTCATCAGCGTCCAAATCACCTCGGCGGCCCGGACCGGCTCACCGAAGGGCAGCTCGTCGACGTAGCGGCGCAGCCGCGCGTGCAGCCGGGCGCGCAGCTCGGTGGCGGCGGTGGACGCGTTCACCGTCTCCTTCGAACCGGTGGGCAGCGGCAGGCCACGGATCACCAGGTCCGCCTCGACGCCGATGCCGACCTCGTCGGCCCGGTCCACCGAGGCGAAGATGCCCACCGGGCGCAGGTCCTCGATGACGGACTCGACGGCGGCGTGCAGCCCGTCCGGCCCGTCCCAGATGGCGGCGGCGGTCGGCGCGACGAGCACCGTGACGTAGTACGGGTTACCCAGGTCGCGTTCGGTGCTGAAGACCCGCTCGATGAAGTTGAAGTTGCCAAAGATCGACTGGTTGAGGTCCAACCCGCCCCGGCCGTCGAAGACCTGCACCTGACGTACGCCGGGCACGGTGGCCACGGCCAGGCCGATCGCCTCGGCCGTCCAGATCGAGCGGGGCGCGGCCAGCAGCAGTTGCCGGTAGCGGGCGTCGGAGACCTGCTGTTCACCCCCGGTCAGCGCGACGGTGTGGGTGATCTCGACCAGCTCCTTGCCGGCCGCCTGCTCGGCGTCGTCGAGGTCGGCCAGCAGGGTGTCGGCCCGGTTCCAGCGGTCGATCTTCTGGTTGGCCTGCGTCGGGTCGAGGTTGTGCGCCGGGCCGGGATAGAAGGCGGCGACGGCCGGTTCGCGCTCGCCGACGGCGGCGGAGAGCACCACTGTCTCGTCCAGGGCCACGTGGTGCCCGCCGGGGGTGGACAGCCGGGCGCCCCGGGGCAGCGTGAGCGGGGTGTGGCCGGCGGGCAGCGCCGCCTTCAGCTTCAGTTTCACCGTGCCCCGCGCGGGCAGGTACGGCCGGGCGATGCCGAGTTCCTCGCCGAGGCGGGTCAGCGCGTCGGCGGTCGCCGACACGACGAAGGAGTTGTCGTAGACCGCGCCGAGCGCCGCCCACAGTCGGGCGTCCTCCAGGGCGGCCAGTTCGAGGACCTTGCGCAGCACCGCGCCGCTGGTCAGGTCGACGTCCTCGCCGAAGAGCAGCCGGGCGGTGGCCAGTTTCTCGGCGAGCAGGCGGGCGAAGGACTTGGGCACGAAGCCGGTCTCGACGATGCCGAAGCCGGTCGAGCCGGTGGCCCGCAGCGCGGCGGCGTCGACGGCGAGGACATCGGCCAGCTCCGCCGGAAGGGTCGGGTCAGACACTGGGCAGCTCCCCGAGGCGCACCGAGAGCCGGTCGTCGGTGATGGTTTCGAACTGGACCTGCACCTGCAGGGTGCGCGACGAGCGCAGGGCGGTCGCCGCCGCGTCGTCGGCACTTCCCGCGCCGAGTCGGCCGTCGTCGAGGTTCACGTCGACGATCTTGCGGACCCGGGGATCGCGGTCGAGCAGCGTGATGATGCCGATGCGGACCTGCTCGCGGATGAGATTCGGCTCGATCTGCTCGGCGAGGGCGTTGAGCCCGTCGAAGCCGAAGGTGGCGTCGAAGACGTTCGAGCCGCGCAGCGTGGTCAGCGCCACCGCGAGGCTCTGCGCCACGTTGCCGGTGCCCTCGACGAGGGCCAGCGCCCGGCCGTTCGGGCCGTCGTCGAAGACGATGTCCCGGGCCAGGTCCACCCCGGGCATGGTGGGTTCGAAGGCGAGGCCCCAGCCGAGGTAGCGGCGCTGGGCGGCCTGCCGTTCGCGCTCGGTGCGGTCCATCTCAGACCGCCTTCAGTTTGCTCTGCCCGGCGGTGGCCGCGAGGCCGGAGGTGCTGCCGTTGGTGGCGCCGCTGAGGGTGTCCAGCGCCACCCCGGCGCCCCCGACGTGCAGCTTCTGCGCGGCCCCGGACGCCGACACGACGTTCTTGCACTGCACGGTGGAGCTGCTGTCGGTGATCGCGCACCCGCTCACCGACTTGCCGGTGATGCCGTCCGGGCGGACGACCGGGGCGCCGGCCACCGTCAGCTTGGCCTGCCCGGCCGGGGTGACCGTGCCCTGGCTGGGGCAGTGCACGTTGCTCGACGTGGTGAGCACGAATGCCATGTCGTTCTCCTCAGTGGACGTTCATCGCGTTGTCGACCTGGACGTCGACGTCGTCGGCGGCGATGCTCACCGTGCCGCCGCTGATGTTCACCGCGCCGTTGCCGGCGTCCAGGTCGATCCGGGTGGCGGTGATGGTGATCGAGCCGTCCTGCTTCATGACGATCGACGACCCGCCGGCGGCGTGCTCGATGGTGATGCTGTCGGCCTCGTCGGCGCGTTGCGGGCGCTGCCCCCGTCCCTGCAGCTGGTCCCGGCCCACCCGCACGGTCAGCTCGCCCAGCTCGATGACGCGGTTGCCGTCGCCGTCGGTGAGGTCGTGCGTGACCTTGCCGTCGTGGTCGGCGGGCACCACCGAGTCGCCGATCGACGAGCGGCTGTTCGTAGCCACCCCGACCGGCAGCGACAGCCACCAGTCCCCCGGCTGCGACACCGGGGCGTGCCCGGTGGGCCAGAGCGCGCCCACCTCGACGGGGTCGTCGGGGGCGCCGTTGCGGTAGGCCAGCGCCACCCGGGTGCCCGGATAGCGGGGCAGGATGAGCCCGCAACCGCCCCAGGCGAACGGGGTCAGGTAGGTCACCCCGGGCAGCGGCGCGGGCTGTTCCCGGCGTACCGGCAGACGGCGGGCGGCGTTGGGCCGGCCGTCCGAGCGGACCAGGCCCTCCCACACCGTCTCGGTCTGCGCGGGCGGCTCGACCGCGCCGCTGGCGTTGGTGGCGGCGGCGCGTACCTCGCCGATCTCCAGGCCACGCGTCTCGCCCCGGGCCGCGCGGGCCGCGCGACGCACCGCCTCGGCGGCGGCCACACCGGGCGACGACGCCGGGCCGGCCGGCTCGGCGGCGGCCACACCGGACGCGTCGCTCCAGGTGTCCCACGCCTGGGCGCCCGAGGTGACCTCGACGCCCTGCACCACAGTGACGAACCCGGCGGTACGCGACAGGGTGTGCCGGGCGGCGCTGAGGTAGAGCAGTTTCGCCCCCGCGCCCAGCTCCCCCGTCGACGGGGCGAACGGGGCGGCGAACGAGCCGAGCAGCGCCGCGCCGACACTGCCCAGCGTGGTGGCCTCGTCGGTCGCCGGTGGGTCGAAGCGCACCAGGTCACCGGGCTTCAGGTCGGGGCGGCCCTTGAGGGTCAGCGTCCACGCCCTGCGCCGCGGTGCGGCGGTGCCGCCGGTCTCGGTGGCCGCGTACGGGTCGGTGTCCTGGGTGCCGTTCTCGGTGCACTCCAGCAGGCCGGTGGCGAGGGTGAGCGGTTTCGGCTCCCCCTCCGGGTACGGGATCGGCCGCTTCCCGACGTGCACGGTGCCGTCGCGGATCAGCAGCATCCCCCGCCCGTACGCGTTGAGCGACTGCTGCAACGCGCCGCCGATGCGCTCCAGGGCGGCGCGGTAGAGCAGCCCGGCCCCGAAGGCGACCCGCTCGTCGCCGGCCGCCTCGGTGGCGCCCCGGGTCATCGTGCCGTCGGGGTTGGCGCCCCACCCGGTCACGTCGACCCGAGTCCGGTCGCCGATGGCCTGGATCGCGGCGGTGAAGGTGGCGGCCTCGAACCGTTCGGCGACCCGCTGCCCGAGGCGGGCGTACGCCTGCTCGACGAGGGTCAGCTCGGTGTCGTACGTCCGCTCCCCGGTGAGCCGGCGCACCTTCGTCACCCGCAGCACGGCGACCAGCGCCTGGGTCAGCTCGGCCGGGGTCGGGCCGGCGTTGACGCCGACCAGGTTGGTGAAGAACGCGCCGACGGAGGTGTTGGCGTCGCGCCAGTACAGGTGCAGTTTCGCCACCAGCGGCGGCTGCCCCTCGGCGGTACGCAGCGCGGCGAAGTGCTCGTCGATCAGGCCCTGCACGGTGATCGTGTACGCGCCGGGGCCCAGCCCTTCCGGCAGCGCGGCGTCGATGGCCGCGTAGTAGTCGGCGCTGGACAGGGTGAGCGCGACGTCGGGGCTGAGCCCGGTCGGGGTCTCCCGGTGAAACGTCAGGGTCCAGCCGGCGTCGTTGCCGACCGCGCCCTGGCGCACCTGGCCGGTCTGGAACGGCGTGAGCGTCACCGCAGCACCCTCCGCATCTTCTTGTCGAGCAGGTAGCGGTAGCGCAGCCTGCCGGGGCCCAGCTCGGATTCGACGCGCTGCGCGGGTGGGCGGCGACGCCAGACGAACTCGTTGATAGGCGGCGGCCCGAAGGTGTCGACCGCGCGGTCGGCGGGTCGCCACGCCACCGTCAGGGTGGAGCCGTAGTCGCCGGAGCCGCGTACGGTCCCGGCGTGCAGCAGCCAGGCGAGCACCACCACCTCGACGGCGACCGGGGTGGTCCCGGCGGGGTCGACGGGTGTGCCGGCGTCGGGGCAGACCCGGCGCAGGCCGGCGGCGAGCGGCACCGAACCGAGGATCCGGGTGCCCTGGCGGACGACCAGGCGCAGCGGCACGCGACCGACCAGGGCCGGCGCCCGGGGCGTGGCGGGCGGCGCGGGTCGGGGCGTCAGGTCGTCGGCGGAGCTGCTCACCACGGCGAGGGGGTCGGTGTTCAGCCACTGCCGGGCCAGCCCGGTGGGCAGGATCAGCACCGCGTGCACGCCGGCGCCCAGCTCGACGCGGTGCGGCAGGCCGGCGGTGAGGCTCTGCCGGACCTCGGTGAACCCGGGGGGCACCTCGATGGGCGTCTCCGGCAGCAGGTAGCGGTCGATCGGGAACGGTGGCATCAGTTGCCCAACCCGTCGGCGAGCGCGCCGACTCCGATGCTGGCCACGTCGAGCAGCTTGCCGAGCAGGCTGGGACGGGGCACGTGGACGAGGGTGATGGTGGTGTCCAGGACGTCGCGGCGGGCGGCCGAGGCGTTGAAGGTCAGTGACTGCACCTGCATGTCGGTGCGGATGGTCATCGAGGTGACGAGGATGAGCCCGCCGAACTTCCCCCCGGAGTACGCCGCGAGGGCGGTGCCCCGCTTGCTCGCCTCGGCCATCGTCTCCAGGGCGAACTTCCAGGCGTAGCGTTCCGCGCCGACGAGCACCCCGGTCAGGGTGATGGTGTCGTCGTGGGTGGCCACGATGGCCTTGTGCGCGGTGGAGCCGATCGGCGGCAGGTGGTAGGTCTGGGCGAGGGAGATGGCGGTGACCGCCCAGAGCGGGATCGGCAGCACCCCGTCGCTGATGATCGCCGACGGGACCGTGCCGTAGCGCATGAAGCTGCTGGTGATGGCCATGCTCAACGCCCTCCGACGGGTGGCAGCGGCACCGGCGTACCGGTGGGTTCGACGGCCAGGCCGAGGTCGCGCAGCGCCTGGGTGATCTCGCGGACCTCGCCCGCGGCGCTGGTGACCCGCAGCCGCAGCCGGCGTTCCTCAAGCGCCGCGCTGATGCGCGCGGGTCGAGTGGACGCGGAGCCGCGCCGGTTGATCCGGTCGATCTCGGCGGCGGCGTCCTCCATCCGGGAGATCGCGTCGAGGATGCGCGGGTCCGGGGTGAAGCCGGGGTCGTCGCGTTGCAGCCGCGCGATGGCGTCGCGGAAGTCGGCGGCGTCGCGGCGCAGGTTGACCACGAGGTTGTCGGTGAGCGCGCTGACCCCGGCGACGCTGCTCGCCCGGTGCGACTTGTCGTCGACGAGCCACACCCAGCCGTCGTGGCCGATGCCGACGAGGTCGGTGCCGGCGACCTTGACGTTGGCGTCGGGTCCCTTGAGGAACAGCTCAATGCTGCTCAGGGAGAACGCGGCGCTGTACTCACCGAGGACACCCCGGCCATAGGTGACCATGTCGTGGCGCAGGTAGGCGCGGAAGCCGGGGCCGTCGTCGGCGCGTCCGCCCCCGTCGCGAAAGCGCCGCCACAGGGTGGCCAGGGCCTCCGGGTTGTGCACGGCGAGTTGTTGGGTGAGCCAGACGTCGCCGCCGGCCACCACGGCCCGCAGGTCCGGGTCACCGATGCGGGCCAGGGCGTCGGCGAGGCGGGCGTCGCTCATCTGCAGGCCGCGCGAGCGGGCCCGGCCCAGGTCGTCGACGGCGGTGCGCAGCCGGGCCAGCTCGTCGGGCGTGAGCCGGCCGCCGAGGCGGCTCTCCAGATCGGCGACGGCGGCCCGCTTGCCACCCTCGCTCTCGGCGGCCACCGCGCGCCACAGCGCGGCCGGTTCCAGCTCGGCGGCGCGGCGCAGCGCCGCTTGCCGGTCCGCCGGCATGGCCCGGAACGCGTCACCGACGATCGCGGCCGGCTCGGTGTGCCGGCCGGCCGCGCCGCCGCCGCCGTCGAACTCGCGCAGCAGCGAGTCGGCGTACGCGCCGGCGTCGTCGGCCAACCGCAGCGGCGCGTCGCCGACGATGCCCTCGCGAGGTCGGCTCAGCTCGCGCATCTCGGTGCTGAGCTGGTCGAAGTACTCCCCGAGGGTCGCCACCCGCACCCCCTCGGGCAGGGTGCCACCCTCCAGCACGTGGTCGAGGATCGCGGCGATGTTGTCCCGCAGGACGGCGATGCGTTCCAGCCGGTTGAGCGCGTTGCCCAGGTGCAGGTCGCCGACGTCGTCGACGATGCGGCGGATGAGGTGCTCCAGCAGCCGCCGCGACCGCACCTCGCCGGCCTCGCTGTGCTCGGCGATGGTCCGCATGAACCGGCGCAGCCGGGGGTTCGCGTCGGCGGCGGCGTGCACGGCGGCGGCGTCGAGGAACCGGCCGGCGCGGAACCGGCGGGGCCCGGTCACGGCCGCACCACCGGCACGCGCGGGCCGGACGCGGCGGTGTGCTGCGAGTCGAGCACCATGAGGATGAACCGGGCGCCCTCCGGGCCGCCGACCGCGCCGCTGAGCATCGCCTCGCGCTCCACGTACGCGAGGATCGGCTCCATCAGCTTCTGCACGACCCGTTCCAGCACCTCGTTGAGCAGGATCTCGGTGAGGAACGCCTGGAGCAGGTCGCGGGAGGCGGCTTCGACGATCTGTCGGGTGACCCGGCGTACCACGTACCCCCGGGCGGCGCGCAGCCCCGCGCGGACGCCGAAGCGCAGCGCGACCCGGCCGCCGCGCACGGCCGCGCCGCCGATGGTGCCGGCCTCCGGGATCAGCGACATCGCCAGCCCGAGGTACGCGGCGAACAGCTCGACCTCGACCTCGGTGCGGGTGAGCACCAGCTCCGGGTCGAGCATGGAGGAGTAGAGGCGCGCCCGCTGGTGGGCGTGCGCCACGTCGACGGCGGCGACGGCCACCCCGACCACGAAGCCCAGCGGTGGGCAGAGAATGGACAGCGCGATGATCCCCACCATGATGGCGAACGCGCTCAGCGCCTCCCGGCCCAACTCGGTGTGGAACAGGCTGTCGACGCCTGTGGCGTAGTAGAGGTTACCGCCGAAGAACTCGCCGATCTGCTGGTGCGTGACCAGGTGGATGCCCTGCAACGCAAAGCTCGACCCGGCGATGGTGGCCGACGGGATGTGCTCGCTGATCCGGCTGGACCGGAAGGCGAAGTGCGCGTCGGTGCGGGCGCGGCCCAGCATCTCGGTGTTGTTGCGCCGCATGTCCTGCAGCACCCGCCACAACTCGTCGCGGATCGCCGACCGGTTGCCGGCGAAGCGGGCCAGCACGTCGGGCAGGTCGGTGATCTGCTTGACCAGCGGGTCGACGCCCTCGGCCTCGCCGCGCTGGATGACCAACGCCTGTTCGATGTCGGCGAGGGTCCACAGCACCGCGTGCGAGTCGCGGATGCGCGTGACGCCGTCGCGTTCGACGATCTCGCCGGCCGCGCCGGGGCTGGTCAGGGCGGCCTCGGTGGCGAGGAACGCGGTGGAGATGGCGCGGGCTGCCCCGTACCAGGCGGTGGACGGGTTGGCCATGCTCACCGTGGCGAGGACGCCGCCGCCGGCGTCGGTGTGCTCGGCCGTCCACCGCGCCGCCTCGTGCCGGCGCAGCCGCTCGCGCAGCCCCTGCAGTTCGGCGTAGTCGGTGAGCTGGGAGACGATCAACCGCTCGAAGATCGGCGCGTACTGGTCGAAGTGGGCGATCCGCGCGTTGATGCCGGTCTGCGAGCTGAGCAGCAGTTGCACAAGCATGGCCTGGCTGCCGACGATGAACAGCTGCCCCACCGCGGCCTTGACGGCTGGGCTGAGCGCCTGGACGAAGTGCAGGTTCCAGGAGGCGGACGAGTCGATCCAGCCACCCTGGACGCGGGCGAAGTGCTCGGGCTGGCTGTAGCGGCCCATGACCAGTTGGGCGAGGTGGTCCAGGCGGGGCACCACTCCGGCCAGGTGGCGCAGGAACTGCACGGCGGGCGAGGCGACCGGCCGGAAGTCCAGCGGGCCGAGCCCTCCGGTGCCCTCGGGGACGGGCCGGGTGAACGCCTCGCGTTCGGCGGAGCCGACCAGCAGGCTGATCGCCGCGGCCCGGCCGCGCAGCACGGCGGCGGCCTGGAGGCAGAAGTTCGCCGGATAGCGGCACGGCTCACCCATCTGCAGCCGGAACGCGATGTCGTCCATCAGCCGACGCAGCTCGTCGCCGTCCGGCCCGAGCGCGGCCAACTCCGGCTCGCCGTTGAACGGCGCGCAGGCGGGCATCGTCGAGTGCCCGCCGCCGACGACGGGGAACCGACTGCCCTCGGCGCCGGCCGGCGCGCTCGGGCTGCTCGGGTCGAAGACGAACCCGCCCCGCCGGCCGCCACCACTGCCGTCCCCGCTGCCTCCGGTGCCGCCGTCCGCCCCGGTGCCCGTGCCGCCAGCGCCGCCCGACCCACTGCCGGACCCGGTGCCCGTGCCCGCGCCGGTGCCGGTGCCGGTGCCGGTGCCGGTGCCGGTACCCGTGCCGGTGCCGGTGCCGGTGCCCGTGCCCGTGCCGCCGGGTGGCGCGTTCGGGTCCGGCGGGGCCGCCGGGTGCTGCTCGATGGTGATCGGCAGCAGGTTGGCCGTGCCGGTCCAGTGCAGGGTGGCGTCGGTCTCCTCGGTGCCGACCAGCAGCAGGGACACCCCGCCGATGCTGACCACCACCAGGCACGTCGGCGTCGCCCCGCCCACCGAGGCGAGGATCGCGTCGACCCGCCGGGTCACCTCCGCGTCGACGGCCCGCTCGATCTGCGCCTGGTACTCCTGGGCGCTGGTGGTCTCGCCGCGCGGCGAAGCGGTCCGCAGCCGCTGCCGGATGTCGGCGCTCAGCTCCTCGTCCACCATGGCGACCAGGGCGCTCCGGTCGGCGACCGGCCGCCGCTGCACCGTCCCGGGCTGCGGGCTGGGCACCCGCTCCTCCACCTCGAAGTGCGGCTGCGGGGTGGCCCGGAACACCGTCTCGCCGAAGCGCTCGAAGGTCAGGACCGACAGTGGCGTGGTGGTCACCATGATCGCCCAGACCGGACGGCCGTCGGGGCCGACCACCCGCGCGATGATCCCCTGTGGTGCGCCGGAGGGCAGGCCACCGTGCTGGCGTACCGCCTCGCGGGCCAGCTCGGCGAAGTGATCGGCCAGGTAGGTGGCCGGTCGCAACAGCCACTGGTAGGTCACCGGAGGCGGCTCGTCTCCGTCCACCGGCACCTCGGCGGCGTCCCCGCCGTCGTCGTAGGACGGCACCCGGTATACCGCGAGGAGGTGGCGCATCCGCTGCGGGTCGAACAGCTCGGTCGCCGGTCGGCTCAGCGGCGCGGCCACCCCGGCGGGCAGCCCCGGATCCAGCCGCGCCGCGCCGACCACCTCGTCGACGCGCCGGCGCAGCCGGGCCTCGAAGGCCCGCCGCTCGTCCGGGGACACCCGCTCGGCGGCCGGGCCGGTCCACCGGAAGTCCGGCGCCGCGGCGCGTACCTCCAGATAGCCGCCGCGCGGCGCGACCACCTCCTGCCGCGAGCGTTCCAGGGCGCGGGCCAGGGCCGCGGCGAGCGCGTCGGTCACGGCCGCCGGCCGCTCGGTCACCGACCGGGCGTCCAGCCGGATCCGCACCGGCACGTGCACCGAGATGGCCACCGTCAGAACCGCCCGTCCAGGTGCTCGGCGAGCCGGGCCAGCGCGAGGTCGGCGAGCGCGTCGGCGTCGAGGGCGCCGCCGGCCGCGACCACCTCGATCTCCACCGGGAAGTGGTACGCGATGACCGCGCGATCGTCCTCGGCCACCTGCTCGGCTTCCGCCTCGCTGCCGGCCGCCGGCAGCACCAGCTCACCCGCGTGCACCAGGGCCAGCCCGGTACGGGTGACCCGGGCGGCGCGGCCAGCTCCGGTCGCCATCTGCTACCTCCGGTTCCTCGTCGGTCGGTTACGGCAGAACGGACGGGTCGCCGGTCTTCGGGTCGACCGAGGCGGCCAGGCTGAAGCCGCTGAAGGTCGCCGCCGGGGCGCCGGAGATGGTGGCGGTGGTGGGTGTCGCGCTGGTGATCAGGCAGTCCCGCAGCACGAAGGACGAGAACGCCCAGTCGTCGCCGGTGTGCTCCAGCAGCGCGATGTCGAACAGCTCGCCGTCGAGCGCCAGCTTGGTGAGCCGGCCGGCGACATCCCCGATCGCCTTGACGGTCATCGTGAAGTTCATCGACACCGGCGCGTGGATGACGCCCATGTGGGTCACCTCGCACGAGTGCAGCGCCTCGACGTTGAGCGAGAAGGACGGGCTGAACGAGTCGATCGGGCTGATCAACACCGTCTCGGTGCCCTTGGTGTACTGCACCGCGAGGCGGGTCTTCCACTCCATGGTCTGGTTCCTCCGGTCAGAACTTGGCCACGAGCGTGACCAGCAGGCGGCTCACGGCCGGGCCGTACGTGACGGTGACGACCAGGTCGACGGTGCGGTCGGCCCGGGCGGCGGTGACGATCGAGGTGTCGGTGGCGGTACGGGCGGCCTCGGGGATGGTGAGGATGTCGAGCACCGGGATCTCGACGCGGTAGTCGTCGATCACCGCCTGCCGCTTGAGTGGGCCGAGGATGCCGTCCACCTGGGTCTTGAGCAGGGTCATGCCCGGCTTGGTGATGCGGGCGTCGCCGACCAGGCCGATGAGACCTGCGCGGAGCATGAACTCGATCTGGTCGAGGGTGCGGACCAGGTCGACGTGCAGCAGGCTCGCATCGGTGGTGAAGAGCCGCCCGTCGGCGAAGTGCAGGCTCTCGCCGGTGATCAGCGTCGGGTCGATGATCGGAGTGAGGTTGGCCTCGGAGAGGCCCTTGATCTCGGCCGGGCTGTACTGCTTGGCCACCGGGATGGCCACCCCACGGATCTTCTTCAGCACGATGCTGTGGTGCACCGGCAGGCCGGCCACGGCCGCCATCGCGGCGGTGGCGGCGTCGCCGTCGGCGCCCCGGGCGGCGATCATCACCATCCGGCTGGTGCTGCTCTTGAGTGGGTTCGCCGCGGTGGTGATGTCGGCGACGTAGCTGGGGCCCTTCTCGGTGGCCGGGTTGACCATGGCGAAGCCGATCCGCCGCTGGCCGGCGGCCGACATCGTCTCCACGTGCGCCTTGAGCGCCTGCAACCCGGTGGGCGCCCCGGCTCCGGCCGGGTTGCCGACTGTCGACTCGTTGGCCAGCGACACCATGGTCACGTCGTCGGCGGCCTCCAGACCGCCGAGCGCGGCGGCGTAGTCGTCGCCGGCCACCTTGACCCCGTACACCTTGGCCGGCCGTGGGTCCTGCAGGAACGCCAGTTCCAGCGAGTTGTAGAGGGCGTTGCGGACCACGTTGCCGGCCTGCCGGCGGGCGAAGTTGGTGACCGCGTCGTCCAGGGTCTCGATCCGGACCGGCGTGTTCGCCGGGGCGGAGCCACCGTCGGCCGTGGACGGCGCCTTGCCCACCACGGCGATGACGCCCGGCGAGCGCTGGGCCAGCGGCGCCGGTGGCGGCACGATCCGGACCTCGATGAACGGGAATGCTGCTGTCGGTGCCACGGGTCCTCCCGGACGAAGTTGCTGCTGGTCTGGGTTCTCAGGTCGTCACGGCGGCCAGTCCGATGCCGCTGCGGGCGAGCCACTGGCCGGCGCGGGCGAACCGGGTGGCCCGCTTCTGCGCGGCGGTGCCGGCGTCGCCGCCGGGCCAACCGTCGTCGTCGAACGTCTCGATGGGGACCACCCAGACGGCGACCACCCGGTGCCGCCGCCGGACGTCGTCGGGTGCGGGCACGTCCAGGCCCAGCTCCTCGGCGCGGGCCCGGACCAGCCGCGTCTCGACGAGCAGGTCGGCGAGGGAGAAGCCCCGGTCGCGGATCAGCACGGCGGCGGCGAACGGCAGCGGACGGGGTGTGGGCGGCGCGGCCGGCGGCGCCGCGTAGCGCAGCCGTACGGTGGCACCGGCGGTCTGCCCGCGCATCCGCGCCACCAGGTCACCCGCGTTCGCGGCGCCGACGCCCGCGAGCAGCCGGTCCAGGTGCGCGTCGGTGAACGCGGCCGGCTGGTGCAGGCCCGCCCGCAGCCGGGCCACCAGTCGGGTGCGACGCTCGGTCTCCAACAGCGCCGGGTCGGTGGGCAACGCGCCGAGGTCGGCGATGATCTGCGGGTCGACGTCGAAGGCCGGCACCGCCACGTCGAGGTCCTCGACCCGGTCCCGGGCGAGGCTCGTGCGCACCACCAGGCTGCCCCGCCAGAGCGCGTCGATGCGCAGCGCCGACCCGCCGAGGCCGTGCAGCCGGACGCGCAGCTCGGTACGGGTGGTGCCGCCGGAGCCCAGCCACTCCCCCTCGGCCAGCGTCGCGGGCGCGGACGCGAAGCCGAGGGTCAGCTCGTCGAAGACCGCCGCGTACGGGGGCGCGACCGGCATCGCCTCGGTGTCGTACGCGGCCTCGACCAGGTGGGCCAGCGACGCGTCGTCGAAGACGGCGGCGCGGGTGCCCGGATCGGCCAACCGCACCAGCACCCCGTCGACGAAGTCCACCGCACCGGCCTCCCCGCTGCCCCTGCCAGGGCACGCCGCCCGGCTGGGCACGAGGATCGCGAAGGGGCCGTCACCCGAGCGTCACCACCACCGTCACCGCGCCTCGGCGAGGGCCGGACTGTCGGGAACTGAGCACCCACACAGTCAGCGGCGGCTTGTCGACTGACCGTCCTCGGCCTGACTGTCCTCGGCCTAGCTGTCCTCGGCCCGTCGGCTGGCTCTCCTCGGCGCGGCCGGGCTGGCGTTGTCTCGGCGGGAGGCACGATCCGGCGCGCCCGGCACCGTCCGGCCCCGGTCACTCGTGAGAGCGACATACCTCAGAGTCATATTCATTCCTCAGAGTCATAACGCTCATTGGAGTAACCACCCCGCCGGCCGTCACCGACCGCGACATTCCGTACGTGCCTCCCGATCCGGCCGGGGCGACGCCTCGAGGGCCGGCCGAGTGCGACCGGCCGGCCCTCGGGTCGGTCAGAGCCGGTAGAAGTCGGTGTAGTGGTTGGGCGAGAACCAGGTGGCGCCGCTGCTGCGATTCACCACGATCCGGTACGCGTCGCGGGCAGCGCCCTGGGTACGCGGGTACACGTCGTACTCGTAGTAGGTGGCGTTGGTGGGCAGTTGACCCTCGTTGTTGTAGAACCGGCCGCCGGCGAAGTTGGACAGCCCGCCGCTCCAGGAGTACCAGCCGCGGCTGGTCGGGAAGCCCTTGGCGGACCAGCCGGAGCGTGCGGTGCGCGCGTCCGCGCAGCGGCTGACGGTGCAGGAGCTGTAGACCGCCGCCGACGCGGAGTCGGTCAGCCGTGGGGCCACCACGGACGGGCCGACCAGCGCGGCGGCGACCATGGTGAGGAGCAGGGCGAGGGTGGTGGTACGCCGGCGGATCGCGCCGAGCGTGGCCAGCGGGGACACGAGGGTGGACACAGGCTGCCTCCAGACCATCCGATGCATCGATCCGCGTGATTGGCGGACCGGAGTCAGTCTCGCCGTTGCCGGCCGTCAGCGACAGCCCGCGCACCCCAACTGCTCCACAATGCTCGATGAACCCCGGACCATCGGTCCCCCCACCAGCGGGGGCAGCGCGAGCATCCCGACGCGGACCCGACCTGGGGCTATCGGCGCGGCTACGGGCATATCGGTCATCGGTTGTTAGCGTGACATGCGGATCGGTGACCGTGAAGGGGTGCCATGACGGACGCTCCCAAGGAGAGGCCGAGGCCCGCGGACCTGTGGCGTCGGCGGGGCATCCGTGGGCTGACCATCGCCCGGGACGTGAGTGTCCGGGGTTGGCGGTGGTGGGCGCGGACGTGGGATCGGCTGGTGGCCGCGCTCCAGGACGAGGCGCCCGTCGGGGCCGGGGTCGGACCGTCCCCGCCGGGCCCGCTCATCGAACAGCGTGACGCGCCCCGGCTGATCGCGGTCCCCTCGCGCGGGTACGTGTACTCGTTCTACGTCCGCGCCACGTTCGCCTGGTCGTCACCGGCGAGCCTGCGCGCCGAGGTCTTGAGCTGGTACGTGCAGTACTTCCAACCGAACGCCATCCAACGGCTGACCCGGCTCGCCGCCGACGCCGCCCGGGACCTGCCGCCGCACCGGGCAGCCGATCTGGAGGTGGCGTTGCAGCGGGCGCTCGCCGACGATCCCGAGTGGCGCTACCAGCGCGGTGACGTCCTCATCACCTGCCGACCCGACGCCGCCGTCCGGCTCGACGAGCGGATCATGCCGGCGCTCCAGCCGCACGTCGACCGGATGGTGAAACTGGAGTACCAGTTCGACGAACAGTTGCGCAGGGCGACGTACGCCGAGGAGCTGAGCCGACGGTGGACGACGATCCTGGGCGACCACCTCGACGCGGACGCCGACCAGGAGGTGGCCGACGCCCGCCAGCACCTGCTCGCCGCCCAGCGGGAGGCCGCGCGGTGGATCGGCGAACTTCTTCATCTCCGCGCTACCAAATCTTGATCGGGTCGGCATAGACCTTCATGCCGATTGTTCCCGATCCGCGCGTTCTGCCATGAACGCCAACGCTGGCCCGGCTGGCTAGCATCCTTTCGTCCACCTCCGAGTAGCACCGCATCCCGCTCATGATCACTTGATGCTGAGCAGTTGTCAGGGGCTCCGGAAAACTAGTCAGCATCAAGTGATCATGAGCGAGCGCGGCGGCTGGCGAGGATTGCCAGGGTCTGCTGGCGGACCTCGGCGGGGTTCGCCAGGAGGCGGCGGTGGGTGAAGCGGACGACGAGGATTCCCCTGGTGGCCAGCAGGGCGTCGCGGCGGAGGTCGACCTCGCGTTCGACCGGATCGCCATGGGTGGTGGCACCGTCCAGTTCGACGTTGACGCGCTCCGCCTCGGCGAACATGTCGAGGTAGATGGTTCGGGCACCGACCCGTACCCGCGCCTGCCGGATGAAGGTGGGCATACCCGGACCCGTGAAGACGTGGTCGTGACCCCAGATCTCAAGCGGGCTACGGCAACCGGCGGCGAGCCGATCCAGCAGACCGCGCAGCGCCGCGCGATCGGCCAACCGGGGCACGTCGGCCAGGGCGACGACGAGCCGCTGTGGCGTGGTGAGCCGGTCGTTGACCGCCCTGATGAGGGGCCCGGCGCGGTCGACCGGTGGCAGCAGCGGCCAACAGTCCACCAGGGTCCGGTCGAGCCGCGTCACCGGCAACCCACCCCGTACCACCACCTGCGGCGGCCCGACCGCGAACCCGGCGCGATGGCGCACCACGAGATGCGGCCGACCCCGCAGGCCCGATCCGGCGGGCAGATCGAGGTGTACCGGCTCACCAGGTGGCTGGCGGCGTAGGCCCCACACGTCGAGCGCGGTCAGTCGGCCGAGCGCGCCGCGGCCGTCGGCGTACGCGAGGACTGCCCGGCGTGCCAGCTCGGGCTCGATCCGGGCCAGGATCGGCACGTCCACGCCCGTGCTCCGGATCAGGGCGGCGTCCAGGTAGACCCCGGGCAGCGGGCGCGCCAACCGACCCGCCCGCCGGGCGGCCTGAATCGTCCACTCGGGTGCCACTCGCACCACTTCTGACCAGGTGCACAGCCCACCGCCCCGAACCAACAGGGCACGCAGTCGCGAATCCACGGGCCCGACCGTGCCGCACGGAGCCGTCGACCATTGCCTGTGCGGGCACCGCTGTGGACAGTGCAGGAGCCTGTGGACAGCACACCACTCCGCGGATCCCCGTGGTATGCGGTGGTGATCCGTCGGGGCCTGCCCGGCCGTCGCCGCGCCGTCCGGGTCGGTCGTGGGAAAGAGCATGAATGAAGAAAGACGTTCGTCGGACGGGATGAGATCGTGGCTGCGCGGCGCCTGTCACGTCGCCCCGCACGGGCAGTCGTCGCCGGCAGAGGCGTCCTCCCGGTCGGGCCGGTTCACGGCTGGAGGGCAGATCACCATGGCGCACATCGATCTGGGGATCGACGAGAAGGAGTTTCCCGGCGTCACCGGCCCGATGCGGTACCGTCCGGAGACGGCGAAGCCGCTCAACGAGTTGGCCGAGGTGCTGCTGCGCGCCCCGCACACGCTCCCGCGCGGCGAGCGCGAGCTGATCGCCGCGTACGTCTCCGGGCGCAACGAGTGCACCTTCTGCTGCGCGTCGCACTCGGCGTTCGCCGCCGCGCAGCTCGATGAGGGCATGACCCTCGTCGACCAGGTACGCGCGGATCTCGACACCGCCCCCATCTCGGCCAAGCTGCGGGCGCTGCTGCGCATCGCCGGCGCGGTGCAGATCAGTGGCCGCAACGTCACCACCGAACTGGTCGCCGACGCCCGCGCCGAGGGCGCCACCGACCTGGAGATCCACGACACCGTCCTGATCGCCGCCGCGTTCTGCATGTTCAACCGGTACGTCGACGGGCTCGGCACGTTCGCGCCCGAGGGCCAGGAGGCCTACGCCGGGATGGCACACCGGATCGTCGACGTCGGCTACGGGTCCGCGGCTCGTACACCGGCAGTCTGAGCACAACCACGGGTGACCGCACCCCGATCCCCCTGCGATGGTCGACGGGCACGCCTGATGAAGCCCGTCGGCCGTGCGGTTGGAGGGATCGATGGACCGTCCCCGCTTCCTGCTCGACGCCGCCCAGCGGCTCCGAGCTGACATGGTCGACCGACTGAGCACATTCGTCTCCTGCGAGTCGGCACCGGGCTCGCTGCCTGAGCTGGAGTCCTGTGCCGACCTGCTCGCCGACTGGGGGGAGGACGTGCTCGGCCGGCCCGCCCACCGGGTCGTGATCGACGGCCTGCCGCACCTGCTGTGGCCGGCCGTCGACCAGCGCGTGCTGCTGCTTGGGCACTTCGACACCGTCTTTCCGGTGGGCACGATCCGGTCCCGGCCCTTCGCCGTCCGCGGGGACGTGGCGACGGGGCCCGGTGTGTGCGACATGAAGGCCGGCATCGTGCAGATGTTCACGGCCCTGAGCCTGATCGAGGACACCTCGGCGGTCGGCGTGCTGCTGACCTGCGACGAGGAGAGCGGGTCCGGCACGTCGCGGCACCTGATCGAGCGTGCGGCGCGCCGCTCGGGCGCGGTTCTCGTCTGCGAGGCGGCCACCCCGGACGGGCACCTGAAGGTGGCCCGCAAGGGTGGCTCGGTCTACCGCCTCACCGTCTCGGGTCGGGCGGCCCACGCCGGCGTCGAACCCCAGCGCGGAGTCAACGCCACCGTCGAGGTCGCCCACCAGGTTCTCAGCCTGGGCGCGCTCGGCGCGGCCGACAGCGGCGGCACCTCCGTCACACCGACAGTGCTCTCCGCCGGCACCACGACGAACACGGTGCCCGAGCGCGCCAGCGTGGCCGTCGACGTCCGGGCCTGGACGAGGGACGAACTCGAACGCGTCGACCACGCCATTCGCGGGCTCGTCCCGTTCCTGCCCGAGGCGACGTTGGCCGTGCAGGGTGGGATCAACCGCTACCCGATGGCTCCGGAGCTCGCGCGGCCACTGCTGGAGGTGGCCCAGTCGATCGCCCGCCGGCTGGGCATCCCGCGCCTGACCGGCGCGTACGCCGCTGGCGCGTCCGACGGCAACTTCACCGCCGCGCTGGGCGTACCGACCCTCGACGGCCTGGGTGCGGTCGGTGGCGGAGCGCACGCCGCCGACGAGTACGTCTGCCTCGACCGGATGCCCGAACGGACGGCGCTGCTCGCCGGACTCGTCGACGCGCTGTCCACGATGGATTATTTCGGGCCGCGACTCATCGACGACATCCCGTAACGTGCTTCTCGCCGGTGCGTGACCGGCAGCGAGGGGTGGGCTTCGGCATGCCTACGGGACAGCACTCGGAATCGCTCATTCCCCCGCTCGGCGTCGAGGAGGAATTCCTCGTCGTCGACGCCGACCGGGGCGAGGTCGTACCGGAGGCGGCCACCGTCGTCGACGGCGCGCGAGCGACGCTCGGCCCTCGGGTCGGCGGCGAGATCACCAGGTTGCAGATCGAGACCCGCACCGACCCGTGCCAGAGCCTCGACGACCTCGCCGCGCAGCTCGTCGAGGGCCGGGCCGCCATCCAGACCGCGGCCCGTTCGGCGGGTCTGCGGGTGATCGCCAGCGGCTCGCCGGTGCTGGGCCGTGCCGTGCCGCCGCCGCTCACCGAGGGGCCGCGGCAGGATCGGGGCACCGCCACCTTCCGTGGGCTGCACGACGAGCTGGCGATCTGCGCCGTGCACGTCCACGTGCAGCAGCCCGACCGGGACCGGGCCGTGCTGATCGGCAACCACCTGCGCGCACACCTGCCGGTGTTCCTCGCCCTCTGCGCCAACTCGCCCTACTGGGCGGAGCGCGACACCGGCTACGCGAGTTGGCGCAGCGTCACGTGGGGGCGCTGGCCGGTGGCCGGCCCGCCGCCGTACCTGACGTCCGCCCGGCAGTACGACGACCACGTGGACATGCTCCTCGACGCCGGCGCGCTGGTCGACCACGGCACGATCTTCTGGGACCTGCGCCTGTCCACACACCACCCCACGCTTGAGGTACGGGTGGCCGACGTGCCCGTCACCGCCGCCGAGTCCGCGGCGCTCGCGGCCCTGGTGCGGGCCCTGGTGGTCGCCGCCGGGGAGGCCGTCGACCGGGGCGACGAGGGCCCGCGGCTGGCTCCCGAGCTGCTGCGACTCGCGTACTGGCGGGCCGCCCGCGACGGGATGGGCGGCCACGGCGTCGACGTCGGTACGGGCCGGCTGCTGCCCGCGGCGGCCCTGGCCGAGCGGCTGGTCGAGCGCGCCCGCCCGGCGCTGGACGCGGCGGGTGACCGCGAACGGGTGGAGGGCTGGCTGAAGTGGCTCGCCGCGGACGGCGACGGCGCGACCCGTCAGCGTGCCGCCCAGGCGGTGCGCGGACGTCTGACTGACGTGGTCGACGAGCTCGTCAGCCGGACCGCCCCCGACCTGCCCACCTGTGAACAAGGCACGCCTGCGTAACGACAGGCGGCGTCGGCTCCGCGATGCTGGAGGGACCGGAGACCGGCACAGTTTCATCAGGGAGGCCACAGGTGAACGACACCGACCTGGTACCCAGGGTCCCCGTCCAGCACCACCGCCGACCGCCGGCCGACATGGTGCGCGAGGCGGAGGCGTTCGCTCAGCGGATGGCGCAGCGCCGGTCGGTGCGGGACTTCGCCAGTGACCCGCTGCCCGACGGGGTCGTCGAGGCCGCGATCCGGGCGGCGTCGACCGCGCCCAGCGGCGCCAACGTGCAGCCGTGGCGGTTCGTCGTCCTGACCGACCCGGCCCGCAAACGCCGGCTGCGCGAGGCCGCCGAGGCCGAGGAACGGGCGTTCTACGACCGCCGCGCCTCGCCGGAGTGGCTGGGTGCGATCGCCGGGCTCGGCACCGACTGGCGCAAGCCGTTCCTGGAGACCGCACCGGCCGTCATCGTCGTATTCGAGGTGCACCAGGGGCCGCACAGCCCCAAGCCGTACTACGTCAAGGAGTCCGTCGGCATCGCGGTCGGCCTGCTGATCACCGCGCTGCACCACGCCGGCCTGGTCACACTGACCCACACGCCCAGCCCGATGCGGTTCCTCAACGAGGTGTGCGAGCGACCTGCGGAGGAGCGCCCGTACGTCGTGATGCCCGTCGGTTATCCCACCCCGGACGCCCACGTCCCCGATCTGGCCCGCAAACCCCTCGACGAGATCATGATCCGTTGGTGAGGTCCCCGGTCAGGAACCCGACCAACGGCTCGACGTGTCGGTCCGGGCGTCGCCACTCGGCGAGCAGATCCTCCAGCAGGTGCTGTTCGTGGACGAGTTCCGTGCCGCGGTAACGCCGGATCACCGGGTGGATGAAGGCGCTCTCTCGGGCCCGGTCGGGGGTCGGGTGCCGGTCGATGGCGAAGACGTCGCCGTAGTCGTCGCGGCCCCACCGCAACGCGAGCGTGTACCACTGCGTGGCCGCCGCGAACCGCTCCACGGCGTAGTCCTCCGGCAGGTCCTCGTAGTGGTGGATGTCGCCGGTGGCGTCGTCACGGACGAAGACGTCACAGAGGTACTCGAACTGGGTCCACAACGCCGAGGACCAGTTGACGCGGTCGAGCATCAGCTTGGTCAGCGACACGGCGTCGGCCGGCGTCGTGGCGTACGCCAGCGGCACGCCCTCGTAGCGCTCCCGCAGGATCCGGGTGAACGTCCGGAGGTTGTACCGGAAGCCGTCGATGAACGGCGACGACGCGTGTTTCGCGTCCCGCGCCTGGGCGATCGTGCCGGCGAAGTACAGGTCGTCGATGGTGCTGGACTGCCAGTCGGGGCGTAGGCCGGGCATGCGGCCTTCGCGCACCATCTCGGGTCGGGACGTCTCGTCGAACATCGTCGTGTCCATCCGGAACCCGGTGCACCGCAGCACCGTGTGGTAGTCCAGTTCGGCGGTCTCCCCCTCGGCGTGGGTGTACGTGATCGACACCCGGAACCGACCGTCGACGGGCCGGATCTCGTCGATCGTGCAGTCCAACACCGAGTGCAGCGTCTTGAACTGGTAGCTGTCGAGGATCGCGCCGTACTGACCACGCACGTCCCCGGGGTGCTTGGTGTTCCACGCCAGTCGCAGGGGCTGCCGGCTGGCGAGGTGCACCATCGACGCTCGGCCGAGGATGGCCGACGCGGTCTCGAAAGCCGAATTGCCCTTACCGATGATCAGGACCCGCTGACCGTCGTACGCCGTGGGGTCGACGACCATGTCCTCGTACCCGATGGCATGCTCGATGCCCTTGATGGCCGGCACGAAGGGCCGGCCCCAGCCGGTCGCGACGACCAGGCAACGCGCGCGCACCTCTCCCTGGTCGGTGCCCACGACGAAGCCGTCACCGGTCCGGGTGAGCCGCTCGACCGTCGTGCCGAACCGGATGTTGAGCGCATGGACCCGCTGGAACTCGGCGAGGTAGCGCACCAGGTCGTCAGCGGCCGGCAGGTACTCCTCGCTGAAGCGCGGGAACAGCAGGTCCGGGGAGTCGTTGAGCAGCGAGTTCCAGTCCCAGCGCAGGCGGATCTCCGGATCGGCGCTGTCGGTGTGCACCTTGTTCAGCGAGATGAGCCGGCGGTGGCGCGGGAACCGCCGGAAGAAGCCGCCGGGCTCGTCGCCACTCTCCAGCGTCAGGTAGTCGGCACCGTGCTGCTGGAGGTAGTAGCTCAGTTGAAGGCCGGCGGGCCCCGCCCCGACGATGACGTACCGGTGTTCACTGCTGAGCATCCTGCGGCCCTTCGACGGAGGGATGAATCCATCGACCATGGGATGCCAAGCGATATGTGTCAATGCCGTTCGTCATCTTCCCGGAAACGCGGAGAGGGCCGGTCGTACCGGAAACCCAATGCCTTCCGGGAGTCCCGATCCGCCTTGTAGGCGGCGCCGAGCGCCAGGTTGATCGCGACCCGTTCCGCGGTGTCGTCGAAACCCTCGATGTCGAACGCCCGGAACAGCTGGATACCGTCTCCGGGCCCGTTCCGGACCTCGATCCGCCCGTCCACGTCGATGTAACTGGACGCCGTGACAGAGCCCTTCTCGAAGACGTCGTTCGGGCCGGCGACCACGGATTTGTCCACGACGCTGGTCAACTCGTGCGGAGCCGCGAGGAGCTGTTCCAGCCGGGACTGGGCTCGCCGTACTCCCGCAGCATCGTCGGGCTCGAACACCCACACCCAGATCTCCTCCGGGCGGGCGTTCCAGCAGATGAGTTCGGGCCCGGCGAACGCACCCTCGACATCGCACGTCACGAACGCGTCGGGGAAACGCCGTCGCAGCTCAGCCACCCGTGTGGCGAGGCCGCCCGCGTACGCGGCGTGTTCCGAGATGTCCCACGCCACCTACGGCTCGCGCATCCAGGTCTTCGGGTCGGTCACGAAAACGCCCTTGCCCTGCTGCCGCCGGATCACCCGCAGCGCCTCCAACCGGGCGTAGGCCATCTGCACAGTCCCGTGGCTGACGTCGTATCGCACACGTAGTTCAGCGATAGAGGGCAGCTTGTCCCCCGGCTTGACTTTCTTCGACCTGACATCGGCGATCACATCATCGGCGATGCGCCAGTAATCCGGCACTTCTCGCATGGCACTCCTCGCGTGGCAACCCGATTTGATCACACCGCGACGCACCTAACAAGCAGCGTTGACTTAACTAGCATGTCTAGATATGTTGGAGCGGAGCCGGTCCTCGCGTGGCAACGAGTGCGGCTCATCCCCTCGGTCGGGGCGGGTGCGTGTGCCCGTCCCGACCCCACCACCGCGATCTCGCGCTCCCGCCTGCTCTCAGAAAGGACTGTCGTGGCTCAGGTGTATCGAGGTGGCCGGCCCTACCCCGCCGGCTACGCGGCCCGGTTGACCCCGTACGAGGTGCGGACCCGCGAGTTCGCCGCGCATCGGCGCGGCGTCGACCCCGTGGAGGTACGCGAGTTCCAAGCCCGGGTGGCCGATGAGCTGGGCATGCTCAACGAGACGGTACGGCTGCTCAGCCGGGAGAACGACCGGCTCGGACGGGCACTACGGGACTGGCAGACCATGCACGCGCGGGAGTGCCGGCCGCCGCACGAGCAGCATCCCAACTCCGGCCACTGGTGACCGCGCGCCCCTCCCCCGGCGACCTTCTCGTCATCGACGGTCGAGCCTCGGTGCAGTTTTCCGGGGACCGCGCCCTGACCTTCCGCGTCGTGTCGGTGTCGAACCAGCCGACGTACGAGGGCTGGGTCTGGTTGACGGGCTACGTCCTCGACCGCCGAGGCGACGCGACCGTCAAACGCGAGGTCTTCGTACAACTCGCCGGTCTCCGGACTCCGAACGGCACCGGGGAGATCCCCTCCACGGTTCGTCACACGTCGTCGACGCGTACGGCGCTCTCGGCCGGTACGGTCGTCCGGCCGGCGAGCGCCTGACGTAGCGCGGCCGACTGCTCCACCGAGCCGCCCCGGACGCCGAGGCTCCGTCGGGCCGCCCGGTAGTAGCCGTCCCGGGCCTCGTTGACCCTGTCCAGTTGTGCCGAGATGTCTTCCGGAACTTGGACGATCCCCCGGGCCAGCCGCTCCAACTGCCAGATCGCGTCCCGCCAGGCCGCGGCGGCGAGCACCGTGGGCTCGTCGCCGAGAAGCAGCAGGTTCTCCCAGACGATGGTGCGCCGCGCGTCCGACTCGGCGAGCCGGGCGAGGCCCTCCTCCCGGTCGATCGGGTGGCTGTGCGACCCAGGCCGCAGGTGGGCCGTCATCCGCAACGCCACCGCGTGACTCTCCTTGAGGGCGTGCGCGAACTCGACGTACGCGTCGAGGCGTCGCTCGTCCCAGCGCACGTTCTGGCTACGACGCCAGCGCGCGCGGTCGGCGAGCGAGGTGGCGAGGATCGTGCCCAAGGTGCCGACCAACACACCGAGGAGCGCCGGAAGCTGCGTCAGGAACGTGCCCACGACGCCGAGGCTGCCGTACCGGGGTGGGCTGTGCCAACCCGCCGCCGGCGGACGGGACGCGACGAGGGGGCACTGTCCGTCCTGCTGCCGGTCGGGAAACGTGACCTGATTGAGGGACGTCGCGGTGGCACCCGCCGTCCATAGTGGTGGTCGGTCACCGATGTCGCACAGGACGGACAACCGATGAAGACGGTAGCGAACCTGGGCCGGACGGGCATTTCATCGGTCCCCGCGGACCTGCTGGAGCGGACCGAGCTTGAGGTGCTGTCCCTGTACGGCAACGAGATCCGCAGGCTACCGCCCGAGATCGGCGCTCTGGGGCAGCTGGAGAAGCTGGACCTCGCTGGAAACAGGCTGAGCAACCTCCCGCGCGAGATCGGCGAGCTGAAGCGCCTCCGCGAGCTGGATCTCGGCGGAAACCGGCTCACGGTCCTGCCCGAGGAGCTTGGTGCGCTGCCCGATCTGCAACTGCTCGACCTGCGGGGCAACCTGCTCAAGACCCTCCCGACGAGTCTCGCGCCGCTGCTGATCCGGGGTCAGCTGACGATCCGGCTCGACGACAACCCGCTGGACCAGGCCCTGATCGAGACGCTGCGTCGTGGGGACGCCGCGCTGGGGGCGTACCTGCAGAGCCTGGGGGACGGGGCTCCGCAGTACGAGGCCAAGATCCTGCTGGTGGGCGAGGGGAACGTCGGCAAGACGTCGCTGGTGGGCGCGCTCAACGGCGAGCAGTTCGTGAAGGGGCGTCCGACAACGCACGGCATTCAGATCCGGGAGTTGGTTCTGCCGCACCCGTTCCTGAACGAGACGTTGACGCTGCGCACCTGGGACTTCGGTGGCCAGGAGATCTACCGGGTGACCCACCAGTTCTTCTTCAGTCGACGCGCCATCTACCTGCTCGTCTGGCACCCACGCGAGGGCCAGGAGCAGGGCGAGGTGGAGGGCTGGCTGCACCGCATCCGACTGCGGGTGGGAACGGAGGCCTCGGTGATGATCGTGGCCACCCACGCGGACGAACGGCGGCCGGAGTTGGACTTCCCGCGCCTGCGGGAGCTGTTCCCGGGCATGATCGCGGGCCAGTACGCGGTGGACAGCGAAACCAACCGCGGCGTCACGGCGCTACGGAGGGCCATCGGCGACGAGGCGGCACGGCTGCCGCAGATGGGCCAGTTGACCAGCCGCCGGTGGGCCAGCGCCCGGGACGAGATCCTGGCGCAGGCCGGTGCCCAGCCGCAGATGTCCTTCGAGGACTTCGCCGCGATCTGCCGCCGTCACCGGGTCCGCGACGACGAGGTCGTCCACCTTGCCGAGTTGCTGCACGACCTGGGCCAGGTCATTTACTACGGCGACGACGACGGTCTGCGCGACATCGTGATCCTCAACCCCGAGTGGCTGACGAAGGCGATCAGCCACGTGCTGGAGGACCACGGCGTTCGGGCTGGCGACGGAATCCTCGAACACCACGAGCTGCGGCACATCTGGCGTCCGCGCGACGACGGCCTGTCGTACAACCCGGTCCACCACCCGTTCTTCCTGCGGTTGATGGAGAAGTTCGACGTCTCGTACCGGCTAAACGACGGTGACCGGAGCCTGATCGCCCAGTTGGTCCGGTACGAGCGCCCCCGGCTGCCGTGGGAGGCGACACAGCCGGTACCGGACGGTATCCGGGTGCTGCGGCTCACCTGTGAACTCGGCGAGAGCGCGCCGCCGGGCCTGGTCTCGTGGATCACCGTCCGCCACCACGACGCGTCGACGGGTCGGCACTGGCGGCGAGGCGTGTTCCTGCGCCATCCGATCGACACGTACCAGTCCGAGGCGCTGGTGGAGTTGCAGGCCGACCACAGGTTGGCCATCGAAGTCCGCGCTCCGTCGCCCGATCTCTTCTTCAACGTGCTGCGGGACAGCCTGGAGCGCCTCCTCACCACGCGCTGGCCGGGCCTGCCCTTCAAGCTGTTCGTACCGTGCCCGAGCCGCGACGCCGACGGCGTGGCCTGCACCGGGCGTTTTCCGCTCGACGGGCTGATCAAGTTCCGGGAGCGTTCGACGCGTCCCGGCCCGGTCCAGTCCGTCGGCCTGTTCGACGTGACCCCGGCGGCCGGGACGAACCGGCCGGAGGTCGTACTTCCCTGCCTGACCTGCCAGCAGGACCACGACGTCGCCGGCCTGCTGACCGGTTTCGTGGCGCCGCAGCCCTTCGGCGCGGAGCTGAACCGGCTGGAACGACGGCTCAGCACCCTCAGCCAGGAGGTCGGCCTGATCGGGGACCATGTGGCGGAGACGGCGTCGTTCGCCGCGGACACGGCCCACCACCTGCGCCGACTGGTGCGGGCCGTCGGCACGGAGGTGACCGACTGCCCGCGGCTGTTCACCGTCGCCACGATCCCGCCCATCGGCTGGCGTCGTCTCTCGTTCGGGCAGCGGTCGATCCGGATCACCCTCTGGTGCGAGCAGCCCGGCGAATGGCACACCTGGGACGGGGCCAGCTACGAGCTGACCCAGCCGCGCGCCTGGCTGGAGAAGGCCGCGCCGTACCTGAACCTGGTGTTCAAGACCCTGCGCCTCGTGTATCCGGTGGCGGCCTCGGTGGCCGGCTACGTCGCGCCCAACCTGGAGCACGCGCAGCGGGAGTTGGACCTGATGAAGAGTCTGATCGACTCGTTGCCCACGTCGCTCGCCGAGGACGCGCTGGCCGCGCCGCCCGAGTCACGGCACGCCCTGACCGTGGCGCAGGGCGCCGCCCTGCGCTCGTTCAAGGTGCTGCTCATGGAGTTGGACGCCGTACGGACGTTTGGTGGGCTCGGCCGGGTGCTGACGTCCACCGGGGAGTTCCTGTGGGTGTGCCCGACCCACCGACGCATGCACGACCCAGGTCTGCCGGTGCTGCCCGCCTGACACCGCGCCGCCCCGATCGGTGGCAGCTCAGCAGAACGGCACGCGGCGTGTCGAATCGCTCAGCTGCCACCGATCACGGGCGGCCACAGATCCCGGCGCGTCGCGAGGATCGCCAGGGTCTCCCGGCGTACGTCGTCGGCCTCGTTGACCAGCCGGCGATGGGCGAAGCGGACCACCAGGATTCCGACGGTCGCCAACAGAGCGTCCCGGCGCAGGTCGGCCTCCCGTTGGCGGGGGTCGCCATGGGTGGTGGAGCCGTCGAGTTCGATGTTGACCCGTTCCCGCTCGGCGTACATGTCGAGGTACACGGTGCGGCGCCCGAGACGCACCGGCACCTGCCGGCGGAACTCCGGCATGGTCGGGCCGGTGAACACGTGCTCGTGGCCCCAGATCTCCAGCGGGCTACGGCATCCCTCGCCGAGCCTGGTCAGCAGGATCCGCAACGCTGCCCGGTCGGTCAGCTTCGGCTCGCTGCTGAGGGCGACCGCCAGCCGCTCCGGGGTGGTCAGCCAGTCGTTGACCGCCCGGATCACCGGCGCCCGTCGCTCGGCGGACGGCAGGATCGGCCACGAGTCGACGATGGTCTGCTCAAGACGGGTCACCGTCAGCCCTCTGCGGACGACCACGTGCGGCGGCTCGATGACGAGGCCCCTGCGTCGGTGCACCACCACTCCCGGGCGCGTCCGTAGGCCAGCGTTGATCGGTGCGCTGAGGTGCAGTGGCTCGTTGGCAGTCGGCGCGTGCAGGCCCCATGCGGCGAGCGCGCTGACATGGCTGAGTGTCGCGCACCCCCGTGCCCACGCGAGAGCCGCGAGCGGGGCCACGCCCGGGTCGAGCTGATTCAGGACCGGGATGCCCGGCCGACTGTCCACCAGGTGCGCCGCCACGAAGACCTCCGGCAGCACCCGTACCAATTCACCGCCGCGGCAGGCATGCTCCAGCGCCCACTCCGGCACCACCTGCGTCACCGCCGCGCGGGTGACCAGCCCTCCGGACCGTTTCACCAGTTCCCGCAGCACCGAGTTCACACCACGCACCGTGCGGCTCCGCCCCCGAGGGCCGCAAGGACCCCCGTCGGCCTCTGTGGACAGCACTCCTCATGTGGAAAACCCCCACGTGCGCCCACGTTCTGCTAGCCCGCGATGATCGGTGGCACCTCAGCAGCGAAGCTGTCGGCGTGTCATGTCGCCCAGCCGCCAACGATCAAGGGAGCAAGGGAGCAAGGGAGCAACGGGGGCTCACGCGGCCAGCGTGGCGTAGCGGCCGTCGTGATCGAGCAGGCTCTGGTGGGTGCCGGTCTCGACGATGCGGCCGTGGTCGAGGACGGCGATCTGGTCGGCGGCGCGGACGGTGGAGAGCCGGTGCGCGATGGTGAGCACCGTCCGACCCTTGGAGAGCACGTCGAACGCCCGCTGGACGGCTCGCTCGGTCTCGGTGTCCAGCGCGCTGGTGGCCTCGTCGAGGACCAGGATGCGCGGGTCGCGCAGCAGCGTACGGGCGATGGCGAGTCGTTGCTTCTCGCCGCCGGAGAAGCGGTGCCCGCGGGAGCCGACCATCGTGTCGTACCCGTCGGGGAGGCCGGCGATGAGGTCGTGGATCTGGGCGGCGCGGGCGGCGGCCTCGATCTCGGCGTCGGTGGCGTCCGGCCGGGCGTAGCGCAGGTTCTCCCGGACGGTGGTGTGCAGCAGGTACGTCTCCTGGCTGACGACGCCGACGATCGCGGCCAGGTCGGTCAGTCGCAGGTCGCGCAGGTCGACGCCGTCGATGGTGATGCGGCCGGCGGTCGGGTCGTGCAGGCGGCTGACCAGTCCGGCGAGGGTGCTCTTGCCGGAGCCGGTCTCGCCGACGAGGGCGAGGCTGGTGCCGGCGGGCACGTCGAGGGTGATGCCGGCGAGGGCGGCGGTGTCGCTGCCGGGGTAGCCGAAGGTGACGTCCGCAAGGCGCAGGTGGCCGCGGACCCGGGCGGGGTCGAGGCGGACCGGCTCGGCGGGGTCGGCCACGTCGACCGGCAGGTCGAGGTATTCGAAGATCCGGGCGAACAGCGCCAGCGAGGCGGTCAGCGACACGCCCACGTTGAGCAGGCCCATCAGTGGCCGGAACAGGCCGCCCTGCAGGGCGGTGAAGGCGACCAGGGTGCCGATGCTCAGCGTGCCGGCGGTGCCGGGCAGGCCGGCGGCGAGGTAGATCACTGCCGGTACGGCGGCGAAGATGATGCTCATCGAGGCCATCCGCCAGCGGCCGGCCAGCTCGCTGCGCAGCTCCAGGTCGACGAGGCGGGTCGACGAGGCGGTGAACCGGTCGATCAGGGCGGGGCCGGTGCCGAGGGTCTTGGCGAGCTGCACGCCGCTGACCGACAGCCCCTCCTCGACGGTGACGTTGAGGTCGGCGAGTTCGCGCTGGCGCTGGTCGGTGATCTCGCGGCGCATCCGGGCGACCCGGCGGGTCAGCCAGATGGCCGGCGGGAGCACCACGAGCGAGACCAGGGAGAGCTGCCAGGAGAGCGCGACCATGGCGACGGCGGTGGCGACCACTGTGGTGAGGTTGGCCGCGACGGCGGTGGCGGTGGAGGTGACCACCGACTGCATGCCGCCGATGTCGTTGGTGATGCGCGACTGCACCTCGCCGGTGCGGGTGCGGGTGAAGAAGCCCAGCGACTGCCGCTGAAGGTGGCTGAACACGTCGGTGCGCAGCCGGTGCATGACCCGCTGCCCGACCTGGGTGGAGATCCAGGTCTGGACGACGCCGAGGGCGGCGGTCACGGCGGCCACGGCGACCATGCCGAGGACCAGCCAGACCAGCAGGGTCACGTCGCCCTGCGGAAGGGCACGGTCGATCACGGCACGCAGCAGGAACGGGCTGGCCATCGCGACGACCGAGGAGAGCACGATGATCGCGGTGACGATGGCCAGCGCGGGTCGGTGGGGGGTGAACAGGCGGCCGATGCGGCGCAGGGACACCTGGCGGGCCTGCGTCTTCTCCTCGGCGCTGACGGTGCGGTGGCCGCGGTCGCGGCCCATCGGGGTGGGTTCCAAGGGGGAACTCCTTCCGGAGGCGATATGCTGAGGTTACCTCAACATGAGGGAACAACAGTATCGGCTGCTACCGTATTCCGGTGACCGAGGACACCACCGACAGCGGCGACGAGAGCCTGGCCGAGACGTTCTGGGCGGTCGCGTCCCGTCTGCGCCGACAGACCCGGGAGTCGTTGGCGCCGTGGGACGTCACCCCCAGCCAGTCCCGGGCGCTCGGCGTGCTCGGCCGTCACGGTGAGGTACGCCCCGGCACGCTCGCCGAGCACCTGCACATCGCGCCCCGCTCGGCCACCGAGGTCGTCGACGACCTTCAGGCCCGAGGGCTCGTCGAACGGAGACCCGACCCGGCCGACCGCCGGGCGACCCTGGTCGCGCTCACCGACGAGGGCACCCGCGTCAGCGCCGCCATCCGGGCCGCCCGCCGCGCCGAGGCGGACCGCTTCTTCGGCCACCTCCCCGACGCCGACCGCGCCGAGCTGGCCCGCATCCTGCGCACCCTGCGCGCATAACCGCCCCGCGCGCGGGTAGCCAGCCGCCCCGTTCGTTCGCCGGACCCCCGCCACCACCAGCCGGGGAGACGTGACAGGAGGCGCTCATGTCTGCCCTGAACCACCGCCACCCCGCCTGATGTGCGGGATCAGCGGGGAGGTGCGCTTCGACGGCCGGCCGCCCGACGCGGCGGCGGTCACCCGGATGACCGAGGCGATGCGCTCGCGCGGCCCGGACGACGAGGGCCTGTACGCCGACGACTGGGTGCTCCTCGGGCACCGGCGGCTGACCATCATCGACCTGTCCGATGCCGGCGGCCAGCCGATGGTGCGCGACGACCTGGGCCTGGCGCTGGTCTTCAACGGGTGCATCTACAACTACCCGCAGCTGCGCGAGGAGCTGCGGAACGCCGGGTACTCCTTCGGATCCACCAGCGACACCGAGGTGATCCTGGTGGCGTACGCCCACTGGGGTGAACGCTTCGTCGACCACCTGGTCGGCATGTTCGCGATCGGGCTGGTCGACCGGCCCCGGCGGCGGCTCGTCCTGGCCCGCGACCGGCTCGGCATCAAACCGCTCTACCTCGCCGAGGCCCCCGGGCGGCTCCGGTTCGCCTCCACCCTGCCCGCGCTGCTGCGGGCCGGCGACGTCGACACCGGCATCGACCCGGTGGGGCTGCACCACTACCTGTCCTGGCACTCCATCGTGCCGGCGCCCAGGACCGTGCTGCGCGGCGTCCGCAAGCTGCCGCCCGCCACGGTGCGGGTGATCGAGGCCGACGGGCGCAGCCGTGAGCAGGTGTACTGGCAGCCCGACTACGTGCGGGAGCCGTCCGACGCCGGGATGGACGCCGCCGACTGGCGGGCCGCCATCTCCGACGCGCTGCGCACGGCCGTACGCCGACGGCTGGTCGCCGACGTCCCGGTCGGGGTGCTGCTCTCCGGCGGTCTGGACTCCAGCCTCATCGTGGCGCTGCTCGCCGAGGCCGGCCAGGAGCACCTGCGCACGTTCAGCATCGGCTTCGACAGCCGGGGCGACGAGTCCGGCGACGAGTTCCACTACTCCGACCTGGTGGCCCGCGCGTACGACACCGACCACCACCGGATCCGGCTCGCCGACGACGATTTGACGCCCGCCGTACGAGGGGCCGTGCTGGCCATGACCGAGCCGATGGGCAGCCACGACGTGGTCGCCTTCCACCTGCTCTCAGAGCAGGTGGCGCGGCATGTGAAGGTGGCGCAGTCCGGGCAGGGCGCCGACGAGGTGTTCGCCGGCTACGGCTACCACCAGCCGCTGACCCAGACGCCCCGCCACGGCGCCGCCGAGACGTTCGCCGCCGCGTTCTTCGACCGTGGCCACGACGAGCTGCGCGCCATCGTCGGCCCGGCGTACGCGCTGGAGCGCGACGCCAGCCGTGACCTGCTCACCGACCACCTCGCCGCGCCCGGGGCGCAGACCGCGCTGGACGCCGTCCTGCGCCTGGACACCCACCTGATGCTCCCCGACGACCCGGTGAAGCGGGTGGACAGCATGTCCATGGCCTGGGGGCTGGAGGTGCGTACACCGTTCCTCGACCAGGACCTGGTCACCCTCGCCGCGCGCTGCCCACCGGAGCACAAGGTGGCCCAGGGCGGCAAGGGCGTGCTCAAGGAGGTCGCCCGGGAGGTGCTGCCGGCCGAGGTGGTCGACCGGCCGAAGGGCTACTTCCCGGTGCCGGCGCTGCGCAACGTGGACGGGCCGGTGCGCGAGCTGGTCGCCGAAGCGTTGCAGGCCCCGGTCGCGCGCGAGCGGGGCCTGTTCCGCCCCGAGTACGTGGCGCGGCTGCTCGCCGAGCCGGACCGGGCCGAGGCCGCGGCGGGCAGCAACAAGCTGTGGCAGCTCGGTCTGCTGGAACTGTGGTTGCAGACCCACGACATCCGTTGAGAACCGTTGGTCAGCCAGCGGCGGTGTGGGCGGCGAGGTCGTCGATGACCGCGCGCAGGTCGCCGGTGTGCTCCAGCACCCGTCGCTGTCGGGTCGCGCCGGTGCCGTCGCGGCGCAGCCGGGCCAGTTGGGCCAGCACGTAACCGAGATCGCCGTGACGCAGCAGCGCCGGGGCGATCACCGCCATCAGCTCGTCCACCAGGTCCCAGGCCGGTCGGGCGCCGCCGGCGCGCAGGTCGATCAGCTCGCCGTCCAGGCCGTCGTGGGCCGCCCGCCAGTGCGCCGCGGCGACGAGGCAGTCGCGCACGGGCGGGGCGAGCACCCCGGCGCGTACGTCGTCGGCCAGTGTCGCGACCAGGCTGCGGACCAGGGCGGCGACCAGCACGGCGTCGTCCACGGTCGGACAGACGTCACCGACACGGACCTCCACTGTCGGGTACGCCGACGACGGCCGGGCGTACCAGTAGACCATCGCCGCGTCCAGCATGATGCCGGCGGCGATCAGCTCGTCGACGGTGCGGTCGTAGTCGGCGGCGGAGTCGAAGTACGGCGTGGGGCCGATGCTGGGCCAGCGCTCCAACTGCATCGACCGCCAGCTGGCGTGACCGGTGTCGTACCCGTCGTGCAGCGGCGAGTTGGTGGTGATCGCCTGCACCACCGGCAGCCACACCCGCAGGTGGTTGCAGACCTGCACGGCCAGCTCCCGGTCCGGCAGCCCGACGTGCACGTGACAGCCGCAGACCGCCGGATCGTGCGCCACCGGCCCGTACCGGCGGGACATGGCGTGGTAGCGCGGCCGGTCGGGCACCGTCCGGTGCGGCTCGGCCACCGGGGTGGCGCCGACCGCCACGAGCCGGGCCCCGGCCACGGCGGCGGCCTCGACGGCGGAGCGGCGCAGCGCCACCAGGTGGGTGCGCAGCTCGGTGAGGTCGGCGCAGACCGGGGTGACCATCTCCACCATGCTGTGCCGGAACTCCTGGCGGCCCTGGTCGCGGGCCGGGCCGCGCAGCGCCGCCAGCACCTGGTCGGCCACCGGCAGGTTCCGGCCGCTGTCCGGGTCGAGCAGCAGGAACTCCTCCTCGACGCCCAGGGTGAGGGTGAGGGTGCCGAGGTCGGGCACGGTGTCGACGGTCGCCGGTCGGTACGCCATGGCCGCCTCCATCCGCTGCTGCGGCCAGGGGTGGAAACCCCGGCCGACGGGCGGCTCGGTTTCCCGCCCGGGGCGGCCGGCAAACGCGCGGTCAGCCCGCCGACACCGCCGCCGCCAGGCGGTCGAGAAAGGCCCGTTCGGCCGAATTGTCGGTCAGCGCGACGGCCGTCCGGTACGCCTCGACGGCCTCCCCACGCCGGCCGAGCCGGGCCAGCAGGTCGGCGCGGACGGCGTGCCGCACGTGGTAACCGGGCAGATCGAGGCGGTCCACCTCGGCCAGCGCCGCCGCCGCACCGGCGACCTCGGCGAGCGCGACGGCCCGGTTCAGCGCCACCACCGGGCCGGGGGCGACCACCGTCAGCTGGTCGTACAGGGCAAGGATCTGACGCCAGTCGGTGTCGGCGGCGCGCGGCGCGGCGCTGTGCACGGCGGCGATCGCGGCCTGGATCTGGTACGGCCCCGGCCGGTCGCGGCGCAGGCAGCGACGCACCAGCGACTGCCCCTCGGCGATCAGGGCGCGGTCCCACCGGTCCCGGTCCTGTTCTCCGAGCGGCACCAGCTCGCCGTCCGCCGTGGTCCGCGCGCCCCGGCGGGACTCGGTGAGCAGCATCAACGCGAGCAGGCCCAGCGCCTCCGGTTCGTCCGGCATCAGCTCGACGAGCAGCCGGGCCAGCCGGATCGCCTCGACGCACAGCTCGGCACGGACCAGGTGCGGGCCGGCGCTGGCCGTGTACCCCTCGTTGAAGATCAGGTACAGCACGGCGAGCACGGCGTGCAGCCGGTCGGGCAGGTCTGCGTCGCGCGGCACCCGGTACGGGATGCGGGCGTTGCGGATCTTCGACTTGGCCCTGACCAGTCGCTGCGCCATCGTCGCCTCCGGCACCAGGAACGCGCGGGCGATCTCGGCGGTGCGCAGGCCGCCGAGCAGACGCAGGGTGAGCGCGACGCGGGTGGCCGGGGCGAGCGCCGGATGGCAGCAGGTGAAGATCAGACGTAGCCGGTCGTCGCGCACGGGCCCCTCCTCGTCGGGTGGGTCGGCGGCGTACAGCAGGGCCGCCTGGGCGTGCCGGTCGGCGCGGGTCGCCTCCCGGCGCAGCCGGTCGATGGCCTGGTGGCGGGCCGTCGTGATGATCCAACCGGCCGGGCTGGGCGGCGGCCCGCTGTCCGGCCACCGGCGCAGCGCGATGGTGAAGGCGTCCTGGACGGCCTCCTCGGCGAGGTCGATGTCGCCGAGGAGGCGCACCAGCACGGCGACCGCGCGGCCGTACTCGGCGCGGAACACCGCCTCCACGTCGGGCACGGTCAGTCTCCGGCCCCGGGCCGGAAGGGGCGGACCTCGATCGGCAGGGTGGTGGCCAGCGCGTAGCGGCGACCCCAGTGCAGGGCGGCGTCCAGGTCCGGCACGTCGATGATGGTGACGCCGCCCAGGTACTCCTTGCCCTCCACGAACGGTCCGTCGGTGACCAGGACGTCACCGTCGCGGGCGCGCAGCACCGTGGCGGTCTCCGGCCCGTGCAGACCCTGACCGAAGACCCAGGACCCGGCGGCTGCCAGCTCGTCGCGCAGCTCGCCGACCTCGCGCATCACCTGTGCCAGGAACTCCGGCTCCGGCACCCCACCCTGCGGCTGGTGCATGCTGAGCAGGTAGAGCGTCATCGTTCCTCCTCGTGGCGGCCGGCGCGACGCCGACCTCTCATCCTCCATACGAACGACTACCGCCCACCTCGACAGGCCGGCCGGAAAAAATCGGCCGTCCCGGCCGCGGGTGTGCGACGCCGCGCCGGGCGGCCCCGGTCGTACGCCAGGTAACGGCACGGTGGCCAGCGCGTACGGGCTGCGGTGTCGCGCCGTCCGGGGCCGGGTGCGATGGTGTAGAAAGGCGGAGTGAGCGCAGCGGTGACGCAGGTGCCGGTCTTCGACCGAAGGACGGTCCACGGTGGCTGACCACGACCAGCCGCCCATCGGACGCACTGTCGGCACCGCTCTGGTGCAGCTCGGCGACGTACCTCTGGCGGACCTGCTGGCCGGCGCCGGTGACGGCGTCCTGGCCCACGTGCTGGGCACGCTGGCCGCCGAGAGTGAGCCGGGCCGGCCCGGCGACGTGTCGGCGTTCGAGTCGAGCTTCTGACCGTGCCGGCCGACGCCCCGCCGTCGGCCACCCGACACCGCCCTGCCGTGGCCGCGCCCCGCATCCGCCAGGTGGTGCTGAAGGTCCACTCACGGTGCAACCTGGCCTGCGACTACTGCTACGTCTACCGGCACGCCGACCAGGGCTGGCGGACTCGGCCACGGGTCATGGCCCCCGGCACCGTGAGCCGGGTCGCCGACCGGCTCGCCGCCCACGTGGCCCGGCACGGCACCGACCGGGTCCGGGTGGTGCTGCACGGCGGGGAGCCGCTGCTCGCCGGCCCCGCCGTGCTCGACCGGACGGTACGCACGCTGCGCGCCGCGATGCCCTCCGGCGTCGCACTCGACGTGGCGATGCAGACCAACGGGCTCCTGCTCGACGAGGCGGCGCTCGACCTGTGCCACACGCACGGCATCGACGTCGGGGTGAGCGTGGACGGCGACCGCACCGCCAACGACCGCCACCGCCGCCACGCCGACGGCCGGGGGAGCTTCGTCGAGGTGGCCGCCGCGCTGCGCCTGCTGGCCCGGCCCGAACACCGGGCCCGCTACGCCGGTCTGCTCTGCACGGTCGACCTGGCCAACGACCCGATCGCCGTCTACGAGGGCCTGCGGGAGTTCGACCCACCCCGCCTGGATCTGCTGCTGCCGCACGGCAACTGGAGCGCTCCCCCACCCGGGCGCCACCCCGACGACCCCGCCACCCCGTACGCGGACTGGCTGATCGCCGTCTTCGACCGCTGGTACGCCGAGACGCCCCGGCGTACCGGCATCCGGCTGTTCGAGTCACTGATCACGCTGCTGCTGGGCGGACGCAGCGGCACCCAGGCGCTGGGGGCCGCCGAGCCGGACGTCATGACGATCGAGACCGACGGCACCATCGAGGGCACCGACACGCTCAAGACGACCACCGCGTCGGCGATGCGGACCGGCTTCGACGTCTTCCGGCACAGCTTCGACGAGGCGCTGCGTCACCCGTCGCTGGCCGGGCGTCCCACCGGGACCGCGGCGCTCGCGCCGGCCTGCCGGGCCTGCCCGGTCGTCGACGTCTGCGGTGGCGGCCTGTACGCGCACCGCTTCCGCGACGGCGCCGGCTTCGCCAACCCGTCCGTCTACTGTGCCGACCTGCTGCGGCTGATCCAGCACGTGCGGACGGTGGTGACCGCCGACCTGGACGCGCTGCGCCGTCGCGTCGCCGGGGCGAGCGTGCCGACGCCGGTGGCACGCCCATGACGGGCCCGCTGTCGGCGGCGCAGCTCGCCGGGCTGGCCGGGGGCCACGGCGACGCCGCAACGGTCGCGGTGTTGCGGGGCGGGCAGCTCGGTCGCCGTCGGCTGCTGACCGTCGCCGCGGCCCGCGCCTGCCGTGACGAGCCACTGGTCCGGCAGAGTCTGGAGCTGCTCACCCGCGCCGAGCACGCCGACCGGGCAACGGTGGCCGCGGTGCTGACCCATCCACCGGTGACCGGGTGGGCCCGCGCCGCGCTGGACGGCGCCGCCGGGCCCGCCTACCTGGCCGCGCTCGCGGCGGCGGCGGCGACCCGCGCCGGCCTGACGTTCACCCTGACGCTGCCCCGCCCGGCCGACGGTGTGCTGCCGCTGCCCACCGTCGGCGCGGCGACGGGCCTGCCCTTCGACAGCCCGGTGCGGCTCACCGGCGAGGCGGGCACGCTGCGGATCGACGCCGCCAGCGGCGACGCGGACGGGGTACGGGTCGAGGCCGGCGGTGGCCGGCTGCTCGACGCGGGCGTCGGCGGGATCGGCTGGCTGCCGGTACGCAGGGCCAGGCCGTTCGACGCGGTCGAGGTGCTGGTCGACGACCAGGACCCGTGGCGCGACTGCTACCACCGGCCGTCGGCACCCCGACTGAACGACGTGTCGGCCGACCGACTGGACCGGCTCACCGCCGAGGCCGGGCAGTGGCTGCGTGCCCACCTTCCGGCGCACGCCGACGCGCTGGCCGGGCTGCTGCGCACACTCGTGCCGCTGCGACCGCCGCCCTCGGGCAACCCGGTGAGCGCCACCAGCAGGGACGCGCTCGGCGCCATAGCGCTCTCCGTGCCCACCGACGCGCGGACCCTGGCGCTGTTGCTCGTGCACGAGTTGCAGCACACCAAACTCGGCGCGCTGCTCGATCTGGTTCCGCTTCACCGCCCGGGTGGGCCGGCCCGCTACCGGGCGCCCTGGCGACTGGACCCGCGCCCGGTCGGCGCGCTGCTGCAGGGCGCGTACGCGCACCTGGGGGTGGCCGAGGTGTGGCGCTGCCGGCGGCACGAGGGGACCGCCGCCGCGTTCGAGTACGCGTACTGGCGGGAGCAGACCATCCGCGCCGTCCGGCAGCTCGCCGACGCGGCCGAGCTGACCGCGGCCGGCCGGTCGTTCGTGGCCGACATGGCGAGCACCCTGCGCGGCTGGCGTGACCCGGTCGACGGCGCGGTCGCGGCGGCGGTGCGGGACGTGGCGGACGCCAGCGCGGTGCGGTGGGGGCTGGCCAACCTGGTTCCCGACCCCATGGAGGTCGAGCTGGCATTACGCGCCGTGCGGCGAGGCGAGCCATGGTCGGGCGGCGGCCCCGCACCTATCGTGACGGCCACCGCGGCTCGACCCGCGCTAGCCGTGCGCAGTGGCCCCGAGGCGGCGGTGCGCCGCCGCCTCGTCGCCCCCGGCAGCGGGTTTTTCACTGACGATCCGGCGGACCGGGCTTACGTCGCAGGTGACGTAGCGGGCGCGTTGATGGCGTACCAGCGGCGGCTGATCGATGATCCCGAAGACAGCGACGCGTGGGTCGGCTTGATGCTCGCTGCCCGTCGAGGCGGCCACTCCGACGCGGCGCACACCTTGATGGCGCGGCCGGACCTGGTCCGCGCAACCCATCAGGCGGTCCCTGATACCGATGTGCTCACGGTGGCAGCCGCCCTGACGCAACGTCGGTGATCATTGTACGCGTCCACGAGGAAGCGGCCGAGCCGTCGTCACCAGAGGCGTTCGGCGGCGGTTCGGGCGAGTTCGACGAGCGCGCTCAGCACCGCTGGGTCATTCCGGAATTCGGGATCGCCGAGGGTAAGGCTCATCATCTCCGCACCACTTCGGACGAACACCTCGTAGATGCCGGAACCGGCCACCGCCACCGCCTCGTCTCCGATGTCGACGACGTGCGGCTTGATGCCGCCCCCGAGGCCGAGCGTCCCGTTGCGCATGGAGGCGAACTCGGCCCTCGCGGACGCTTCGTCTGGCTCGAGGTCCAGGGCGAGATTGAGTCGTACGGCGCCGTCGAACCACGCGCAGCTGGGCCGGAAATCCGAGTCGAACGACTGCGCCTCCACCCACTGTCGCAGCACCCGTCGGACCTCGGCGAGGGAGAGCGCCTTGCACCACCTGGTCGTCGGCACAGTGGCCGGAGCGACCGAAATGGTCCGATCGCCTCCATTGACCACCCACTCCCTCCTGTCCGCCAGCCAGTCGTAGTTGGCGTCGAGGTAGCGCAACGTGCTGTCGTAGAGGGAGAAGGGGCGGCCACCATCGTCGAGGATGTGGGTTTCCTGAACGCCGTTGATCGTCACGTCGACCTCGATCTGGAACCCGATCCGGTGGGCGGGCCCGCCATGCCCCGTCACGTAGAACGGCACCCGCAGGTCCCCGCCGGCCGGCACGTCCAGGTCCTCGCTGGTCACGCCCAGGTACGACATTCTGACTGCCGGCCGATCGACGGACTCTTCGGGCCTCGCAAGCTCTACGACCTCGGTCTTGGTCGATGCGGGCGCGCCCAGGATGCCGAACGTCTCCGCGAAGCGCCAGTTCCCCGGACGAGGATCCACCGTGTAGTCGGAGTTGGTGCAGACGACGGCGGCTCGAGGGTCGACGACCTCGGAGTCGACGGTTCGCACCCGGATGTCGCGGACGTTGACCTGCACCCGTCTCGGGACTCGGATCGAGATCTCTGCCCGTGCCTCACCGATGGCCGCGCCACCTATCGCCCGCATCCAATTCATCGCCTCCGCACAGGTACGGGCGGGAGGCGGCTTCTCGCCGGTCTTCAGCGGCGTGGCGAGCGCGCCGATCTGGAAGGGCACCACGTCCGCGCGCACTGTGGCCGGTGGTGTTGACGCCGTGTCGACGGGCTGGACGTCGGGCGTTCCGGATGGTTGGTGTCGGCCCTCGTTCCGCACCACGAGAAGCGCCGTCAGGAGGGACGGCACCAAGAGGACGACAGTCAGGAGGACGATGCGCACACCAGGTCTTATCCCGAACCCGCTCCTCATTCCGGTTTCCGCCACTGCTCACGCCGGCAGTCCGAGCCGCACACCTGCTCGACCGGCACCCGTTGCACGCCCTCGTCATTCCATCGGTACGAGTGGGAATAGCGGCTGGTCAGTGCGGTCACCCGCATGGGAGAGCCGCCCGGAAGCACCGTCAGCGTCCGGGCCCGACCACTGACCACATAGTCGATCTTGATTGACCACTCGACATAGCTGGATTTCGTACGTCCGACGAAATTGAACCTCAGCTTCTCGCCGCCGGTCAGCGTGAGGCCGGTTGTGTCAAGATACGGACCGGTCAAGACGTCGTGCTTGCCGAACGCCTGCGCGGACAGACTGGGCCCGTCAAGATCGAATCCGAGCGCGACCGGACCCGCACCGGGGCCACCCCCCGCCCGCGAAATGACGACCAAGGAATCGCTCAGCGGCACGGCACGCCGGTGCACGGAGGCGGTGATCGCGGTCAGGACAGCCGTATCGGAGCGCTTGTTCTCGATCGTGACCGCGGTCGTGGCCTGACCCGCCCGGACCACGCCCGCGGCGAGCAGGACAGCGGTGAGCCGCTCCGGGCTCTGACCGCCCGTCGTGATGCTCGACGGCAGTGGACGGTCCGACACCCAGGCAGCATCCAGCTCCGCGCCCAGGTCGCGGTCCGGAACCGCGTACACCTGCAACGGGTCACTGCCGATTACGTCCGCGGCCCCATCGACCACCGGATCGAAGCTGCGGGCGACCACCACGCCGGTGAGGGCGGCCAGCAGGCCGCTCGCGCCGACGATCGCCGCCAACCGCGATGCCATCCTGCGCGACCTCGACGACCCGTTCGATGGTTGCGGCGGCCCTTCGGCGGGGACCCGGCTCCGTGGCCTACGCCGCCTCGACATATGCACCATCCCGTCCCACTAGAGCAGCGCCGGTTCGATGTAGGCGTTGGAGCGTTCCCGTTGGCGGGCCTGCATCACCCGCGGGTTGTCACCGCCGAAGAGCTGCACCAACTGGCCGAACGCCTCGTCGTAGAGCGCCCGGCCGGCGTCCGCCTCGCTCTCGGTGGCCTGCCGGCTCAACGCCAGGTTGACCGAGGCGGAGAGCGTGTCCGGGTGCTCGGCGCCCAACGCCCGGGTCAGCTCCACGTACGCGGTGGTGTCCAGCAGCAACGCGTTGTCGCGGTCACCGAGGGCGAACAGGTCGTTGGCCAGGTTGAGGGTGGCCAGCAGGGTGTGTGGGTGCCGCTCGCCGAGGTTGGTCAGCAACTGGTCGCGGACCCGCTGGGACAGCTCGCGGGCCTGGGTGTGGTCGCCCTGCTTGCGCAGCAGCACGCCGAGGTTGTTCAGGCAGGCCAGGGTGATGGCGTGCGACTCGCCGAGCACCTCGTTGTAGCCGTCGCGCAGGCGGCGTGCCACCCGCAGGGCGGTCTGGTTGTCGCCCACCGCCGACCAGGTGGTGGCCAGGGCCATCTCGGCGGAGAGGGTGTCGGCGTGCTCACCGCCCAGGGTGCGCTGGTAGCGGACCACGGTCCGCTCGATCAGCCGGTGCGCGTCGGCGAAGCGCCCGAGCTGACGCAGGGTGAGCGCCAGCTCCTTCGCCGTCCGCAGGGTCTCCGGATGGTCCGCGCCGATCACCTTCTGCTGGATGGTGTAGGTGCGTTGCAGGACGCTGTGCGACCGCCACAGCTCGCCGGTGTCGCGCAGGCCACGCCCGTAGTTGCTGGCCGAGGCGAGGGTGGACGGATCCTCCTCACCGAAGCGGTCCCGCCGCCGCTCGTGGATGTTCTGGTCGAGCGCGGCAGCGCCGCGGAAGTCACCGACCAGGCGCAGCGACACGGCGAGGTTGTTCTCCGCGGTCAGCGTACGGCCGCTGTCGTCGCCGAAGCTGCGCACGCTCAGCTCCAGGGTGCGCCGGTCCTGAGCCTCGGCCTCGTGGTAGAGACCCTGGGCGCGCAGGTCCGCACCGAGGCTGCGGGCCGTCATCAGGGTGTAGAGGTGCTCCTCGCCGAAGATCCGCCGTTGCCGGTCGTAGACGTCCCGGTCGATCTCGTACGCCCCGTCGAAGTGGCTCTGCGCGCGCAGGACGTTCGCCAGGTGGAAGCGCATCCGCAGCTTGGTGGGGTCGTCCTCGTCGGTGTCGCGCCACGCGGCCAGCGACTCCTCGGCCAGTGCGCGGCTGGTGTCGTAGTCGCCCCGGCGGTAGAGGTAGCGCACGATGTCCACGACCAGTTGCCGGGCCTCGTCCATCGTGGACAGGTGCAGGCCGCTGGGGCGTACGTGCGGCCACAGCTCGGCGTACCGCGGCCAGTTGACCGGCCTGTCGGGGTCGCGTGGGCTGGCGGCGGCGAGCAGCAGTTGGGCCTCCCGGCGGGCCTCGTCGGGGTCGGCCAGCTGGTCCTGGATGACGAGCTGGACCAGCCGGTGGATCCGCACCGAGTTGTTCTCCGCGTCGACCTGGGCCAGGCCGTAGCGGCCCAGTTCGGCGGTGACCAGGCCCTGCAGGATCGGGTCGGTCAGCGTCGGGTCGATCGGGGCCATGAAGCTGGCGAAGCGGTCGCCGGTGAGCATCGCGACCGGGATCGGCTCCGGCGCGTAGAACGAGCACAGCTCCAGCAGCCGGGCCGCCGCCGGCTTCTCCTCGCGCAACTGGCCGAGGGTGAACAGCCAGGTCGCGGCGAGCGCCTTGGAGTAGCCGGCGGACTGCCGGCCGTCGAGGATGCGCAGCAGGCCGGGGGTGTCCAGCGAGCTGAGGTACTTCTCGACCTGCATGGCGCTGGCCCGCAGGTACGCCGCGCCCTGCTCGACGGCGAGCGGCAGGTCACCGAGCTTCTCGGCCACCTGGGCGGCCTCGGCCTCGGTGAGCCCGCGGACCCGGTCGCGCAGCAGTTGGACGCTCTCGGCGCGGTCGAAGACGGTCAGCTCGGTCGCGGTGGCGTACTCGCTCCAGCTCTGGTCGCGGGTCGTGAGCAGGACGTGGCCGGGCCCCTGCGGCAGCAGCGACCGGGTGGCGCGGGTGGGCTTGTCGGCGTTGTCCAGGACGATCAGCCAGCGCCGGTCGGGCCCGGCGCGGCGCAGCGTGTCGAGCACCCGGCGGGCCGCCTCGGCGCCGCCGCCCGTGCCCAGCCCCATCGCCTGGCCGAGGTCGGCCAGACCACCGCGGATGCGGTCCTCGCTGTCCGCCGGGATCCACCAGACCAGGTCGTAGTCGCGGCCAAAGCGCAGCGCGTACTCGGCGGCGAGCTGGGTCTTGCCGACGCCGCCGAGGCCGTGCACGACCTGCGTGGCCGAGTCCGGCGAGGTGGTGAGCCGGTCGCGCAGCGCCTCCAGTTGGGCGGCGCGGCCGACGAACGGCGTCCCGTGCTGGCGGACGTTGGAGATCGCCGGGAACGGGCCGGGGAACCGGCCGACCGCGCGACCGCCGGCCGTGATCGTCGGCGTTCCCGCCGCCTCCAGCAGCCGGGTCCGCGCGGTGGACGGGTCGCTGTCGGTGAGGTCGACCGGGCTGTGCTCGCTGTACGGGGCGGTCAGCCGCGATTCGTCGACCCGCAGCGGCACCAGCACTCCCCCGCCGCCGAGCTGGTCGCGGCCGGTGGCGGTCTTCCACACCTCACCCGCGAGGGAGGTGCTCGCGTAGTGCCGGGTGAGCACGGCCAGCACCCGGCTGGCGCCGCTGACGGCCCGGTCGAACTCGGCCCGCCCGCCGGCGAGCAGCGGCACGTCCAGCGCGCGGCGGTCCACCCGCAGCCCGGCGTCCTCCAACTGGTCGGTGATCCACTCGGCCCAGAGCCGGTCGGCGGAGGCGTAGCTGAGCAGCACGGCCTGCTCGGCGGTGAGCCGGCTCCGTTCGAACTCGGCCAGCGAGCGGCGACGGTCCGTCTCGCCGATCGGGTGCAGCTGCGTGATCCGCCCGTCGGTGATCACCGAGGCGAGCTGCTCGTACGCGGCCAGCAGGGTGCCGACCTGCTCGGGCCGGTCGCCGAACGCGGCGAGGATCTCCTCGTAGGCGTAGAACGTGCGGTACGGCACCTCGATGGTGTTCCAGTAGCGGGCGGCCGCCGCGTCGGAGAGGTGGTCGAGGAACGGGGCGAACTCGGCGCGGACCAGGTCCCGACCGGTCTCCAGCTTGCGCAGCTCGGCGTCCTCCACGCGCATCGGCACCGGCAGCAGCAGCGGCGGGTCGTCCGGGCGCTGGCTGCGGATGGAGCGGGCCACCGCCGCCGCGCCACGGATGCTCTGGGTGGACATGGTGAAGCAGTTGACGACCAGGTCGGGCAGTTGGACGGTGCAGATGCCGGCGACGTCGCTGAGGCCGGTGCGGCTGTCGATCAGCACCACGTCGTACTCGGCGCGCATCTGCGCCCGGACCGCGTCGATGAACGACGCGCCGCCCTGCCGCTCGTAGAAGTTGGCCCAGTCGAAGGTGCTCACCAGCCGGGAGTACGCCGAGTCCTGCTGCCCGGCGGCCACAAAGTCGATCACGCCGCCGTGGCTGAAGTCCCAGTTCAGCGAGACCGCGCGTCGTTGGATCTTGGCATGACCGGTGAGGATCTCCTGGGAGTCCTCGTCACGGTTGCGCTGCATCGTGGCGATCGAGTAATCCCAGATCATCTCGATGACGCCGGGGGTGGCGCGCAGCTCCTTGTCGCGCAGGAACGGATGAAAGTAGCGGTGCAGGCCCGGAGACTCCAGGTCCCAGTCGACGACCAGCACCTGCAACCCCTGGCTGGCCAGGATCCAGGCCACGTTGGCCAGCGCCATCGTGCGGCCGGTGCCGCCCTTGTACGAGTAGAAGGTCACGATCTGGCCGCGTGCCGTCTCGTTCACCGCCATGGCGTGCCTCCCCTAGGGACCTTCGAGGATCGGGCGAAGACCGGAGCCGTCGGTGGGCGGCTCCTGGTAGACCGTGCCCGTGCGGTAGATCCGACCCTGCTCGACCACCAGCACGTCCTCCAGTTCCTCCTGGAAGCGTGCGGAGGTCGCGATCTCGGTGCGCCACACGTCGCGGGTGTTGTGCAGCACGTGATGCGGGAGCACCCGGGCCAGGGTGTCCCACATCTTGCGGTTGCCGCCGGCAGCCGCGTCGTCGGCGGCCGTCCACGGCACCAGCACCGGCGCCCGCGGCGAGTTCACGTCCCGGTCGTAGCCGATCAGGCTGACCTGGTAGCGCGGCAGGTCGGCGGACCAGACGTCGACCACCAGCACGACGATCTGGTTGTGCGCCCGCGCCCACTCCCGGACCACGGCCAGCTCCTCGGCGTCCTCCACCGTCCAGCCGTAGCTCTTGGTGGTGGCGATGGCCCCGGCCCAGCTGCCGATCGGCACCTCCAGCTCGGGCCGGTACGGCCGCCAGTCCCGCGAGACCGCGCCGTAGCGGTCCTCGGCGCCGGGCCGGCTGCCAGCCAGCTCGGCGGAGCTGCCGGCGACCAGCACGATGTGCACGTGCCGGGCACTGGTGGCCCGCTGCACCGCCGTCGACATGCTCGGGCCGTGGTGCGCCTGCGGCCTCGCCGGCCGGTCGAAGGCACTGGTCACCTTGGACAGCACGGGGCGCTGCGCCGGCCGGTGCAGGGTGTGGTCGCGGGCGGTCTGCACGATGTGCCGGGCGAGCGCGTCGACGAAGTCCTTGTAATCGTCCTCGTGCCGTTTGCGCTGCTTGAGGGTGAGCAGGCCGTCCTGGGCGTAGGCGGTGCCGGTGTGGAAGTTGCGGTACTGGAAGCCGGCGACCGCCGTGGGCAGCCGGTCGCACGGGAGCCACTGCACCGGCACGATCGCGGGCGGACGAACGTGGAACTGCCGCTCGTGCTCGTCGATCCGGTCGGCGAAGACCTGGAACTCCCGACCGCAGTAGTCGCTGACGACGTACCGCGGCGAGGTGAGCGCGACCAGGCAGGCGCTGGTGGACAACGCGTCGGACAGGGTGTCCGGCCAGGTGCTGCCGAGCGGGATGTGCCCGTCGATGAACCCCGCCTCGTCCCAGTGGAGGGCGGCCAGCCCGGCCACCGCCTCGCTGAGATCGACGAAGAACTCCTGTATCTGGCTGTTGCGGTTGTCCTCCTGGGCGTAACTCAGGAAAAAGAGTGGCACGCCCGCCTCCGCTCACGGGTTCCACGACCGGTAGGCACAGTATAGGACCGTCGATGCCACCCCACCCGGACCGCGATCATCGCTGCGGGCCGGCGAAGAGTCATATGCCCGACGCTTTGGGGTAGACCGTGGCCGTGTCCGAGGGCCTCCGGGTGGTCGTGGTCGGCGCCGGCTTCTCCGGTCTCGCCGCCGCGGTGGCGCTGCACCGGGCCGGCGCGCGCGTGCGGGTGCTGGAGGCCCGCGACCGCGTCGGCGGGCGGGTGCTGACCCGATGGCTGCCCGACGGGACGCAGCTCGACCTGGGCGCCCAGTGGATCGGCCCGACCCAGGACCGGATGTACGCGCTGGTCGCCGAGCACGGGCTGGTCACCTTCGCCTCGGCGGCGCTCGGCGCGTCCACCCTGCTGTGGGCCGGCGAGCGGCGACCCGACCCGCCGGCGCAGGTCGCCCGGGTACTCGGGCTGCTCGACGAGTACGCCGCCGTCCTGGACCCGGCCGAGCCGTGGCGGGCGCCGGAGGCCGCGCGGTGGGACGCGACGACGCTCGGCGGCTGGCTGCGCGCCACGGCCGGGGACGCCGACACGGCCGACTATCTGGGACGGCTGCTCGCCGGCGGGCTGCTGGCCACCGCCGCGGACGAGCTGTCCCTGCTGCACCTGCTGTTCTACCTGCGCAGCGCCGGCGGCACCGGGCCACTGCTGAGCATGGCCGGCGGCGCGCAGCAGGACCGGATCGTGGGCGGTCCTGCGGCGCTGGCCGAGCGGATGGCGGCCGGGTTGCCGCCGGAGACGCTGCGGCTGGGCGCCGCGGTGCACACGATCCGGCAGGACGCGGACGGGGTGACGGTGTGCACCGACGCCGGGCCCGTCGACGGCGACGCCGTGGTGGTCGCGCTGGCACCGGCGCTGGCCGGCCGGATCCGGTACGACCCCCCGCTGCCGGCGCTGCGCGACGGCCTGACGCAGCGGATGCCGATGGGGTCGGCGTGGAAGGTGCACGCCGTCTACGCCGAGCCGTTCTGGCGTGCCGACGGGCGCTCCGGCGTGTCCACCAGCAGCGCCGGACCGCTCACCGAGACGGTGGACAACTCCACCCCGACCTCGCCGCGCGGCGTGCTGACCGGGTTCAGCTACGCCGGCGACGCCGCCGCGCTGCGGGAGATGTCCCCGGCGCGGCGGCGGGAGTGGGTGCTCGACGCGTTCGCGGCCGTGGTCGGGCCGCGCGCGGCGGATCCGGTGGCGCTTGTCGAGTACGACTGGTCGGCCGACGAGTGGACGCGGGGCTGTTTCGGCGGTGTGCTGACTCCGGGGGCGTGGCGCACGTACGGGCCGCGGTTGCGAGCGCCGGTCGGGCGGGTGCACTGGGCGGGCACCGAGACGGCGACCCGCTGGGCCGGCTATCTGGAGGGGGCGGTACGCGCGGGCGAGCGCGCGGCGGCCGAGGTGCTGGCGTACTGAGGTGTGACCATGGCCGGCCCGGTCTTCGGCGGGACCGGGCCGGCCCGGCCCTCGGTGCCACCCGCGCCAGCCCGGTCACGTGCGCGAACGGGCCGGCGCGGGCGCCCCGGTCAGGGGTAGGTGGTCAGGTACACCTGCTGGGTGGCCGCGTTCGCGGTCCCGCCGGCGTTGTTGATCACCCGGTTGATGGTGCCGACACCCCCGAGCGAGACGGTCACCATGTTGGTGAACCGCACGTTCGAGTTGGTGGGCGCCTCGATGGCCCGGTCCGCGACGACTGCCGGGTTGACGTTGAAGTAGCTGTAGCTACCCAGCCCCCACGCCCCGTGGCTGGTCACCGAATCGGCGACCTTGTACGCGGCGTAGCCCCGGATCGACCCGTTCATCCAGGCGGCCTGGTTGGGCACGTCGTACGGCAGCTCGTTCTGGTAGAAGTACGTCCGGCCGCCGTTGCCGTTCCAGACGGTCTGGTACCTCTGGTAGTGCTCGACGAAGAGGCCGTACATGGTGACGTTGTCACCGTTGACGGTCAGCCCGGTGTCGGCGGTGTTCAGCGTCCACCCGGTCGGTACGCCGCTGGCGGCGTGGTCGGCCCGCCACAGCCACATGTGGTCACCGATCACGTTGTCGCTGTTGACGGTCAGCGTGTTGGTGGCCTTGCCGACGTGCGGCCCGCCGATGCGGAAGAACACGTCGTGCAGCGAGGTCGGGTTCGTGGCGTGGCTCGCCGCCGAGCCGGACGGCCCGACCTCCATCAGCACCGGCGAGTTGGTCGTGCCGGCCTCGAACATCAGGCCGGCGACCTTGACGCCGTCCACATCGGCCACCCGCATCCCCACGCTGCCGTTGTCGGCCTGGATGGTGGCCAGGCCGAGGCCGAGGATCACCGTGTCGGCCCGGTTGACCTGGATCGGCTCGGTCACGTGGTGCACGCCCGGGGTGAAGAGCAGGTGCCGGCCCTGGGCGAGGGCCGCGTTGATGGTGGCCGCGCTGGTGCCCGGCTGGACCACGTAGAACTGCGACAGCGAGATCGACGAGCCGGCCGGGGTCTTGTTGTACCAGCTGGTGCCGGTCGAGTTGGTGCGCAGGGCGGGGACGAAGACCCGGTACTCACCGGTGCCGTCGACGTACAGGAACGGCTTCTCCCGCACCTGCGGGGTCTGCGCGATGACCGTGTGCGACGGGTTGGGGAAGCTCGGCGCCGGGGCGCCGACGACGCCCTGGAAGACCATGTTCCACACCGAGCCGGTCCAGCCGTTGCCGAACTCGCTGTTGCGGGAGTACCACTGCTGCTGCGAGCCGGAGACGACCAGGCCGTCGATGCGGGTGTCGGCCAGCAGGCCGCCGCTGGACCAGCCGTCGCCGCCGTTCCAGAGCTGGATCTGGTTCTGCGCGCCGCGCAGGTGCATCCGCCGGTACGGCGCGGCCTGCGACACCGCCCAGCGCTCCACGGTCTGCCCGGCGGGCAGGGTGACCGAGAGGTTCTCCGCGGCCCGCCAGAAGTTCTGGGTGGCGTTGCCGCCCATCCAGAACGCCTCGGTGCGGACGTGGCCGTTGAGGTTGACGTCGTCGGGGCTCATGCCGAGCCCGGCGACCTGGGTGAAGAAGCCGAGGTTGACGTCGGCGGTGTAGGTGCCCGGCTTGAACAGCACGGCGTAGCGCTGCGGGCCGAACTGGTTGGTCTCCTGCTGGGTGAAGAGGGTGTTCAGTCGACTCTGGATGGTCGACGTCGGCGTGCTCGGGTCGAAGACGTACGTGTTCGGCCCGAGGTTGGGGTTGTACGGGTCGGTAGTGCCGACCGGGGGCTCGGTGGTGCCGCCGCCGGTCGTGTTCACCGCCAGCTCCCACAGCGAGTAGCCGTAGGCGGTGCCCCGGGCGGTGCCGTACACGCGCAGGTAGCGACCGCTGCCGGTGACGGTGAGGCTCTGCGTGCCGCCGGTGGCCGTCGTGGTCGAGTAGATGGTGGTCCAGGTGGACCCGTCCGCGGAGGTCTGGAGCTGGAAGGCCCGGGCGTACGCGGCCTCCCAGGTGAGCGTCACCCGGCAGATCGTGCGGGTGCTGCCGAGGTCGACGCGCAGCCACTGCGGGTCGCTGGCGGCGCTGGCCCAACGGGTGCCGGTGTTGCCGTCGACGGCGGCGGACGCCGGGGTGCCGGCGTTCTCGGTGGACGAGGCGGTTACCGGGCTGCCCTGGGCGACGTTGGTGCTGCCGCAGGTGGAGGTGCCGCCGTCGGTCTCGCCGTAGACCTGGAACTCCCAGAGCGAGTAGCCGTAGCCGGTGCCCCGGGCGGTGCCGTACATGCGCACGTACCGGCCGGCGCCGGTGACGGTGAGGTTCTGGGTGCCGCCCGCGCCGGTGGTGGTCGAGTAGATCGTGGTCCAGGTGGCCGCGTCGTCAGAGGTCTGGAGCTGGAAGGCGCGGCCGTAGGCGCCCTCCCAGAGCAGGTTGACCTGGCTGATGGTGGCCCGCGCGCCCAGGTCCACCTGAAGCCACTGGGGATCGCTGAAGGCGCTGGCCCAGCGGGTGCCGGTGTTGCCGTCGACGGCGGCCGACGCGGGGGTGCCGGCGTTCTCAGTGGACGAGGCGGTCGCCGGGCGTCCCTGCGACAGCAGGGTGGGGGCGGCCTGCGCCGGGGCGGTGGCCACAGCCGGGGTCAGGGCCGCCACCAGGGCCACGGCGACTCCGGCGAGGAGGTGCCGGACGGTCCGCCGCCGGGGACGCGGGCGTACGGATGTAGCACGAGATGTCATGACATCGCCTGTCGATAGGGCGTTACGGACGCCGGGGGTGGGGAGCGGTTTTCGCCCGTGGTGCCGTGGGTGGTGCCGCCGATGCGACGCCGCGGGGAGAGGAGAGCGCTCTCGTAGGAGTGTTGCGGCGAGATTGCGACGGAGTCAAGACATCGATCTATAACTTCGTTATTTATCCCGAGGATCGGTTTTGTGTAATTCCCAACCCCCACCCCCGTCCCCCACCCCCGTCCCCCCAACCCCGACCACTCCCGGTGATCAAGAGGTTTGCGTCAGAAATCGCGCCCAGGATGACGCGAACCTCTTGATCACCGGGTGGAGGAGGAGGCGGGGTCAGGTGCGGCGGACGCCGCCGTCGGTGAGGAAGCGGGCGATCGGGAGGGTGGCCGCTCCCAGGGCCACCGCGTCCACGCCGAGGCGGCACAGCTCGATCGACGCCTGCTCGTACGGCTGGCGCAGCGCCTGCCGACCGGCGGCCTCGCGGACGGCCGGCAGCAGATCGCCCAGCGCCATCGCCGCCCACCCACCGAGGACGACCCGCTCCGGGTTGAACAGGTTGATCAGGTTGGCCACCCCCGCGCCGAGATAGCCGGCGGTGTCGTCCAGCACCCGGCGGGCGGTGGCCGACGACTCGGCGGCGGTGACCAGCGCGGCGAGCTGCGACTCCTCGTCCTCGCCCGGCACGGCGCGACCCCGACGCGCCTCGCGGTAGCGGTCGATGATCGCCTCCGCCCCCACGTACGCCTCCAGGCAGCCGCGCGCGCCGCACCGGCAGGCCCGGCCGCCGTACACCAGGGTGGTGTGCCCCCACTCCCCCGCGCTGCTGGACGCGCCCCGGTAGGTGGCGCCGTTGGTCACCACGGCCGCGCCCACGCCGGAGCCGACCAGCGCGAAGACGGCGTGCCGGGCGCCGCGCCCGGCGCCGAACCACATCTCGGCCTGGCCGAGGGTCTTCGCGCCGTTGTCGATGTGCAGCGGCAGGTCGGTGCCGGCGGCGATGAGGCGCTCCAGCGGCACCCGGTCCCAGCCGAGGGCCTGGGCGTGCACGACGGCCTGGACGCCCTGCTCGACCACGCCGGAGACGCCGATACCGACGCCGAGCACGTCGGCGGTGGCCACCCGGGCCTTCCCGGTGACCACCTCGATGCCGGCCAGCACGTGCCCGGCCACCACGTCGGGCTCGGTGCGCGCCGGGTCGAGCGGGTACTCGATGCTGGCGAGCAGGGTCATCGCGAAGTCGAAGAGCTCGACCCGGACCCGGGTCTCGCCGACGTCCACGCCGATCACGAAGGCGTACCGGGGGGCGACCCGCAGCAGCATGCTGGGGCGGCCGCCGTCGGACTCGGCGGCGCCGGCCTCGGCGACGATGCCCTCGTCGATCAGGTCGGCCACCACGTTGCTCACCGCCGGCTGGCTCAGCCCCGTGCTGCGCACCAGGTCCTGCCGGGTGAGCGGAGCATCGAGGAAGAGCTTCGTCAGCAGGGCGGACCGGTTGCGCAGCCGGACGCTCCGGTTGGTGGCACGCGCCAGCTCCACTCGTCACCTCGTTCCCGTCGGCCGTTGGTGGCGACTGTAACCGCACCGTGCTTGACGACCCACCTGCCAGCAACTTTAATGACGACATTCATTAAGCCGTGATGTAACTCCCGGGAAACGCCGGCGGACCCCCGACGGCGCATCCGGAGAAACCCCGTCCGCAGCCGACCACCGTCGCCGCACCCCTATCGACGACGGCGGCCGGCGGACCCCCACCACGCACCGGAAGGGCTGACCGTGTCGAGACGACACCTCGGGATATTCACCGCCGCCGTACTGGCCGCCGCATCGCTGACCGCCTGTGGCGGCTCCGGCGACGACTCCGCCGCATCGCCCAAGACCCTCACCTACTGGGCCAGCAACCAGGGCGCCAGCCTGGAGGCCGACAAGACCATCCTCCAGCCGGAGCTGGACAAGTTCGAGAAGCAGTCCGGCATCAAGGTCAACGTCGAGGTCGTCCCCTGGTCGGACCTGCTCAACCGGCTGCTCGCCGCCGCCGCCTCGGGCAAGGGCCCGGACGTGGTGAACATCGGCAACACCTGGTCGGCGTCGTTGCAGGCCACCGGCGCGCTCGTCGAGTTCGACGACGCCGCCCTGCAGGCCGTGGGCGGCAAGGACCGGATCGTGCCCGCCGCGCTCGCCGCCGCCGGCGCCCCCGGCAAGCCGCCGGCCGCCGTGCCGCTCTACAGCATGGCGTACAGCCTGTACTACAACAAGAAGTCGTTCGCCGACGCCGGCATCACCGCGCCGCCGACCACCTGGGAGCAGCTCGCCGAGTACGGCAAGAAGCTCAGCACCGGCGGCAAGTGGGGCCTGGCGATCGAGGGCGCCAACCCGTCGGAGAACGCGCACCACGCCTTCACCTTCAGCCAGCAGTACGGCGGTGAGTGGTTCGACTCGGCCGGCAAGCCGACCTTCGACACCCCGCAGAACGTCTCGGCCATCAAGCGCTACATCGACTTCATGGCCGCCGACAAGATCACCAACCCGAGCAACGCGGAGTACGCGCAGAACCAGTCGGTCTCCGACTTCGCCAACGGCAAGGCCGCCATGCTGCTCTGGCAGTCCGCCGGCTCGAACCTCAAGACGCAGAACATGCCCGCCGACGCGTACGGGGTGGCCCCGGTGCCGTTCCTGGCCAGCCCGCCGGCCGGCGGCAAGAAGGTCAACAGCATGGTCGCCGGCATCAACATGGCGGTCTTCAAGCACACCAAGAACAAGGACGGCGCACTGAGCTTCGTCAAGTTCATGACCAGCGACGAGGAGCAGACGCTCCTCAACAAGACGTACGGCTCGCTGCCGGCCGTGAAGACCGCTGCCTCCGACCCGGCGTTCAGCGCGCCGGAGCAGAAGAGCATCCAGGAGACGCTGGTCACCACCGCCGCCCCGCTGCCGCAGGTGCCCGACGAGAGCACCTTCGAGACCCTGGTCGGCACCGCGATGAAGGAGTTGTTCGCCGACGCGGCGAGCGGCAAGCCGGTCACCGAGCAGTCGGTGAAGGCGAAGCTGACCGACGCGCAGCAGAAGATGCGCTGACCCACGCAGCGCCGGTGGCCGTGGTCGGGCGACGAGCCCGGCCACGGCCACCGCCTCCGAGAGGACCCCGATGGCAACCAGCACCACCGCGCCGAACGCCGACCGGCGCGTACCCCGGGCCGGGTCACCCGCCCGGGGGGCCGCCCGCCGGCCGCGCGGCCCCCGCCGCTCGCTCCTGCCGTACCTGCTGCTCGCCCCGGCCATCGTGCTGGAACTCGCCATCCACGTGATCCCGATGGTGGTCGGGGTCTGGATGAGCCTGCTGGAGCTGACCCAGTTCCACATCCGGGACTGGTCCACCGCGCCCTTCGTCGGGCTGGAGAACTACCGGGCCACGCTCGACCTGAACTCCGCCGCCGGCAAGGAGCTGCTGCACTCGTTCTGGGTGACGCTGATCTACAGCCTGCTCTCGGTCGGGTTCGCCTGGCTGCTCGGCATCGCGGCGGCCGTCGTGCTGCAGAAGCCGTTTCGCGGGCGGGCCATCCTGCGGGCGCTGTTCCTCACCCCGTACGCCCTGCCGGTCTACACCGCCGTGATCACCTGGAGCTTCCTGCTGCAGCGCGACACCGGCCTGGTCAACCACGTGCTCGTCGACCAGCTCGGGCTGCTGAACGAGCGGCCCTTCTGGCTGATCGGCGACAACAGCTTCTGGTCACTGCTGGTGGTGTCGGTCTGGCGCAACTGGCCGTTCGCGTTCCTCTGCCTGATGGCCGGCCTGCAGAACGTGCCGGGCGAGCTGTACGAGGCCGCCGCGATCGACGGCGCGGGATTCTGGCGCCGGCTGCGCTCGGTCACCCTGCCCATGCTGCGGCCGGTGAACCTGGTGCTGCTGCTGGTGCTGTTCCTGTGGACGTTCAACGACTTCAACACCCCGTACGTGCTCTTTGGCGGCTCCGCGCCCGAGCAGGCCGACCTGATCTCCATCCACATCTACCGCAGCTCCTTCAAGACCTGGGACTTCGGGTCGGGCTCGGCGATGTCGGTGGCGCTGCTGCTGTTCCTGCTGGTCGTCTCGGCCGCGTACCTGCTGATCACCAACCGCCGGAGGGACGACCATGCGTGAGACCGCCGGTGAGCGCTGGGGCCGGCGCATCGTGCTGACCCTGCTCACCCTCTTCGTCGTCATTCCGCTGTACGTGATGATCACCTCGGCGGCGAAACCGTTGCGGGACGTGCAGAACGGGTTCACCTGGTGGCCCAGCCGGCCCACCCTGCAACCGTTCGTCGACATGTGGAGCACCGTGCCGCTGGCCCGCTACCTGGTCAACAGCCTGGTGGTGTCGAGCGTCGCGGCGGTCTGCTCGGTGGCCGTGGCCATCTTCGCGGCGTTCGCGGTCAGCCGATACCGCTTCCGCGGCCGGGGCGTCTTCTCGGTGACGGTGCTGTCCACCCAGATGTTCCCCGGCATCCTGTTCCTGCTGCCGCTGTTCCTCATCTACGTCAACCTGGGCAACGCCACCGGAATCGAGCTGTACGCCAGCCGCACCGGCCTGATCATCACGTACCTGACCTTCTCGCTGCCGTTCTCGATCTGGATGCTGGTCGGCTACTTCGACTCGATCCCGCGCGGGCTGGACGAGGCGGCGCAGGTCGACGGGGCCGGGCCGCTGCGCATCCTGTTCCGGGTCATCCTGCCGGCCGCCGTGCCCGGCGTGGTCGCGGTGACCGTGTACGCGTTCATGACCGCCTGGGGTGAGGTGCTGTTCGCCTCCGTGATGACCGACGAGGGCAGCCGCACCCTGGCCGTCGGCCTGCAGGGCTACTCCACCCAGTTCAACGTCTACTGGAACCAGATCATGGCCGCCTCGCTGGTGGTCAGCATCCCGGTCGTCGCCGGGTTCCTGGCCTTGCAGCGCTATTTCGTCGCCGGCCTCACCGCCGGTGCCGTCAAGTGAGTCACCCCATCCCAGAGGAGAACCGTCCCGTGCCCGACCTGTCCAAGCTGCCACCCGACTTCCTCTGGGGCGTCGCCACGGCGGCGTACCAGATCGAGGGGGCCGTCGACGTCGACGGCCGGGCGCCGTCCATCTGGGACACCTTCTCGGCGATCCCCGGCAACGTCGACAACGGCGACACCGGCGCGGTGGCCTGCGACCACTACCACCGGTGGCCGGAGGATCTTGCGTTGCTGCGCCGGCTCGGCGTGGACGCGTACCGTTTCTCGGTGGCCTGGCCCCGGGTGATGCCCGACGGCGTCGGGCGGGTCAACCCCGCCGGGCTGGACTTCTACGACCGGCTCGTCGACACGCTGCTCGCCGACGGGGTCCGGCCGTTCGTCACGCTCTACCACTGGGACCTGCCGCAGGTTCTCCAGGATCGCGGCGGTTGGCCGGAGCGCGCCACGGCCGAGGCGTTCGCCGACTACGCGGCGGTGGTCGCCGCCCGCCTCGGCGACCGGGTGGCCGACTGGAACACGGTCAACGAGCCGCTCTGCGTGTGCTGGATCGGGCACCTGGAGGGGAAGATGGCCCCCGGCGAGCGGGACCTGACCCGCGCCGTGCACGCCTCGCACCACGCGCTGCTCGGGCACGGCCTGGCCACCCAGGCGATCCGGGCCAACGCCGCCCGACCGGCGTCGGTCGGTCTGGTGCTCAACCTCAGCCCGATCGAGCCGGCGACCGACCGACCCGAGGACGTCGCGGCGGCCCGGCGGGCCGACGGGCACGTCAACCGCTGGTGGCTGGACCCGATCCACGGGCGCGGCTACCCCGCCGACATGATCGACACGTACGGGGTCGAGCCGCCGGTGCGCGGTGACGACCTGGCGGTGATCGCCACGCCGACCGACTTCCTCGGGGTGAACTACTACTTCCGTCAACTGGTCGTCGACGACCCGACCGGCCCGGCGCCGTACGCGAAGCAGGTGCCGGTGCCCGGTTCGGTGGAGACCGCCATGGGCTGGGAGATGTACCCGGCGGGCCTGGAGCGACTGCTGGTCGACGTGCACGAGGAGTACCGGCCGGGGCGGATCATCGTCACCGAGAGCGGCTCGGCGTGGCTCGACGAGGTCACCGCCGACGGCACGGTCGAGGACAAGGAGCGCACCGACCACCTGGAGCAGCACCTGGCGGCGTGCGCGTCGGCGGTGGCCCGGGGGGTGCCGCTGGACGGCTACTTCGTGTGGTCGCTGCTGGACAACTTCGAGTGGGCGTACGGCTACGACAAGCGCTTCGGGCTGGTGCACGTCGACTACGCCACCCAGCGGCGGACGGTGAAGGCGAGCGGCCTGCGCTACGCGGAGCTGATCCGCGCCCACCGACACCTCGCCCGCGCCACCGCCAACGCCGACGACGCCGCCGCGCCGGTGGCCTGAGCCCGCAAGCCCCGGGCACCGCAGCCGGCGGCGCCCGGGGCGCCCCACGATGGGCTCTGTGCGTAATTCGCCCGCTTATGTGCCACTGCCGTTAGTCTGGGCCGGTGCGGGGCGGACCGGAGAACGAGACGACGACCAACGAGCGTCACTCGTCCCGGGTGGCGTTCGAGGTCAACGGCGACCGCCGTGAGCTGACGCTGGACAACCGCACCACCCTGCTCGACGCGCTGCGCGAGCACCTGGGCCTGACCGGGGCGAAGAAGGGCTGCGACCACGGCCAGTGCGGCTCCTGCACGGTGCTGCTGGACGGTCGCCGGGCGAAGAGCTGTCTCGTCTTCACGGTCACGGTGGACGGCCGGTCGGTGCTGACCGTCGAAGGGCTCGCCGGTCCGGACGACCTGTCCCCGTTGCAGGCCGCGTTCGTCGCACACGACGCGTTCCAGTGCGGCTACTGCACCCCGGGGCAGCTCTGCTCCGCCCGGGGCATGCTCGACGAGGTCGCCCGGGGATGGCCCAGCGCGGTCACCGACGACCTCGACTCGCCGCCCGAGCTGACCGACGCCGAGATCCGGGAGCGGATGGCCGGCAACCTCTGCCGCTGCGCCGCGTACCCGCACATCGTCGCCGCGATCCGCGAGACGGCGACCACGCCGTGAGGCCGTTCCGCTACCACCGGCCGGCCGACGTGGCCGACGCCGTCGCCGTGCTGGCCGGCGAGCCGCACGCGGCGTACCTGGGCGGCGGGACCAACCTGGTGGACCTCATGAAGCTCGGGGTGCAGCGGCCCGAGCTGCTGGTGGACGTGACCCGGCTGCCTCTGGACACGGTCGAGGAGCTGCCCGACGGTGGGCTGCGCATCGGCGCGACGGTGCGCAACAGCGACCTCGCCGCCCACCCGGCGGTTCGCCGCGACTACCCGGTGCTGGCCCGCGCCCTGCTCGCCGCCGCGTCCGGTCAGCTGCGCAACCTGGCCACCACCGGCGGCAACCTGTTGCAGCGCACCCGCTGCGTCTACTTCCAGGACACCGGCAAGGCGTGCAACAAGCGCGACCCGGGCAGCGGCTGCGCCGCCCTGCACGGGCAGAACCGCGACCTCGCCGTGCTGGACTGGTCCGAACAGTGCGTGGCCACCCACCCGTCGGACCTGGCGGTCGCCCTCGCCGCGCTGGACGCCGTGGTGGAGGTGCACGAGGCCGACGGTCCCCGCGACGTCCCGCTCGCCGCGCTGTACCGCTCCCCCGGCGCGCATCCGGAGCGGGAGACGACTCTGGCGCGTGGCGCGCTGATCACCGCCGTACGGCTGCCCGCGTTGCCGGCCGCGCGCCGTTCGGCGTACCTCAAGGTGCGCGACCGGGCGTCGTTCGCCTTCGCGGCCGGCTCGGTGGCCGCCGTCCTCGACCTCGACGGCGACGTGGTCCGCGACGTGCGCCTGGCGTACGGGGCGGTGGCGCACCGGCCGTGGCGGGCGTACCGGGCCGAGGAGGAGCTGCGGGGTCGACTGTTCAGCCCGGAGCTGGCGGCGCGGGCCGCCGACGCCGAGTTGACCGAGGCTCGGCCGCTGCGGCACAACGGCTTCAAGCTGCCCCTGACCCGGGCCATCACGGTGCGGGTGCTCAGCGAGTTGGCAGCCTCGTGAGCACCGGCGCGGTCGGTCGGGCGCATCCCCGGCTGGAGGGTCGGGAGAAGGTCACCGGCACGGCCCGGTACGCGGTGGAGTACCCGGTGGACGGCGTCACCTACGGCTGGGCGGTGCAGGCGGCCGTGGTCCGGGGCCGGATCACCCGCGTCGACACCGACGAGGCCCTGGCGTCGCCCGGCGTGCTTGCCGTACTGCACCACGGCAACGCGCCCCGGATCGCGCCGGGCCCGCAGCCGGAGCTGTGGTTGTTGCAGGAGCCGGCGGTAAACCATCGAGGGCAGTTCGTCGCGGTGGTGGTGGCCACCAGCCTGGAGGCGGCCCGCGAGGGTGCCCGACTGGTGCGCATCGACTACGACGCCACGCCGCACAGCACCGTGCTCACCGACGACCACCCCGGCCTGTACCGGCCGGAGCACGTCAACCCCAGCTATCCGACGGACACGGCCGAGGGTGACTTCGACGCCGGGTACGCCGCCGCGCCGGTGCGGGTGGACGCCACCTACCGGACACCGGCGTACCACAACAATCCGATGGAGCCGCACGCCACGACGGCACGGTGGCACGACGGGCGGCTGCTGGTGCACGACTCGACCCAGGGCGCCGCGCCGGTGCAGACCACGCTGGCCGAGCTGTTCGGGCTGCCCCAGGAGTCCGTGCGGGTCATCGCCGAGCACGTCGGCGGCGGCTTCGGCAGCAAGGGCTCCGCCAAGGCGGCGGTGGTGCTCGCCGCGCTCGCCGCCCGGCACGTGGACCGCCCGGTCAAGTTGGCGCTGACCCGCCAGCAGCTGTTCGGGCCGATCGGCTACCGCACGCCCAGCATCCAACGGGTCCGCCTCGCCGCCGACACCGACGGTCGGCTCACCGCGGTCTGTCACGACGCGATCAGCCAGACCTCGACCGTCCGGGAGTTCGCCGAGCAGATCGCCGTCTACACCCGCAGCATGTACGCGGCGCCGCACCAACGCACCACCCACCGGCTGGTCCGCCTCGACGTGCCCACGCCGTTCTGGATGCGCGCCCCCGGCGAGTGCCCCGGCGCGTACGCCCTGGAGTCGGCGATGGACGAGCTGGCCATCGCCGTCGGCGTCGACCCGGTGGAGCTGCGGATCCGCAACGACGCCCAGGTCGACCCCGACCAGGGGGAGCCGTTCACCAGCCGCAATCTGGTGGCCTGCCTGCGCGAGGGGGCGCAGCGGTTCGGCTGGGCGCAGCGGGATCCCACGCCTCGGGCCCGGCGCGACGGGCGGTGGCTGATCGGCACCGGGGTGGCCGGGTCGAGCTACCCGGCCCGGGCGAGACCGTCCTCGGCGGCGGCCACCGCCCGGCCCGACGGCACCTTTCTGGTACGGATCGACGCCACCGACATCGGCACCGGTGCCAGGACGGCGCTCTGGCAGGTGGCCGCCGACGCGCTGGGGGTGCCGCCCGAGCGGGTCGAGATCCGCATCGGCGACAGCGACCTCCCGGTGGCTCCCGTGGCCGGGGGCTCGATGGGCACCGCCTCGTGGAGCTGGGCCGTGATCCGGGCCTGCGAGGCGTTGCGCGGGAAGCTGCGCGACGGTGCACCGCCGGGCACCGAGGTCAGCGCCGAGGCGGACACCACCGACGAGGTGGGCGGTCAGCCCGAGCGGCCCCGGTACGCGTACGGGGCGCAGTTCGTCGAGGTGCGGGTGGACGCGGACACCGGCGAGGTGCGGGTGAACCGGATGCTCGGGGTGTTCGCCGCCGGCCGGGTGGTGAACCCGACGACGGCGCGCAGTCAGCTGATCGGCGGCATGACGATGGGGCTGTCCATGGCGCTGCACGAGGAGGGCCTGCTCGACGAGCGCTACGGCGACTGGGTCAACCACGACCTGGCCACGTACCACATCACCGGCTGCGCGGACGTCGAGGCCATCGAGGCGTACTGGCTGGACGAGCGGGACGACGAGCTGAACCCGGCCGGGGTGAAGGGCGTCGGCGAGATCGGCATCGTCGGCACCGCGGCGGCGGTCGCCAACGCCGTCCACCACGCCACCGGCGTCCGCATCCGGGACCTGCCGATCCGGTTGGACAAGCTGGTCGGAGCTTCAGGTTTGGCTTAAATAAGCCAGCGGTGATATAAATGTCGCCGTGCACGCCTTCGACGTGCTGGGCGATCCGGTCCGGCGCCGCATCCTGGAGCTGCTCGCCGACGGCGAGCAGACCGCGGGCGCGGTCAGCGCGGTCATCCGCGACGAGTTCGGCATCTCCCAGCCCGCCGTGTCACAGCACCTCAAAGTGTTGCGGGACAACGGCTTCGCCACCGTGCGGCCAGAGGGCGCCCGGCGGCTGTACGCGGTCGACCCACGCCCGTTGCGCGAGGTCGACGGCTGGTTGGAGCACTTCCGCCGGTTCTGGGCGCCACCCCTGGCGGCACTCGCCACCGAGCTGGCCCGGGGCCGACGCGAACGTCGCCTGCGCGGGCCCGCCGACCCACCCGAGGAGAGGAACACCTGATGTTCGACGCGACCGAGCAGATCAACGCCGTCCAGCGGCAGGTCGGCAGCCGCACCCTGGCCGCAGGCGAGGCCCGGGTGACCACGATCAGCCAGACCTACCAGGCGACGGCCGAGGATCTGTGGGACGCCTGCACCAACGCCGAGCGCATCCCCCGCTGGTTCCTGCCGATCAGCGGCGACCTGCGGCTGCACGGCACGTACCAGCTCCAGGGCAACGCCCACGGCACCATCGAGAGCTGCGAGCCTCCGCACCGCTTCACCGCCACCTGGGAGATGGGCGGCGAGGTGAGCTGGATCGAGGTGCGGGTCACGCCGGTCGGCGACGAGCGGGCCCGCCTCGACCTGGACCACATCGCGCATGTCGACCAGGACCGGTGGGCACAGTTCGGGCCGGGCGCGGTCGGCGTCGGCTGGGACCTGGGCCTGCTCGGTCTTGCCACCTACCTCTCCGGCGGCGGCAGCGGCGTCCGGCCGGAGGACAGCGCCGAGTGGGTCGCCTCCGCCGAGGGACGACGCGCCATGGAGCTGAGCAGCCAGCTGTGGTGCGAGGCGAGCATCGCCGCCGGCACCGACGCCGACGAGGCCAAGGCCGCCGCCGAGCGCACCACCGCCTTCTACACCGGCGCCCCGCAAGCCTGAGCGGCTCCGACGACGGCGGCCGGCCGGCCTGCCGCCGTCGTCCGGCGCCTGACGTGAATCCGACTCATCGGTTGGATCAGCGGCCTCTCCTAGATCCGGTAGGGTCACGCAAAGCGTTGCTGTGCTGTCGCAACGTAGTTGCCCACTGGATCACGTGGGGGTGCTGTGATGAGCCGACGGTGGGCGATCCTGATCGGAGCCAACGCTTGCGGGTATGACGTCAACCTGCCCAGCCTGCGCTATGCCGAGGACGATGCGCGGGCGGTGCGGGCGGTGCTGTTGGACGAGCGGATCGGCACGTTCGACGACGGCGACGTCGACCTGTTCATCGGCAAGGGCGCCACCTGGCGGGAGATCAAGGCCCGGCTGCGCGAGCGGGTGCTGGAGTCGCGCCCCTCCGACGTGCTGCTGGTCTACTTCGCCGGCCACGCCCTCGTGCCGGAATGGGGCACGCAGTCCGACGCGTACCTGGTGACGGCGGACCTGGAGGCCGACGGCCTGCGCCGCGAGCCGGACAATGGACTGCGGATGGCGTTCCTCAAGCGGGACGTCTTCGAGGCGTTCGCCGGCACCTCGTTCCTGATCCTCGACTGCTGCCACGCGGGCGTCTACCTGGACTCGGAGCTGCGGCACACCGAGGCGATGCAGACGTACCGCACCCAGGTCGACCGGCACAGCGCCCTGCTGGCGTGCCCGAGCGGCGCCGCGGCCCGGGAGACCGAGGAGCACCGGCAGGGTGTGCTCACCCACCAACTGCTGCGGGCGTTGCGCGGCGAGGCCGCCGACCCCAGCGGGAAAGTCTCCTTCGCCCAGATGGCCACCTTCGTCGCCGAGCAGGGCATCCACCCCGCACCCGGACAGCTCGTCCACATGTGGGGCCCGACCACCGTGCTCACCCAGCCGCCGGTGTCCCGCCACGAGCGGCAGTCATTGACGGCCCCGGTCAACTCCGGCACGATCCGGCCCTGCAAGAACCCACTCGACGACCTGTCCAGCTCGATCACCCAGCTGCTCGGGCGGGTGTTCCGCTCGCAGTCTCGTCCGCCGCGTTCCGCCCAACAGGCGGGGCACGCCGAACGGGTCGAGGTGATCCGGTACGCCCTGGAAGCGGATTCGGTCGCGGTGGTGGAATCCAGCCCCACGGGTATCGGCCAGGTCACCTCCACGGCCCGGTTCAACAAGGAGGAGTTGCGACCGCTGCTCGAACTGAGCGCCGCGGACACGACCCTGGTCCGCACCTCCTCCCCCGGGCATGTGGTGGCCGACGACGCCGGCCGACGGATTCTCTGCGTCCCCCTGTCCCAGAAGAACAGTCGGAACCTCACCCTCGCGGTGGTCGATCCCGCCCTCGCCGCACTGGACATGGGCGAGCCGTTGGCCACCATGCTGCGGGCCATCTGGAACTCCGATGTCCGCGACGACCCGGTGCACGCCGAGATGCAGGTGCTCACCGCCCTGCGCTCGGCCTACGGCCGGCTGCCGGTGGATCTGTACTCGCACGCCTTCAGCCTCTACCAGAAGCTGATCGAGTCACTGACCATGGTGTTCCAGCCGGTGATGTCGCTGGACCGGCGGCCCGCCGGGGTGGGCATCCACAGCTACGAGGCACTGGCGAGGCGGCTGGAGACCGACGTGCGCGCGCCGGTCGCGGCCCTTCAGATGGCGTACGCCTGGGGTGACCGCTTCGTCATCGAACGCGACGCGCTGCTGCTGGCCAAGGCGATCGACTCGTACGCCGAGGCGGACGTCGCGTCCGTCTTCGACGTCACCAAGCCGATCTCGGTCAACGTCGCGGTCCGCTCGCTGCTCAGCGACGCCTACATCGCCCAGGTGCGCACGGCGATCATGGAAGCGAACCTGGATCCGCGCACCGTCACGCTGGAGATCTCCGAGCAGGACCCGATCCAACCCGATCCCGGCGAGGTGTGGCCTCAGGAGCCGCTGACGTACTTCCATCGTCGGCTGACCAGCCTGGCCCGTGACCTGGAAATCAGCTTCGCGGTGGACGACTTCGGGGTCGGCTACTCGTCACTCGCCCGGATGGCGGAACTTCCGTTGACCCAGATCAAAGTGGACCGGGCCGTCCTTCACCACCCGCTGGCCGTCGAGGAGCTGGACCTGGTGACCCGGGTCGCCCGCTACGCCAGCGACCTCGGACACGCGCCGAACCCACGCGCCGTCATCGTGGAGGGCTTCGACGAGCAGGCGCCGGTGACCCTCAAGCAGATCTACGACCTGCGGATCCGGCACGTACAGGGCTTCATCTGCGGGGAGACCGCGTCGACGTCCCTGCGTCCGCTCGGCCAGAGCGTCCGGGACCGGATCGCCGCGATGGTGCGGGGTGACGATGACTAGCGTTCGACTGTTGCTACCGCCCGAGGTCGTCGCCGAGCTGCGCCTGCCACACGAGGGCGTTCGGGACGCGGGCGCCCTGACCCTGGCCATCGAGGGAATCAGCGTCCTGACGAATCTGGCCACGCTGGCCACCCTGCAACCGCAGGCCGAGGCGCTGGTCTCGGCCATCCGAGGTTGGCGGCTGCGCGATCCCCGCCCGACGGTGACGCTGACCGCGCGCGGCCCGGGCCTGGACCTCACCATCGAGCTGCCGCGCAACGTGAGCCGGGCGCAGCTGCTCGACCAACTGCGCCCGTTGCTCGACCGGGACGACTGAGCTTCGGGCGGCGCGTCGATCCGATCGGGCCCGGGTAACGTGCTGCGTCATGACCGGCACGCCGTACTCGCACTGCTCCTACTGCGGCGCCGCGTACCCGACGGCGGCGGGATGGCCGCGGGTCTGCGCGGTCTGCGGCGAGACCGTCTGGCGCAACCCGCTGCCCGTCGCGGTGGCGGTGCTCCCGGTCCGCACCGCCGACGGGCTGGGTGTGGTGGTCGTCCGCCGGGACATCGAACCGGCCCGCGGGCTGCTCGCGCTGCCCGGCGGCTTCATCGAGTACGGCGAGGAGTGGTCCGACGCGCTCGTGCGTGAGCTGCGGGAGGAGACCGGGCTGGTCGCGGCGGCCGAGGATGCTCGGCTTTTCGCCGTGCGCGGCGCCCCGGCGGGCGGCACCATGATGGTCTTCGGGGTGCTGCCCGAGCGGGCCGTCGAGGACCTGCCGCCGTCGGCGCCGACGGAGGAGGCCACCGAGTGGCTGGTGCTCACCGACCCGGTCGAGCTGGCGTTCTCCACCCACACCCGGGTCCTCGCTGACTTCCTCACCCGCGACCACGCGGCCTGACGGCACGGCGGGCGGAATGGTCGGGGGTCAGTGGTTTGCGGCGTCGGTGGCGCCGGCCCGGTAGCCGCTGGCCTGCAACTCGAACAGCTCGCGGTAGAGGCCGCCGGCCGCCATCAACTCGTCGTGGTTGCCCTGCTGGACGAGGCGACCCCGGTCCATCACGAAGATCCGGTCGGCGTGCCGGACGTTGGCCAGCCGGTGGGTGATCAGGACGACCGCCCGGTCGGGCCGACGGCGCAGGTGCTGGAACAGGGCATGTTCGGCGCGGGCATCCAGGGCGGCCGACGGCTCGTCGCAGATCAGCAGGGCGGCGTCGCGGTAGAGCCCGCGGGCGGCGACGAGCCGCTGCCACTGCCCGCCGGACAACTCGTGACCGTTCTTGAACTCCCGGTCGAGCAGGGTGTCGTAGCCGTGCGGCAGACCGACGATCATGTCGTGGGCGGCGGCCGCGGCGGCGGCCTCCTGCACGTCGGGGCCGGGTTGGTCGGGCGTACGGTCGTGCCGGCCCACGCGGATGTTCTGCCCCGCGGTGAACGGGAACTTCCAGTACTCCTGCGTCATCACGGCCACCTGCGCGCCGAGCGTCCGCGGATCCAGCTCGGCGGCGTCGACGCCGTCCCAGCGGATCGTCCCACCGGTCGGCTGGTAGAGCCCGGCGATCAACTTGGCCAGGGTGGTCTTGCCGGAGCCGTTCTCGCCGACCAGCGCGATCACCTCACCACGTCGGATCGTCAGGCTGACCCGGTCCACCGCAGGCGCGTCGGTGTCGGGGTAGCGCAGGCTCACCTCGTGCAGGTCGATCGTCTCGACGCCGTCGACCACCCGGTCGCCGCCGACGGGCACCCGGCCCTGCGCCCGGGTCAGGAAGTCCCGGTAGTCCTGGTAGTAGAGGGCGTCCTCGTACAGCGAGTTGGTGGCGACGACCGCGACGCCCAGGCTGGTCCGGGCGGACTGCAGGGCGAGCAGGGCGGTGGCCGCGGCGGCGAGGGCGACCATGCCGGCCAGCAGCAGGCCGCCCAGCACGGCGTACACCCCGAAGGTGGCCAGCCCCGCCACGCTGGCGCCGGCCACGCGGGTGCCGGTCTGCGAGCGCACCAGCCGCAGTTGGGCGCGGGTCTCGACGGCCATCACACCGCGGTACTCGGCGAGCAGGAAGTCGCGCATCTGGTAGGCGCGCACCTCGGCGGCGGTGTGCCGGTTGGCCATCAGGTGGGCGAGCATCCACATCCGACGGCGGCGGGTGATCCGGGCCAGCATCGCCAGGTACTCCCGGCGGGCCATCCGCACCGCCGTGATCGCCTGGGGCACGGCCGCGAGCAGCAGGCACGGCAGCAGCAGCGGCTGGATGACGGTGACCGCCACGGCGGTGGCGAGCATCCCGACCACGCCGGTGACCAGGTTGACGGTGTGGTCGACGATCCACGCCGCCTCGCCCATCCCCCGGTCGCGGACCCGGTCCATCTCCTCGGCGAACCCGGCGTCGTCGAACGCGGCCAGATCCACTGCGGTGGTGGCCTCGAACAGCCGCAGCTCCACCTGATAGTTGATCTGCGGGGTGAGCCGCGCCTGGGCCCAACCGGCCGCGATCGTCAGACCGCCGCGCGCCGAGACCGCCGCCGCGGCCACGACCAGCGCCGGCAGGGCGGAGCGCACCCGGTCCGGGGTGGGACCGGCGGCGAAGAGTTCCCGCAGCACGCTGGTCGTGGCGAGCAGGCCGAAGGTGGTCATCACCCCGGCGGCGACGTTCAGCCCGATGGAGGCGACCGTGTCCATGCGGTTGGTGGCCCACGCCAGCGCCACCGCCTCACGCACCAACCTCGGCAGGCGTCGGGCCACCGCCCAGAAACTGGTGTGCGCGAACGTGTTCGCGTGGTGCATCCACGCGGCGTCCTCCAGCTCCGGAAGCATGGAGCTGTCGTGAGGGTTGTCGATCGGCTGGTCGTCGTCGTGGGGCGCGGTGCGCGGGCGGGCCATCGAGTCCACGGACGCTCCTCGGGGGGCGGGAAGCACGAACGCCGCCCGAGACTACTGCCAGCGACCACCTGATGTCTTTAGGTAGTCGGCGCGTCGTACGGGTGTTTCACACAGTCGGCGCGACGTCCTCGGTGATCGGCAGCAGCACCCGGAACGTGGTGTTCCCGGGCTCGGTCTCCACCCGGATGTCACCGTGGTGCTTGTTGACCACGATCCGGTACGAGATGTCGAGCCCCAGACCCGTGCCGGCACCGACCGGCTTGGTGGTGAAGAACGGCTCGAAGATGCGCGGGCGCACTTCGGGCGGGATACCGGGACCGGTGTCAGTGATCTCCACCGCCAGCAGGTCGCCGACCCGGCCGGTGCGGACGGTCAGCACGCCCTTCTCCCCCATCGCGCCCAGCGCGTTGTCGATCAGGTTCGTCCACACCTGGTTCAGCTCGGCCGCGTACGCCGGGATCGGCGGGAGCGACCGGTCGTACTCGCGGACGAGCTTGACCTCGGCGGGGACCTTGCCCTTGAACATGACCAGCGTGGCGTCGAGCAGGTCGTGCACGTCCACCACGCGGTGCGGGGCGCGGTCCAACTGGGAGTACTGCTTGGCGGCACCCACCAGACCCGAGATCCGGGTCACCGCGTCGCCGATCTCGCGCATCAGCAGCTCGGTGTCGACGGTGTAGGAGAGCCACCGCACCGCGGCCTCCAGGTCCGCCGGGCCGACGGCCGCCTTCACCTGCCCGAGCCAGGCCGCGTCGAGACCCCCGCCGACCAGGATGGGCGCCAGGTCCCAGGCGCCGCCCACCCCGTGCTCCTCCAGCCAGTCGGTGAGGGTGTCCTCGGCGTCGGCGGTGGCCACCGGGCTCAGCTTCGGCGCGGTGGCCACCCGGGCCACCGCCTCCTCCTGCAACGCGACCAGCCCGTGCAGCGCGCGGCCGTCGAGCCGACCGTCGGCGATCATCGCGAGCTTGTGCCGCATCCCCGCGACCCGGTCGCGCAGCACCGACGTGGCCCGCACCGCCGCCGCAGCCGGATTGTTCAGCTCGTGCGTCAGCCCCGCCGAGAGCGAGCCGAGCGCCAACAGCCGCTCCCGCTCGCCGACGATGGTCTGGCTGTCCCGCATGCCGAAGAACAGCCCCTCCAGCAGGTGCATGGGCATCGGGAACCAGGACCGCAGGGCGTGCGCGAAGTCCTCCGCCGGCAGCACGAAGAAGTCGGAGTCGACCAGCGCCCGCAGACTGTTGCGGTAGGTCTGCTCGACCTGGTCGCCCAGGTACGCCTGGGTGGCGCCGCCGTACACGCCGGGCTGGTCGGTCCGGCTGACCTCGACGTCGTCGCCACGGACCTGACGGCTCAACGCCACCGCGCCGCGCAGCAGCACGAACAAGCAGGTGGCGGCCTCACCCTCGCCGTAGACGAGGGTGCCGCCGGGACGCTGCTCCACCCGGCCGTGCTCGACCAGCCAGTCGAGCTGCTCGTCGTCGAGCGCCTCGAACAGGAACAGGGCACGCAGCTGCGCGGGCGTCAACCGCTCCGACGGGGTGGTCATGGCGTCTCCTTCGTTCGCGACTGCGGGGCTCGCAGACCCGGCTCACTCCTCGCGCTCACTGGGCCTCCAGGTAGCGGTGCACGAGCGAGACGGCCATCGCGCCCTCGCCGACGGCCGAGGCGACCCGCTTGACCGACTCGGCGCGGACGTCCCCGGCGGCGAACACCCCCGGCAGGCTGGTCTCCAGGTGGTACGGGTCGCGCGACAGCGACCACCTGGCCGGGCGCCGGCCACCGCTCAACAGGTCCGGGCCGGTGACGATGAAGCCGCGCCCGTCGCGGACGAGCACCCCGTCGAGCCAGTCCGTGCGGGGCTCGGCGCCGATGAAGATGAACAGCCAGGAGGTGTCGACCGAGCGGGCCTGCCCGGTGCGGGTGTCGCAGAGCGTGAGCTGTTGCAGGTGGTCCTGCCCGGTGGCGCCGACCACCGCCGTGTGCGGGTGCACGGTGATCCGGTCGATGCGTTCCAGCTGGTCGATCAGGTAACGCGACATCGACGCCGTGACGTCCGCGCCGCGGATCAGCAGGTGGACGCGGGCGGCGTACCGGGAGAAGTGCACGGCGGCCTGGCCGGCCGAGTTGGCCCCGCCCACGATGTAGACGTCCTGGTCGACACAGCTGGGCGCCTCGGTGGCGGCGGCGCCGTAGAACACTCCCCGGCCGGTGAAGTCGGCCAGGCCGGGCGCGTCGAGCACCCGGTAGGAGACCCCGGTGGCCAGCACCACGGTGTGCGCGGCGATCTCGCTGCCGTCGCCGAACCGCAGCAGCCGGGCCCCGCCGGCCTCGCTCAGGCCGACCACCTCCCGGGCGCTGAGCAGCTCGGCGCCGAACTTCACCGCCTGCCGTCGGGCCCGGTCGGTCAACTGCGCGCCGGAGACGCCGTCCGGGAAGCCCAGGTAGTTCTCGATCCGGCTGCTCTGCCCGGCCTGCCCGCCGGTCGCCCGCCGCTCCACGAGGACGGTGCGCAGCCCTTCCGACGCGCCGTACACGGCCGAGCCCAGGCCGGCCGGACCGCCGCCGATCACCACGAGGTCGTAGAAGTCGGACGCCGGCACCACGGTCAGCCCGGCCAGCGCGGCCAACTCGGCCTCGTTGGGGGCCACCAGCGCCTTGCCCTCGGCGGTCACCACCAGGGGTACGTCCGCCTCGGTGGCCCCGGCCGCGTCGAGCAGGCGGGCGCCCTCCGGATCGTCGGACAACAGCCAGCGGTACGGCACGAGGTTGCGGGCCAGGAAGTCGCGGACCTTGAACGACGGCGCCGACCAGCGGTGCCCGACGACCCGGATCTCGACGCTCGTCGCGTCCGGGGTGACGGACCACGCCTCCAGCAGGCCGTCGACCACCGGGTACAGCTTCTCCTCCGGCGGGTGCCAGGGCTTGAGCAGGTAGTGGTCCAGGTCGACCACGTTGATCGCCTGGATCGCCGCGTCGGTGTCGGCGTACGCGGTGAGCAGCACCCGGCGCGCGGCGGGGAAGATGTCCATCGCGGCTTCGAGGAACTCGACGCCGGTCATCTCCGGCATCCGGTGGTCGGCCAGCAGCAGCGCGACCTGCTCGCCGCGCAGCTTGACCTCCCGCAGCGCGTCCAGCGCCTCCGGCCCGGAGGCGGCGCGCAGCACCCGGTAACGGTCGCCGTAGTGGCGCCGGATGTCCCGGGCCACCGCCCGGGACACCGCGGGATCGTCGTCGACGGTCAGGATCACCGGGTTTGCCATGGCGCCAATAGAACCACCCCGGCGGGCCCGGTCGCACCACCGCGCGGGCACCGACGCATGCGTGACCCGGCCCGGGACGGGTAAGCGGGACCGCCGCGGGAGGTGTGCGACCGCCGACCCGCCGGCGGTCGCACACCTCGGGGGGCCCATGACGGACGCGTCGCCGACCGACCCGACGACGTCGGGTCGAGTAGTGGAGCTGCGGGTGCACGGCGTCTCCGGGGCGGGCGCCGACCAGGTCCTCAACCGGCCGCACGTGCACCAGGTCGCCGGAGACCGCAGCGGCGGGTTCTTCCGCCCCCGCCCGGGCTACCCGGACTCGACCGGCACGGACGGGGTGACGCTGGAGGCGTACCGCTGGAGCGACCTGCCGTCCGGCACGGCCGTACGGACGCTGTCGCTGGTGTTCCTGTTGCCGTTCATGCTCTGCAACGTGGCGCTCTGGATGCGCCCGGCGAGCCTCTCGGGGAAACACGTCATCGTCGCGCTGTGCCGGGTGCTCGCGCTCACCCTCACGATGCTCTACGTGCTCTCCATCGTCGGGATGGCGCTGGACCTCGTCGCCTGGCGCTGCATGGACTCCCCGACCTGCACGGCCGGCCGGAGCTGGCTGTCCTGGCTCGGCGAGCGTCCGCCCGGAGTACGGCTGGGTGTGTTGGCCCTGGCGCCGGTCGCCGCCATCGGGATCGTGTGGTGGCTCGGCGCGCGGCCGAGCCACTCGTACGACGCCTTTCGCACCGGCGCGACCGAGGAGACCTCCGTCCAGCAGTTGAGCGCGGTCGGCCAGTGGGACGGGACCCCGGTGGTGGGACGGCTGCGCTCGGTGCACGTCGCGGCCGCGTTCGCCACGCTGGACGTCAGCCTGCTGGCCGCCTGGGACAGCCAGAACGAGTCGACGGTGCGGGCGACGCTGGCGGTGGCGACCGGGGCCGTGCTGCTCGCCTGCGTGGTCCTGCTGACGAGGGTGCGGGGCATGGACCGGCCCAGCCCGGTGCCCCGGCTGGAGGCGGTCACGCGAGGGCTGCGAACGATCGCCTGCGGCCTGACGATCCTGGTGATCGCGTACACCCTGACCAGCCGCGAGCCGTGGCCGCAGAGCAGGATGCTGCCCGGGTACAGCGCCACGGTGGCCTGGTTGTTCGTCAGCCAGACCGTCCTGCTGGTGATCCTCGCAGCGGTGGTGATCTGGGCGCGCGGCAGCGGGCGACGCGCCGGCGGACAGCGGCTTCCCCGGCTGCGCGCGCTGGGCGCTCCGGTCTTCGTCACAGTCGGCGCCGGGCTCGCGGTGGCGTTCTCCGCCGAGTTGGTCTACCGGGTGGCCGACGTGTTGGACCGCAACAGCGGGTACCGGGAACGGTTCGCGTTCGGCCCGCCGCTGGCGTACAAGTGGGCGATCGTCGGGTTTTTCCTCGCAGTGCTGGCCGCGCTGCTGGTGGGCGTGGTGGTCACCGTGGCGACCCGTCCCAGCCGGTGGCGGGCCGCGCGGGCGATCGTGGCCGCCGACTTCCCGCACGCCCCGCCGGAGGCGGCGGCGCGGCTGCGCCGGGTCGAGCAGGCGGTGGCGCGGGCCCGGTTCACCGAACGGCTGGAACCCCTCGCCGTGGTCTACGCCGGGTCCGCCGCGCTCGGACTGGCCACCAGCCTGCTCGGTCTGCTCCAGCTCTATCCCGGGGACGTGTTCGAGCAGTACGTCGGCGTGCCCGACAGCCTCGTCAACTTCCTCATCGGGGCGGGCAGCTACGCGATCGGCGCGATCCTGGTCGGGCTCGTGATCGGCGGCATCTTCGCGTACCGGACAGCCGGGTTCCGTAGGTACGTGGGCGTCCTGTGGGATCTGGGCACCTTCTGGCCCCGGGCGGCGCACCCCTTCGCGCCGCCCTGCTACGCCGAACGGGCCGTGCCGGAGCTGACGAAGCGGATCACCTACCTCGTGGACCAGGGCGAGGGGGTGCTGCTGGCGGGGCACAGCCACGGTTCGGTGCTGCTCGCGGCCACGCTGCTGCAACTGCCGCCGCGGGTCACCGACCGGGTCGCCCTGCTCACCTACCTGTCGCCGCTGAACCGGTTGTACTCGCGACTGTTCCCCGCCTACGTCGACGAGTCGACGCTGCGCGAGATCGGCGAGCGCGTCGGCTGGCGCTGGGTGAACCTGTGGCGCGACACCGACCCGATCGGTGGGTGGATGTTCGCTCCGCACCGGCCCGGGGACAGCGCGACGCTGGCCGGGCCGGAGGCGGCGGTGGACCGCCGGTTGAAGGACCCGCAGGGCGTGGTGCCCCCGCCCAGCGACAGCGTGCCGCCGCCGATCCTGGGCCACTCGCCGTGCGAGTCGCAGGACGAGTTCACGCAGGCGGTGCGAGAGCTGGCCGCGCGGCTGCGCGCCCAGCTCCGGACGACCGACTGAGGGGACGGCCGGATATCGTCGCCGGGTGAGCCCGTCCAAGCAGCCCGAGCGCCGACTGATCGCCTCGAACAAGAAGGCCCGGCACGAGTACACCGTGCTGCGCACGTACGAGGCGGGCATCGTGCTGGTCGGCACCGAGGTGAAGTCGCTGCGCGAGGGACGGGCGTCGCTGGTGGACGCGTTCGCGCACGAACGCGACGGCGAGATCGTGCTGTACGGGCTGCACATCGCCGAGTACAGCTACGGCACGTGGACCAACCACGCGCCGCGCCGCAACCGCAAGCTGCTGCTGCACCGCTCCGAGATCGGCCGGATCCTGGAGAAGGTTCGCGAGGGCGGGGTGACGCTGGTGCCGTTGTCGATGTACTTCGACAACGGCTGGGCCAAGGTCGAGCTGGCCCTGGCCAAGGGCAAGCGCGCGTACGACAAGCGGCAGACCCTCGCCGAACGCGACGCCAACCGCGAGATCGCCCGGGAGCTGGGCCGACACCTCAAGGGCCACCCGCGCCGCCACTGACCGGCTGCGCAATACCGCCACGTCGCCGGCCTGGCGGATAGCAGATGCTGGCGTATCGAGCGGCAAGCCCATGCGAATGCGGGTGGCATGGGGTCTATACCCTCGCGGATGCGGCCCGCTAGGGTGAGGCGGTGACGACGTTCCGGATCGGCGCGGCGGCCGAACTGCTCGGCGTCAGCGCCGACACGATCCGCCGCTGGGTGGACGCCGGGCGGCTGCCCGCCGGGCGTGACGAGCACGGCCACCGGATCATTGACGGCGTCGACCTCGCGGCGTTCGCCCGCGCGCAGGCCGCCGACCCGGACGCGGGCGCCGAATTCTCCTCGGCCCGCAACCGGTTGCGCGGCATCGTCGTCGACGTCCGCAAGGACACGGTGATGGCCCAGGTCGACATCCAGGCTGGCCCCTTCCGGGTCGTGTCGCTGATGAGCCGGGAGGCCGTCGACGACCTCGACCTGAGGGTCGGTTCGGTCGCCGTCGCCGTCATCAAGTCGACCACCGTGGTGGTGGAGCGCGCCGCGCCCACCACCCCGGCCGGAGCAAGGGCGGTCGGATGAGTCGTCGGACCAGCTTCGTCGCGGTGGTGCTGGCGGTGACCGTGCTGGCGACGGCCGGCTGCGACCGCGCCGGCGACCCGGGCGACGCCCGGGACGGTCGGGCATCGGGCACGGTGATCGTGTTCGCCGCCGCCTCGCTGACCGAGTCGTTCACCCGGATCGCCAGGGACTTCGAGGCCGCCAACCCGGGCGTCACCGTCACCCTCAACCTGGCCGGCAGCTCCGCCCTGGCCAACCAGATCACCCAGGGCGCTCCGGCGGACGTCTTCGCGTCGGCCGCGCCGAAGAACATGGCGACCGTGACCGAGGCCGGCGACGCCGAGGGCACGCCGCTCGTCTTCGCCCGCAACCAACTGGTGATCGCGGTGCCCAGCGGCAACCCCAAGGGCGTGACCGGTCTCGCCGACCTGACCCGCCCAGGAGTGAAGGTGGCGCTCTGCGCCGAGCAGGTGCCCTGCGGCGCGGCGGCGCGTACCGCCCTGACCGCGGCGGGTGTCGCGCTGACCCCCGTCACCCTGGAACAGGACGTCAAGGGAGCGCTGGCGAAGGTCAAGCTCGGCGAGGTCGACGCGGCCCTCGTCTACCGTACGGACGCCCGCGCCGCGAGCAGCGACGTGACCGGTGTCGAGTTTCCCGAGTCGACGCGGGCGATCAACGACTATCCGATCGTCGCGCTGAAGGACGCGCCGAATCCGGCCGGCGCGCGGGCCTTCGTCGCGTACGTCCGCTCGACGCCGGCACAGACGGTCCTCGCCGCGGCCGGCTTCCAGGCGCCATGAGACGGGCCTTCCCCGCACCGTGAGGCGGACCTTTCCCAGCGGCGGGCGACAGACCCTTCCCGGCAGCGCGAGGCGGCTTCCCGACGCCGCGCCGCGCCGACGGGGGCGGGTGCCGGCGGCGCTGCTGATCCCGGCGGGGCTGGGGCTGCTCTTCCTCGTCCTGCCGCTGGCCGGGCTGGTGGTCCGGGCGCCGTGGACGACGCTGCCGCAACGGCTCACCGCGCCGGGGGCGCTGACGGCACTGCGGCTGTCGGTGCAGACGGCGACCCTGGCCACCCTGTTCTGCCTGCTGCTCGGGGTGCCGCTGGCCTGGCTGCTGGCCCGGGTCGAGTTTCCCGGCCGCCGGCTGGTCCGCGCCCTGGTCACCGTGCCACTGGTGCTGCCACCGGTCGTCGGCGGCGTGGCGCTGCTGCTGGTCTTCGGCCGGCGCGGGCTGCTCGGCGGCTGGCTCGACGCCACGTTCGGCGTCACCCTGCCGTTCACGACCGCGGGCGTGGTGCTGGCCGAGGCGTTCGTCGCCATGCCGTTCCTCGTCATCGCCGTCGAGGGTGCGCTGCGCGCCGCCGACCACCGCTACGAGGAGGCCGCCGCGACGCTCGGCGCCGGGCGGTGGACCACCTTCACCCACGTCACGCTGCCCCTGGTGGCACCGGGTCTGGCCGCCGGCGCGGTGCTGTGCTGGGCGCGGGCGCTCGGCGAGTTCGGCGCCACCATCACCTTCGCCGGCAACTATCCCGGGCGTACGCAGACCATGCCGCTGGCCGTCTACCTGGCGTTGGAGACCGACCTGGAGTCCGCGATCGTGCTCAGCCTGGTGCTGCTGATCGTCTCGGTGGGCATCCTGGCCGCGCTGCGCGACCGCTGGCTGGCCAGCCCGTGACCGCGCCGCTGCACGACGAGGCCGGAAACCCGCTGCTCGACGCCCGGCTCGTCGTCGACCGGGGCGCCTTCCGGTTGGACGTGCCGCTGCGGGTCGCGTCGGGCGAGGTCGTAGCGCTGCTCGGGCCGAACGGCGCCGGCAAGACCACCGCGTTGCGCGCGCTGGCCGGGCTGCACCCGCTCACGGCCGGGCACGTCACCCTCGGCGGCGTCGACCTGGATCGGCCGGCGAGCCGGGGCTGGGTGCCCACCGAACGCCGGCCGATCGGCGTGGTCTTCCAGGACTACCTGCTCTTTCCGCACCTCAACGCGCTGGACAACGTGGCCTTCGGGCCGCGCCGGCACGGCGTCGACCGGCGGGCGGCGCGGGCCACCGCCCGGGACTGGCTCGACCGGGTGGGCCTGGCCGGCCAGGCGCACCGCCGGCCCCGGCAGCTCTCCGGCGGGCAGGCGCAGCGGGTGGCGCTGGCCCGCGCGCTGGCCGTCGGGCCGTCGCTGCTGCTGCTCGACGAGCCGCTCGCCGCCCTGGACGCCCGCACCCGCCTGGACACCCGCGCGGAGCTGCACCGCCACCTGGCCGCGCACCCGGGCGCCACGGTGCTGGTCACCCACGATCCGCTGGACGCGTTGGCGCTGGCCGACCGCCTGGTCATCGTCGAGGGTGGGCGCGTGGTGCAGGAGGGCGACGGCCCGAGCGTCACCGCCCGCCCGCGCACCGACTACGTGGCCCGCCTGGTCGGGTTGAACCTCTATCGGGGCCGGGCGGAGGGCCACGCGGTACGTGTCGCGCCGGAGCTGACCCTCAGCGTGGCCGACCGGCTCGACGGGGACGCGTTCGTCGCGTTCCGCCCGGCGGCGGTGGCCCTGCACCCGGCCCGGCCGGACGGCAGCCCCCGCAATACCTGGGCGGGCACCGTGGTCGGCGTGCAGCGCCACGGCGACAACGTCCGCGTGCAGGTGGACGGGCCGATCGGCGTGGCCGCCGACGTCACGCCGGCCGCTGCGGCGTACCTGCGGCTGATCCCCGGCCAGCGGGTCTGGGTCGCGGTCAAGGCGACCGAGACCAACGCCTACCCGGCCACGACCTGACGCCTGCGCGACGCCGGGGCCGGCGACGGCCCCTCGACGAGCGGCGGTCAGTCGGTGAGCAGGTCGGCGTGCGCGGCGCGCAGCCGGGACAGTCCCGGGTCGCTGCCCGGGACGACGCGGCGGTCCAGCTCGGCCCACACCTCGGCCAGCGCCGCGCGGACCGCCCCCAGCTCGGCGGCGTGCCGCTGGCTGCTGCGACGGTGCTGCTCGTCGAGGCGGCGGGCCCAACCGGCGGTGACCGCGGCGAGCCGGTCGGCGTCGGCGCGGGCCTGCGCGCCACTGCGGGCGGCGGCGGCGGGAACGATCGCGGCGACCGGGCGGGGATCGCCGTCGCGGGTGACGACGGTGACGGCGTCGGTCAGCTCGGCCAGCGCGACGAGCTGGCTGAACCGGGTGCGCGCCTCACGCAGCGGCACGGAACGCGGCGGGTCGGAATGCGGGGTGAGCGCGGGGACGGCCATGAATGCATGGTGCCGCCCGGGTACGACAGGAATCCGCCGTCGTCAGTGGACGGTGGGCGGTGACGGTGTGGGCCGGGCCAGCCACTCGTCGGCCAGCACCGACCAGACCTCCAGGTCGATGCGCCCGCGCGGGCTCGGGTAGAGCTGGCGCAGGGTGCCGTCGTGGCGCAGGCCGAGCCGGCGGGCCAGGGCGATGCTGCGGGTGTTGGCCGCGTTGGTGCGCCACTCCACCCGCTGGATGCCGCGCTCGCGGACCGCCCAGTCGACGATCCGGCGGACGGCGGGGGCCATCATGCCCCGGCCCTGCGCCGCCGGTTCCAGCCAGCAGCCGACCTCGCAGACGCCGAGCGTGACGTCGAACGAGACGAACATGACCCCGCCGACCAGGGTGCCGCGCCACCACAGCCCCCAGATGCCGCCGCTGTCGCTGGCCCAGCGGTCGGCGTAGCGCTGCAACACCGCGCGGGCCGACGGCAGGTCGGTGGCGACGAAGGACGGCGACACCCAGGGGCGGATGTGCTCGCGCGACCGGTCGAGGTTGGCGAGGAACTCCTCGGCCCGCCAGGGTTCCAGCGGGCGCAGCTCGACCTCGTCGGTCAGCGGCAGGGCGAACACCGGACCTCCCCCGAAGTTGGCGACGACGGGTAGCAGCTTTGCACAAGCCGGCTGAATCCTCAGACCGGCAGGTGCGTCCGCAGGGCGGCGAACTGGGCCACGGTCAGGTACGAGGGGTTGGCCGCCTGCGGCTGGCGGAACACCTCCAGGGCGGCGAGCCGGTCGTCGGCGCGCAACGCCTGCCGGGGCACCCGGTCCCGCTCGGGGAGGATGGGCAGCTCCAGGGGCACCGACCAGGGTCGCCCCGGTGGCGCGGGCTCGGCCACCCCGGTGACCCGTCCGATGCCCCACACCCCGTACGGCAGGCGAGCGCGGCTGCCGCTGGCCCAGAACACCACCGGCTGCCCGGCGCGCATCAACCGGGCCCGGTAGCCAGGGCGTACGCACCAGTTCGTCACCAGCGGCTCGCGGGCGAACCGGGCGGTGAGGTCGACGGCGTCCGCGTTGCCCTTGATCAGCCAGGCGCCGAGATCGTCGAGGCGCACCCGTGGCTCGGTCATCGCCTCATCCTGCCCCGACCGGCGGCCACCCAATCAGATGATCATATGGGTCCAGTAGGTGAGCCAGAGCACGAACAGCGCACCCTGCACCACGGCGAGGGCCGCCGTCAGCCACACGTCGACACCGGCGCGACGGGCCCAGCGGGCCAGCACCAGGGCCACCGGGAACGCGGCCAGCAGGTAGCGCAGCAGGCTCTTGTAGACCGGCGGGCCCATCGACAGCGGCACCAGCACCATGAGCACGCCGTAGACCAGATACGGCAGCTCCCGGCGACGGAACCCGGCGACCAGCACGGCCAGCACGGCCATGGCGAAGAGGACCCGTCCGGCGTCGCGCGGCTCTCCGGCCAGAGCGTCCACCACCACCGGCAGCGGGTTCTGCACCCTGATCCCCCAGCCGACCTGTTGGGCGTGCTGGTAGGCGAACCAGTCCCCGCCGCGCCACCGGCAGAACGCCATGAAGGTGAACCATCCGGCGGGCAGCAGCAGCAACGGCCAGCCGATCCGCAGGTACCCGAGCAGGGCGCGGGGGCCGAGCCGCCAGTCGTGCTGGCGCAGCAGCACCAGCGCCAGCGGCAACGCGACGAGCAGCCCGACCGACCGGCTCATCGCCAGGAAGTAGCCGAGCACGCCGACCACCAGCCACCGACGTCGCTCGGCGTAGTAGAACGCGGCCAGCGCGAGGCACACGAACAGCGACTCGGTCAGCGCGGCCTGGAACAGGAAGGCCGTCGGCAGCAGCACCAGGTAGCGGGTGAACCGACGGGCCGCGTCCGCGTCGCCGAGCAGCAGCTCGGCCAGCCGGTAGCCGTACGCGAGGGCCCCCAGGAACGCGACGTTGCTGATCAGCAGCAGGGCCAGCGCGTTGTCGCCGCCGAGCAGCGCGCCGACCGGCCGGGCGAGGAAGGGGTAGAGCAGCGGGAAGCCGAAGTCCCCCCACGGCCGCCCGGTCAGCGGCAGCTCGCTCAGCCGCAGGTAGAGCAGCGCGTCCCAGGCGAACCAGAAGGAGATCCACCGGTGGCCGGAGACCTCCCGCTGCTGCGCCCACATCATCGCCTCGTCCGGCGGCGGCGCGCCCGGAATGCCGTCCCAGGCGTGCAGGACCAGCAGGCCGAGCAGGGTCAGCAGCAGCTTCGCGCCGATAAAGAGCCCGATGAGGTACGGCCAGGGCGCCGGCACGCGGCGGGCCAGCCGCGCGCCCGCTCCGGCCGCCCCGGCCAGCCGGGCCGCCCACGCCGTCGCGTGCCGCCGGCCGCTTCGCCACCGGTGCATCCGCCCCGCTCCCCCGGTCCGCCGACCCACCCGCCGCGTGGGGGTGCCGCCCCTTTCGTTGTACGCCCCGATGCGCCCCGCCGGAGCGAAACGACCACGACCAGCAGGTGACATCCCAGGCATAACGGGTACGCGCCGCGCCTCAACCATCGGCAGGGAGTACGAGCGGCATGAGCGAGCAGCACGGCACGGTGGTCATCGGCGCGGGACCGGCGGGGCTCACAGCGGCATACGAGTTGCTCCGGCACGGGCGGCCGGTCCGGGTCTTCGAGGCCGACGAGGTGGTCGGCGGGATCAGCCGGACCGTGGAGCGCGACGGGTGGCGCTTCGACATCGGCGGGCACCGGTTCTTCACCAAGGTGCCCCGGGTGGAGGCGTTCTGGCACGAGATCCTGCCCGACGAGGACTTCCTGACCCGGCCCCGGATGAGCCGGATCTTCTACCGGGGCGCCCTGTTCAACTACCCGCTGAGCGCGACGAACGCGCTGCGCAACCTGGGGCTGCCGGAGGCGGTGCGCTGCCTGGGCTCGTACGCCCGGGCCCGCCTGCGCCCGCCGAAGGACCAGTCGCACTTCGAGGGCTGGGTGTCGGCCCGGTTCGGCTGGCGGCTGTACTCGATCTTCTTCAAGACGTACACCGAGAAGGTCTGGGGCATGCCGGCGGACCGTTTGCAGGCCGACTGGGCCGCGCAGCGGATCAAGAACCTGTCGCTGGCCACGGCGATCCGCAACGCGGTGCTGCCCCGGCGCCGCCGCACCGACGTGACCAGCCTGATCGAGGAGTTCCAGTACCCGAAGTACGGGCCGGGGATGATGTGGGAGCGCTGCGCCGAGGAGGTACGCCAGCGCGGCGGGGAGGTGTCGACCGGCACCTGGGTGACCGCCGTGCACCGCGACCCGAAACGACGGCGGGCGATAAGTGTGACGCTCAACGGCGCCGGCGGGCAGCGCACCGAGCCGGCCGACGACGTGATCTCGTCGATGCCGATCTCGGAGCTGGTCGCCGCGCTACGCCCGCCGGCGCCCCCGGAGGTGTTGGCCTGCGCCGCCGACCTGCGCTACCGCGACTTCCTGACGGTCGCCCTCGTGGTGCCGGCCGAGTTCTCGTTCCCCGACAACTGGATCTACGTGCACGACCCGGCGGTACGGGTGGGCCGGATCCAGAACTTCGGCTCCTGGTCGCCCTACCTCGTGAAGGACGGGCGCACCTGCCTGGGCCTGGAGTACTTCGTCTTCGAGGACGACGAGATGTGGCGTACCCCGGATGCCGACCTCGTGGCCCTGGCCACCGCGGAGCTGGAGCGGTTGGGGTTGGTCCGCCCCGGTGTCGTGGAGGCCGGTCACGTGGTGCGGATGCCCAAGGCATACCCGGTGTACGACGAGCGCTACCAGCACAACGTGGACGTGATCCGGGCCTGGCTGGCCGAGGCCGTACCGAACGTGCACCCGGTGGGGCGCAACGGCATGCACCGCTACAACAACCAGGACCACTCGATGCTCACCGCGATGCTGACCGTCGAGAACATCGCCACCGGCGCCACGCACGACGTCTGGTCGGTCAACGTGGAGCAGGACTACCACGAGCAGTCGACCGGCGGCGGCGGTCGGCGGGGCACGGGCCGCGACGCGCCGGTGCTGCCCAGCCGGATCATCACCGCCCCGATCACCGCTTCCGAGGGCACCCGCGCGGCCGGCGACGGCGGCAGACCCGCGCAGGCGCCGCTGGTCTGACGGACCGGGGCTCGTTACGGCAACGCCGGCGTCAGATCGGGCCGCTGGTGTAGATCTCCGTGCTGCTCTCGTTGCCGATGAACGGGTTGTTGACCGCCCACAGCAGACCCTCGTCGTACTCCGGCACGTCGAAGTTGCACATGACCCAGCCGGCGTCCGCGCCGCTGCTGTTGAAGCACTGCCGGCTCCAGTCCGGTCCCTGGATCGTGCCGGCGGCGGACGCGCCGTTCGCCTTGGTGTCCTTCACCCAGACCCGATCCCCGTACGCGGCGAAGCACGCCTTGGCGCCGGTGGTCGACACGCACCACACGTCGACACCGTTGGCCGCCGGCGGCGCACCGCTCGGCGTGCCCGTCGCCGCCGACGCCGCCGAGGCGGTGCCGACCAGGACGAGGGCCACGGTCGCCGGCACCATGATCAGAGCACCGGCCAGCCGCGTACTCGGCTTCCTACGCATTCGCGTCAACTCCCCCAGCATTCACCATGATCGTCATTTCGGACCTGGACGGTAACAGCCGGGCTGTCGCCGAACGAAGCCGATGTGGACGGCGACTCGTCATGGGCCTGCCACCGATCTTCCCAGCGTTGCAGTCGTCACGACGACAGGCTCAGGGCACCGAGGTCGATGCGCCTGTCAGCGGTTGAAGTGGGCTCCGTCAGGCCCAACGCCGAGTTGCGTGAGCCATCGGCGAATGACTGAGAAGTCCGCGTCGGTCAGGCCCCTGTACGGGTCAACGCGGTGCAGAAGCGCCGGCGCCGGATGATGAGCCTCGACCCATCGCCGGTCGGCATCGGTCGTCTCGTCGTCTATCCAGACGAACGGGCGGCCGGCCGCCCACTGTGTCAGGAACACCGTCTTCCAGTGCAGACGGGGCGCAGGATCCTCGTCGTCGTCCGGCCAGTCGATGACCGGCAGGGCCGGAAGACCAAGCCGTGGCGAGACCACCTCGATCGCCTCGACCATCCACGTCGTAGCCCAGACCAATTGGCACGTCAGGGCCAGCAGCCGACGACCGTCATCCGGATCAAGTCGATCGAGCAGCGGGTTACCGGCACCCTCATTCGGCTGCCAGGCCGCACTGTCCACTACCAGCAGAGCTGAGGGCCGAAGGGGCTCCACCACGGGTCGGTGGCAGGTCCGCGTTCGGTTCAGAACCACGTCCACGGGCGGATCGCCCTCCACACACGTCCGCGCATCCGTGCGCGCCTCGGATGGAGGAAGACCTCGATGTCCTCCAGCGCGTTGGCGGCGGTACCGGTGACGTGTGGCAGCGCCCGGGCTCGGCGCAGAGCGGCGACCACCCGGCGTTCATCCAGTTGACGGTGGACCCTCGCGAGATGCCCCAGGCACGTCGCGGCGAGCGCACTGACCTGGCGATCGTCGTGTTCGAGCAACCGAAGGTGCAGTTCCTGCAGCTCTCTCCAGTCCCCGTCGCCGTACAGGGCGGTGCCGACCATGGCGTCCAGCGCGGCCGACAGGTCGCCGCGGTCGAGCGCGGCGCGTACCTCATCCGGTGTCGATGGCGGCGGGTTGTGGAAGACATGATGCTCGTGACGCACCGGCGCATCGTCCCTCATCCCGCGCTGGGGCGCGTGGCCCGAGTCGTCGCGCTCGGTCGGCGGCGCAGGACTCCGCCAACGATCGAGGTGCTGCGGGATCGCGGCACGGCAGTCGCCGTGAGTTGATTACGTGGAGTCGGCAGCAGACCCGGTGAAGGAGTTACCCGTGGCACTTGGCAGCGAGCAACGTCGTGGAGAACGCAAGCCGCGCGTCGAAGGGCTGTTCGCCGGTGGGCAGATTGAAGCCGCGCTCGACCTCCTGCACCTGATGGACATGGCGTGGCACGACTGCTACGGCCCCGAGGAACTGGAGGTTCCGCCTTCCGTGCTCGACGATGTCCTGTTGCTGGCAGGAGGTGACCTCGCCGTCCTGATCACGGTTGCTCGCGAGGCAGTTGTCGACTTCCGTGACGTCCGGATCGCTGCCGACGCAAGACGTACGAAGAGCAGCTAGCGGCTAGCGGCTAGCGGCGCACGCCTCCAGCAGCCTGGCTCCTGTCGTCTGCGAGCGCGACCGGGTCACACCGCCAAAGGGGTGGCTGTCACTTCAGGTGGGCGGCGAGCGGGATGTTCTGCGCCCGGAGGGCGGTGGCGATCAGGCCGGCGATCTGTCTGGCGCCGGCCGCCTCGAAGTGGGTGTGGTCGTTGCAGAAGAACGCGCCGACCGCGCCCGTCGAGTAGTCGCCGTTGTTCGGGCACAGCCTGAGCGTGTTGTAGAGCGCCACGCTCTTGGCGTGCAGGTCGATGACCGGTACGCCGTTGGCGGCGGCCGCAGCCGTCGTCTCGGCGACGAAACCGCGATTGCCGACGGCGGAGCCGCCGCTGCAGGTGATTGCCGCGACCGGGGTGACGAAGATTGGCTTCACCCCTCTGGCTTTGGCAGCCGTCGCCATGACGCCGAGCAGTTCCTTGAAGCGATTGGTGCCAACGTGTCGCGGGCAGGCCGAGTCACCGTCGTTGATGCCGAACTGGATGATCAGATAGTCACCGTTCTTGAAGCCGCTGCCGGTGTCCAGCATCGCCGACCACCGCGCGCTGTAAGCAGTCGAGCTGAGCGTGCACTCGCCGGCCGAGTTCTTGGTGGAGGTCACATTGCCCTCGTAGAGCCACGTCTGGATGCTGCGACCGCCGACGGCACTGTTCTGCACGGTGACGTTCGACGTGAAGTAGGACGCGAACTGGCTGCCCCAGCCGATCGGACAGGAACTGGCGTTCATCATCGTGGAATCGCCGGCCATCCACACCTTGATCGGCGCGGGTGCCGATGACGTGGAAGGGGTCGCCTGCGGTGTGCTCGGCTCGGGGCAGGGCGTTGGCCCCGGCGTGGGCGTCTGCGCGGTGGGGGTCGCTGCCGGTGGGCCGGCACAGGTGATGCCGTTGAACGAGAACGACGACGGCACCGGGTTGCTGCCGCTCCACGAGCCGGTGAAGCCGAAGTTGACCGATGCGCCGGAGCCGACGGCACCGTTGTAGCTCACGTTGGTGGCGGTCGCCGCCGTGCCGGTGACCGTGACGGCGGCGTTCCACGCCTGCGTCACGCCCTGCCCGGGGGCGAGACTCCACCCCACGGCCCAGCTGGTCACCGCGTCACCGAGGTTGGTGACGACGACATCGGCCCCGAACCCGCCGGTCCACTCGCTGGTGACCCGATAGGCGACACCGCACGCCGGGGTGGCAGCCTGGGCGGTGGCGATGCCGAGCCCGCCGGCCACGACGGTCAGGACCGTTGCTGCCAGGACCACGAGACGCCATCGACGAACCGTCATCGGGTCACTCCTGCCTTGATCGGAGACGCTCGCCATCACGTGGCGGCGGCGCACGGGGAGCCGTTGAGGGCGAAACCGGTCGCTCCGCCGAGCGGGCTGTCGGTGACGAATCCGAAGCTGACCGAACCGGCGGCCGGGATCACCGCGTTCCAGGAGGCGTTCACCGCCGTGGCCGCAGCGCCGGACTGCGTGACGGTGGAATTCCAGGACTGCGTGATCCGCTGACTGCCTGGCAGGGACCAGGTCAGTGTCCAACCGTTGACCGGGACGGTGGAGGTGTTGCTGAGCGTCACGTCGAACTGGGCGCCCGTACCCCAGTCACCGGTCTTGCGGTAGGTGACCGCGCAGGCCCCCGCAGGAGCGGTCGGCGCAGGGGTGGTCGGCGCAGTCGTGGGGGGCGGGGTCGTCGGGTCCGGGGTCGTGGTCAGTCGTGCGCTGAGGACCGGGGCCAGCCTGTCGGTGATGGCCTGATGGCCCGCGTCGTTCGGGTGCACCGAGTCGCTCAGGCCGCCGGACGGCAGCCAGCCGGTGGTGTCCACGTAGAATACGTTGGCGTCACCCGCGGCGTTGCGTGCCCGCACCGCCGCCTCCGTCTCCGTCGCATAACGACCGATGAACGTCCGCATCGCGAAGAGCTTGGCGTTCGGGAACCTGGCCCGGATCCTCGTGAGGAAGGTGGTGTACGTCGCCTGGAAGGCCGCGGCGCTCACGCCATGGCTCTTGTCGTTGGTCCCCAGGTTGATCACCACGCCGTCGGCCGTGTAGCGGGAGAAGTCCCACGGGTCGGTGCCGGCCTGGCCACCGGACGACATCCAGTAGCGTGTCTCCTGCGCCCAGCATCCATCGGTCGTCTCGGCCAGACACATGCCACCGATCGCGATCTGGGTGTGGTCGTAGCCGAGCCTCTCACCGACCTTGAAGCCGTAGTCGGTCACGGCAAGCTGACTGCTCGTGGCCCCTGCGGTGATCGAGTCACCGACGAACTCGACCAGCTTGGGGCGGGCCGGTGGCGCGAATGTGCCCGCGCCCGACTCCAGGATCAGCCCCTGGAAGACCGCGTCACCCGTGTAGGAGCCGGCCACCTGCCGGTAACTGACGATCAACGTGTGGTTGCCGGCCGCCAGCGCGGTCGGCGTCAGGTTGATCGTGCCGGAGCCCGTGAAGGACGTGAACGCCCTACCGTCGATGCTGGCCCACAGCTGGATGGTGTTGCGCTGCCGGAGCTTCACCGTTCTGCCGGTGAACCCGACCCGCAGGTACGCGCCGGCCCAGTAGGGCACGTAGGCCGAGGCGTTCGTCTTGTTCCACCGGCCGACGAAGCTGATGTTCGAGTCGGCCGGTGTGCCGTCACCGACCGCAGCCTCGGCGCTGAGGACCGGCAGACCTGCGGCGAGCACCACGGCGGCGACTGCGATGAGGGCCGCGGTCCGCAGGGAACGAATCTTCGTCATCGGATGGGGTTCCAGCCGTCGTTACCCGCCAGGTAGGCGGTGGGTGTGTACTGGGTGGCGGTGGAGGCGCTCATCTGGGGCCGGTCGGCGTTGATGACGGCGCCAGCCCCGGTGCTGCTGTACTCGGCGAACCGGGCGGTCCGCCATGAGAAGCCGGACATGTCGGTCCAGGGGTCGGTGCGGATGTGTGCGCCCATCGCCACGCCCCGGTAGAGGACCTGACCGCGGGCGTTGGCGTCGCCGCTGGGGTGCCAGGGCCGGCCCAGATAGACGGTTCTGGCGGGAGCGTTGCTGGTCAGGGTGGTTCCCCAGAACAGGAAGCCGAACTTGTTGTTGATGTCGGTGGCCGCCGCGGTGATGTAGCCGTTGTTCGACGACGAGCCCCGGGTGAGCGAGTGCACGGTGCCGTTCTGGAAGACCATGGTGCCCCGCCCGAAGATGAAGTCGACGTCACCCTCCACGTAGGAGTTTCGGACGTAGAGACGCCGGACCGAGCTGACACTGGGTGCGTTGACCAGCAGGGTGTCCTGGTTGCCGAGGATGCGGACGTTGTCGAACTGCACCCGGTCGCCGGAGGTGTTGACGGCGACGGCCTGCTCGGCGTCGAGGGTGTTGGCGGCCTCGTTGAAGTCGTTCGACATGGTCAGATTGCTGATCGTGGTGTCGTTGGCGTTGACGAAGACCGAGGCACTGCCGGACGTGCCGTACGTGCCGCCACCGGGCTTGGTCTGGCCGGCCGCGTGCCCTTCGACGATCAGCACCTGGGCGGCGGAGTTGCCGGCGCCGGCCAACGTGAGGTGGGGCTTGTTGGCGGGAATGGTGACCACGCCCCGGTAGGTGCCGGGTTTGATGGTGATGGTGACCGGAGCGCCGTTGTTCGCCGCGACACTGTCGATCGCCGCCTGCACGGTCGTGTAGTTGCCGCTGCCGTCGGCGGCCACGGTGATGGTCGCGGACGCGGACGCGGCAGAAGCCATCGAGACTGCGGCGGCGAGAGCGCACACCGTCACCACCGCCACCGAGCGCACGCGAAGAACCCTGCCGGACGTGGTCATAAGCGTTCTCCGATCCCACCGGGCCGCTGCCGAAGATGATGTCGACCGGCAGACGACGACGTTAAGTGAACGTTAACATTGATGAGCGAGAATATAAAGGTGGCGGACACGGAGGGTGCGCCACCCGTTCATCCGACCTGAACGTCTCTCCCGGACGCGGCGGGCTCGGTGGCCACCGACGGTGTCCGCCTGGGCAGCAGGAGCGGGGTGGCGAGCAGGAGAACGCCGGAGATGGTGATCGCCGCGAGAGGGCTGGTGAGGGTCGCGAGGACGCCCCAGATCACCACCAGGGCCGCCTGGACGAGTCTGCTGACGGCACTCCACGTGCTGAGGACGCGGGCGGTGTGGCCGAGCGGGGTGCGGTGCAGTCGTTCGGTCGCGTAGATCGGGTTGAAGACGCCCATGCAGGTGATCAGCAGGCCCTCGACGACGATCACGGTGACCAGTCCGGGGATGCCCGGCTGGACGAACGCGAGACCGAGTGGGAAGACCGAGCGCAGCCACCCGGACACGATCATGACGCGGTGCCGGCCGTGGCGGGCCACGAGGCGCGCGGACAGGCGGGCGCCCACCAGGCCGCCGAGCGCCGGGACGCCGAAGGCGAGGCCGTACTGCCAGGCCGGGAGGTGGTACTCGCCCAGCAGGAGGACAGCCAGGAGCGGCGCGGTGGCCATGATCAGGCCGCCGACCAGGGTGGAGTTGAGGAACAGCCCTCGCAGGGCACGATCGTGCAGGATGAACCGCCAGCCGACCAGAAGATCGACGCCGTGCAGCCGGCCGGCACGGTCCTGGGGCGACGCGACGTCGCCGCCGCGAATGCGCAGGACCGCGAGCGCCGACAGCAGGTAGCTGAGGGCGTCGGCCGCGACACTGACGACCGGGCCGAGCAGCCCGACGAGCGCGCCACCGAGGGGCGGGCCCACCGCCGTCGCCGCCCAGCTCGTGGCCTCGAACCGCCCGTTCGCCACCAGCAGGTGATCGCCCTGGACGAGATACTTGAGGTACGCGCCGGACGCGGCGGCGAAGGCGATGCTCGCGGTCCCGGAGAGGACCGAGACGACCAGCAACTGGCCGTAGGACAGCAGACCGAAGGCGTACGCGAGCGGGACACTCGCCATGGCCACGAACCGGAGCAGGTCCATGGCGACCAGCACCGGACGCTTCGCCCGGCGCTCGACCCACGGCCCGAGCGAGAACGCCACGACCGCCGCGACGGCCGGTCCGGCCGCCGCCAGGATCGACACGGCGAACGCCGGCGAGTGCAGGACGCGAACCGCGATCAGCGGGAACGCGCCGAAGGCGATCCACGTGCCGTACGTGCTGACGGCGTACGCCGACCACAGCCAACCGAAACTGGACCCCAACCGCGCGCCCATCCGCCCCCCTCGTGACAACCGACGTTCGGGTCCGGGCAGCACACCAACGCCACCGACGTCGGCGCAAACAACCAACGTCCGGGCGTGTCACAACCAACGGTTGTACGAGTGGATGATGGTCCGGTGGATACCGAGGCAGTGCGATCGTTCGTCCGGGCGGCCGAGTTCGGGCAGTTGCAGCACGCGGCCGAGGAGCTGGGCGTGACGCAGCAGGCCGTGTCGAAGCGGATCGCGGCCCTTGAGCGCGCCCTCGACGTCCGGCTGTTCACCCGTACTCCCCGAGGGGTCGAGCTGACGCTCGACGGCCAGGCATTCCTCCCGCACGCCCGGGGCATCGTGGCCGGGGTGGACCGCGCCCTCGGAAGCTGATGGCCGCGAGCCCGCAGCACCCCGCCGGCCGACCGCACTCGCCGCGGTCGCGCCCTAGCAGGATGAACGGATGTCGAGGGCGACCGGACTGCGACGAGGGTTTCTTTTGGGGGCCGCGTCGATCCACCGGCCGTTCGTTCGACGTGTGGGGTGAGGGCCGAGGGGCGGCCCCGCCGGACGAGGAGAACGCGATGTCGAAGTACATGCTGATCATGCGAGGCACCGACGAGTCGAACGCCGCCATGATGGCCTCGATCGACGAGGCGATGGTCGCGACCCGCACGTTCATCGAGGAGATGGTCAAGGCCGGTGTCCTCCTCGCGGCCGAGGGGCTGGACGATCCGGCCCAGGGCGTCGTGGTCGACTTCGGCGGCGAGGCCCCGGTGGTCACGGACGGGCCGTACGGCGAGACCAAGGAACTGTTCGGTGGCTACTTCCTGCTCGATGTCGCCTCGAAGGAGGAGGCGGTGGAGTGGGCCAGGAGGTTCCCCGCGGTCCGCGGCTCCAAGATCGAGGTCCGGCGGGTGGCCGAGGCCGACGAGGTCCCGACGGACAGCGCGAGCAACGGCCACCTCTGATGGGTACGGCCGACGTCGAGGCCGTCTGGCGGATCGAGTCGGCGCGGATCGTCGCCGCGCTGACCCGATTCACCGGCGATTTCGAGCTGGCCGAGGACGCCGCCCAGGAGGCGGTGGCCGAGGCGCTGGTGTCATGGCGGCGTGCCGCCCCGGTCAATCCGGCCGGTTGGCTGATGGCCACGGCCCGACGGCGGGCCATCGACGCGATCCGCCGCCGAAGCGCGCTCCAGCAGCGGTACGCCCTGCTGGCGGTCGACGCGGCGGCCTGCTTCGTTGACGAGGACATCGACCCCGACCGGATCGACGACGACGTGCTGGCGCTGATGTTCGTCAGCTGCCACCCGGTGCTCTCCCCCGAGGCCCGGGTGGCGCTGACCCTGCGCGTGGTCGGCGGCCTGTCCAGCGAGGAGATCGCCCGCGCGTTCCTCGTGTCCGTGCCGACCGTGCAGGCCCGCATCACCCGCGCCAAGAAGACGATCGCGGCGGCCCGGGTGCCGTTCGAGCTGCCGCCGGCCGCCGAGCGCCGGGAACGGCTCGGCGGCGTGCTCAGCGTCCTGTACGTGATCTTCACCGAGGGGTCGACGGCCACGTCGGGCGACCGGTTGCTGCGCCCCGACGTCGCGTACGAGGCGATCCGGCTGGCCCGTACGCTGGCCGCGCTGCAACCGGACGAGCCGGAGGTGCACGGCCTTCTCGCGTTGTGCGAGCTGACGGCCGCACGCTTCCCGGCCCGGACCGGCCCGGACGGCTCGCCGGTCCTGCTGGAGGACCAGGACCGGCGGCGGTGGGACGTCTCCGCGATCCGTCGCGGGCTGACCGCGCTGTCCAGGGCGTCGGCTCGCGGGCTCGGCCCCTACGGCCTGCAGGCCGCGATCGCCGCCACCCACGCGTCGGCGCCCTCCGTCGAGGCGACCGACTGGGAGCGGATCGTCGTGCTCTACGAAGCGCTCGGCCGGGTCGCCCCCTCACCGGTGGTCGACCTCAACCGGGCCGTCGCCGTGGCCATGGCCTCGGGCCCGGCGCACGCCCTGGCCATCGTGGACGAGCTGATCGCCGCGAACCGGCTCCCCGGATCGCACCTGGTCCCGACCGTACGCGGGGAGCTGCTGGCCCGGCTCGGACGGCGGGCGGAAGCGCGCGCCGAGCTGGAGCTGGCCGCCCGGCTGTGCGCCAACCAGCGTGAACGCTCGGTGCTGCTGCGCAAGGCGTCGGAGTCAGCGAGCCCGGGACCGACCATAGATTGACACTTTTCGTTACGGCAGTGATAGTAACTGCATACCGCTCCCATCGGATCGCCTGTGGGGACCCCGCCGGGTGGTCGACGCGTTCGCCTCGACCTGGCCCGTGGCCTGCGCTGACCGCTGCGGTCGCAGCGTGAACGAACAGCCGCCACCGCCGCCGCCGGGAGCCCACCGTGACATCCGTTGGAGGGGTGCATGAGAAGGAGATCGAAGATCTACGCGGGGCTGGTGACCGTCATCGTCCCGGTTGCCTCGGTGATCATGATGCTCGGCGCGACACCGGCCGATGCCGCCGTCGGCGGTTCCGGGCCCTATCCCGCCGACTACGAGACGTCGGCCAGCCTGGCCAACCACACCATCTTCCGGCCCCAGACCCTCCCGTCCGAACGCCTCCCCATCTTCGTCTGGGGCAACGGCGGGTGCTCGGCCAACGGCCTCTCCCAGGGCAACTTCCTGCGCGAGATCGCCTCCCACGGTTTCCTCGCCATCGCCAACGGAGCCCCGAACGGGTCCGGCTCCACCACCTCCCAGATGCTCACCCAGTCCATCGACTGGGCCGTGGCGGAGAACTCCCGGCAGGGCAGCAAATACTTCAACAAGCTCGACACCACCAAGGTCGCCGTCGCGGGCTTCTCCTGCGGAGGGCTGGAGGCGTACGCGGTCTCGGCCGACCCGCGCGTCACCACGACCGGGATCTTCAGCAGCGGCCTGCTGAACGACGCCGACGACTACCAGCTCAGGAGGCTGACCAAGCCGATCGCCTACTTCATCGGCGGGCCCAGCGACATCGCCTACCCCAACGCCATGGACGACTGGGGCAAGCTGCCGCCCGGGCTGCCCGCCTTCATGGGCAATCTCAACGTCGGTCACGGCGGCACCTACGACCAGGCCAACGGCGGCGAGTTCGGCCGCGTCGCGGTGCTCTACCTCAAGTGGCGCCTCAAGGGTGACACCACCGCTGGCGCCAACTTCGTCGGCCCCGACTGCGGCCTGTGCCGCAGCCAGTGGACCGTCCAGCAGAAGAACCTGACGCTCGACGGCGGCACGCCGCCCACCACGCCGCCACCCACGACACCTCCGCCCACGACGCCCCCGCCCAGCACACCTCCGCCGACCACGCCGCCGCCCACCGGCACCCCGGCCTGCACCGCCGTCTACTCAGTCCAGGACCAGTGGAACGGCGGATTCGTCGCCACCGTGACCGTCACCGCGGGGACGTCCGCGCTCACCGGCTGGCGGGTCACCCTCGCCCTGCCGAGCGGAGCTTCGGTCAGCTCGGTGTGGAACGGCGTCGCCAGCGGTACCAGCGGCACCATCACCGTCGCCAACCAGAGCTACAACGGACGACTGGCGGCGGGTCAGACCACCAGTTTCGGGTTCCAGGGCACCGGCAACGGCAGCGGCACCACCGCCACCTGCACCGGAAGCTGACGTAGGCCAGCTCTGCGGGTCGGCGCCGGGGGCGCCGGCCCGCAGAGCCGTTGTGCGCCCTTCCACTGCTGGCCGTGCGCACCCGGTCAGAGCGCACCGGTCGGCATGCAAGACTGCCGCGGTGCCCTGGGAAGCTGCGATGCCGCCTCGCCCGCCCTCGAACCCCGTCGCGCTGATACCGGTCGACCGGTCGCACCGGGCGGTGCTCGGCAATCTGGGTCAGTTGTATCGCCATGACCTGTCAGAGGCGTACGGTCACGTCCCCAACGACGATGGCACGTTCAACGACCGGCCACTCGACCGGTTTCTCGCCGGCGTCGACCCCCAGCGCCGGGCATGGTTGATTACCGCGGCCGGCCGTACGGCAGGGTTCGTGATGACCACGCCGACCGAGGACGGCGGCAGGTCCGTCACCAGTTTCTTCGTCGTCCGCGCGCTGCGTCGCACAGGCGTCGGCCGTACCGCTGCCGTTCAGGTCATCGCACTGTGCCCCGGAAAGTGGAGTATCGGCTTCCAGCGTTACAACACCGGCGTCGAAGCGTTCTGGTCGCGGGTGGCAGAACAGGTCGTCGGGGACGCGTGGGAGGTCCACGACGGTCCGACTGCCGAAACGCGGCCCCCCGACACCTTCATCACCTTCACCACCTCCGGCTGACAGGATCGTCGCGGCCGGCGGGAGCTGCTCCCCGGCGGGTCATCGGCGGAGCGCGGCCGGTCGCGGCAACGGTCAGACCTGTCGCCACACCTGGAAGGTCTGCTGAACTCGCCACGTTCCGTCGGGCTGCTGTGCCTCGTTGCGCCAGCGGAACTCGTCGGCGCCGATGTCGGAGAAGGTCCACCGCAAATCACCGCCGTCGAGCACGATCTGCTCGCCGACGCGGGCCGCCCGGAAGGTGTGCGTCCGCTGCCGGCCCGGCCCCACCCAGGTCGAGCGCCAGATTCCCGGCCCTGCCGTAGGATCGGGGAATCGCACGCTGACGCCGTGTTCGACGCCGGGCAGGATCCAGACATCGGTGGTCGCCCGACCGCCCAACGCGTACCCGAAGTGCCACTCGCCCCGGCGGACGGACGAGGACCCGTCGGGGTCGTACTCGGTGCAGTCCAGCGCCCAGGAGCCCGTGAACTGTCCGAACAGGCTGAGGTCGACGCCATCGGCGGGGCCGTCCGCGAGGAAGGCGGCACCGACGGCAAGGGATGAGTCGCGGAGCATGTCAGAACGATAGCCACACCACCGAAGCGGGTGAGGTAGCTCGTGACGGCGGCCCGGAACTGGCGAATGAGCGCACGTTCGGAGAAGTCCGGTGTGAGCGAATGCCCGATACTGCTGGACGTGAGTGAAACGGCAGGCCCGGACCGCTGGAATGTGGCGAACACGGCCCTGCGGGCGGCTGCCGACCGGTTCACCGAGATGGTGGCCGCCGCGCCGTCGCCCACGGTCCTGGTCACCGACGACTGGACCCTCGCCGACACCGTCGCGCACGTGGTGTCGATCGCGGTGCTTTACGTATCCCGAGTGGACGGCACGGAGGTCGGCATCCGGGTGCCGGGCCTGGAGGACATGCTCGCCGTCACGAACGTCGACACGGTGGCCGACGTCAACAGCCACGTGCTCGCCCACTTCACCGAGCGGGAGCCGGAAGTCCTGCTGCCGCAGTTGAACACCGCGATCGCCCGCCTCCTGGCCACGACCGCGGATCCGCGGTCGACGGTGAGTTGGCTGGGCAACGCGCGGGTGACGCTCGGCGGCCTGTTCGCCCATCTGACCAACGAGCTGCTCGTGCACGGCTGGGACATCGCGCGGGCGCTGCGCCGACCGTGGCCGATACCGGACGAACACGCCGCGCTCTACTGGGACCTGTTCATGTTCGACATGCTGCGCGACTCGTACGGGGTGCTGCTCAACACCGAGCTGCCGATGCCTCGCCACCACGTGTCGGTGCAGTTCCGATCGGCGTTCACGCCGACCACGACGCTGACGCTGGGCGACCGCAGGGTGTGGATCGCACCGCCCGACGCCCCGTTCGACGTGCGCGTGAGGTTCCAGCCCGCCCGGTTCAACCTGATGATGTTCGGCCGGATCAGCATCGCGCAGGCGATGCTGCGGCGCGACGTCGTCATCGGCGGGCCACGGCCGTGGCGGCTGCCCGCGTTCCTCCGGGTCGTCCACATGCCCAACGGTCGGCTCGCGCCGGCGGGAACGGAGAGCGCCGATCGACGACGGAGCGACCGGCCGAACGGCAGCGCTGGCGACCGGTGATCGTCGTACGCCGCGACGGCCGGCCAGCTGTCAGCTGGCCCGGTAGGTGAGGTAGCGGCCCTCCGGCCAGCTGTGGAAGTTGTTGAGCTCGGTTGCCGGACCGCTGCAGTCGGGGGTCCGGTAGCCGGGCACCGAACCGAAGCCACCGCTCCAGGTGAGCATCCAGGCCGCGTCGGCCGGGACCTGGTGGCAGATGCCGTCGGGTGTGGCCAGCCTGCCGGCCACTTCGGTCGGGTAGCTCGAGTAGAAGACCAGGCCCTGGTCCGGGCTCTGGAACGGTTCGCCGGCCACCGCGGGCGACCCCGGCAGCGTCACGGCCAGCGCGGCGATCAGGACGGCGGCGAAACCCGCCGCGGTCCGGTGGGCGAATGTGCGCATGAGCGTCCTTCCCGGAACGGCGTTGAAAGAGCGGACCGAAAGCTGACTCGGTCCAGAGTCAGAGTGACACGCATCGATGTCTCAGTCCATCCGGGACGCCTTTCGACACGGATCGCGGCAGACGCACGCGCTTGATCACGTCGGAGAGAAACCCTCCAGGTCCCGCCCGGCCAGCTCGACGTCGGCCAGGGAAGGTCGCGCGCCGCCGCGCGGGCGCGGTGTCCCGCTGCCGCGTCAGGAAACCGCTTACCCGAGGCTATTGACGGTCGTCACTGGCTGTCAGTACCGTGATGCGGGCAGCAAGAAAGCGCTTTCCGACCCTCACCGTCCGACAGGGAGCGCCCCCATGCCCAAACACCTGCGCGCGATCTGCCTCGCCCTGCTCACCGTCGCCACCGTGCTGAGCACCACCACCGCCCTGCCCGCCGAGGCCGCCCCGCGCTTCCGGGTGCTGGTCTTCTCGAAGATCACCAACTTCTACCACGACTCGATCCCGGCCGGCGTCGCCGCGATCCAGCAGCTCGGCGCCACTCACAACTTCGAGGTCGTCGCCACCACCGACGCGGGCGCCTTCACCGACGCCAACCTCGCCACCTTCGACGCCCTGGTCTTCAACAACACCAACTCCACCCCCGCCTCGGGTGACCTGCTCAACGCCAGCCAGCGCGCGGCGTTGCAGACGTTCATCCGCAACGGCGGCGGCTGGGCCGGCCTGCACGCCGCCTCGGCCAGCGAACGCGACTGGCCGTGGTACGAGGGCCTGGTCGGCACCATCTTCGACTACCACCCCGACTTCTCGGCCACCGGCGGCACGTACCCGGGCCGGGTCAAGGTCCTCGACCGCGCCCACCCCTCCACCCGCAACCTGCCGGAGCTGTGGGAGCAGAGCGAGGAGTGGTACAACTGGCGGACCAACCCGACCGGCAACGTGCACACCCTCGCGCAGATCAAGGTGCGCGACGGGATCAGCGGTCTGGACGAGGGCGTCGACCACGCGTACTCCTGGTGTCAGCGCTACGACGGCGGCCGGTCGTGGTTCACCGCCGGCGGGCACGCCAGCTCCCGGTTCAGCGAGCCGGCGTTCCTGGAGCATCTGCGCTACGGCATCGAGTGGGCCGCCGGCGCGGTCGCCGGCGACTGCTCCGCCACCAGGACCGGAAACTTCGAGCGGGTGGGCCTGGTCACCGAGAACCTCGCCGACCCCTTCGAGCTGGCCGTCGCCCCGGACCGGAAGGTCTACTACATCCAGCGCACCGGCGCGCTGAAGGTGGTCGACTCGAACACGCTCCAGGTCACCACGCTGCTGGACTTCGCCTACACCTCGGCGATGACCGACCAGTCCGACGGGCTGCTCGGGATGACCCTGGACCGCAACTTCGCCAGCAACGGCTGGGTCTACCTGCTCTGGTCCGACAAGACCCTCAAACAGCTCAACCTGTCCCGGTTCACGGTGGCGAACAACAGCGTCGCGCTGTCCTCGGAGAAGCGGCTGCTGACCGTTCCGACGTACCGCGGCGTGGGCCGGGCCAACTCGCACATGGGCGGCTCGCTGGCCATGGACGCGGCCGGTCGCCTGTACGCAGCGATCGGCGACAACACCGACCCGTTCGCCTCCAGCGGTTACACCCCCATCGACGAGCAGGCCGGCCGGGCCGCCTGGGACGCGCAGGGCACCGCCGGCAACACCAACGACCTGCGCGGCAAGATCCTGCGGATCACGCCGCAGGCCGACGGTACGTACACCGTGCCGAGCGGCAACCTCTTCCCGGCCGGCACGGCGAAGACCCGGCCGGAGATCTACGCGATGGGTATGCGCAACCCGTTCCGGATCACCATCGAGCCGCAGACGAACGCGGTGCTGGTCGGTGACTACGGCCCGGACGCCCGCGCGGCCGACCCCAACCGCGGTCCGGAGGGGACTGTCGAGTTCAACCGCATCACCGCCGCCGGCAACTACGGCTGGCCGTACTGCGTCGGCAACAACATCCCGTTCAACGACTACAACTTCGCCACCAGCACCTCCGGGGCGAAGTTCACCTGCGCGGCGCTGACGAACAACTCCCCCAACAACACCGGCCTGACCACCCTGCCGGCGGCGAAGTCGGCGCTGGTCTGGTACGCGTACTCCGCCTCCAGCCAGTTCCCGGAGGTGGGCACCGGGGGCGGCGGCCCGATGAGCGGGCCGGTCTACGACTACGACCCGGCCAACACCCGCACCACGAAGTTCCCGGAGTACTTCGACGGCAAGTGGATCACGTACGAGTTCACCCGCAAGTGGTTCAAGACGCTCTCGATCCACCGGACCGCGCAGACCTTCACCAACTCGCGCTTCGGTCCCACCGCGGTCGGCGACCTCCAGTCGATCAACGGAATCTTCGACAACATGAGCTGGATCCAGCCCTTCGAGGCGGAGTTCGGCCCGGACGGCTCGCTCTACGTCATCGACTTCGGCGAGGGCACCGGCAGCGGTCGTGGCGGCAGCAACGCCGGCGCCGGCATCTACCGGATCGACTACGTGGCCAACGGCCGACCGCCGACCGCGAAGATCGCCGCCACCCCGGACAGCGGACGCGCGCCGCTCGCGGTCAGCTTCTCCTCGGCCGGTACGGCGGCCGGTGACGGCTCGGCGCTCAGCTACGCCTGGGACTTCTCCAACGACGGCACCACCGACTCCACCGCCGCCAACCCGAGCTTCACCTACTCGACGGCCGGGAAGTTCACCGCCCGGCTGACCGTGCGCAACAGCGGCAACGGGTTGACCGCCAGCGCCGTCACCGACGTGGTGGTCGGCAACACCCGACCCACGGTGACCATCACCGTGCCCGACGGCGGGTTCTTCGACTTCGGCGACAAGATCCCCTACACGGTGATTGTCACCGACCCGGAGGACACCACCATCGACTGCGCCAAGGTGACCGTGCAGACCCAACTCGGCCACGACACGCACGCCCACCCGCTGGACGTCTACACCGGCTGCTCGGGACTGCTCGCGACCGAGGCGGACGCCGGTGACGGCCACGGGCCGGGGCAGAACCTCTACACCGTCGTCACCGCGCAGTACACCGACGGCGGCGCGGCCGGCGGCGTACCGGCGCTGACCGGCTCGACCCGGGCGCAGCTGCAACCCAAGAGCAAGGAGGCCGAGCACTTCAGCGCCCAGTCCGGCCTCACCGTGAACGACCGGACCACCGCCCGCGCCGGCAAGCGGCTCGGCGACGTCGACCACAACGACTGGGCGGCGTACGGGCCGGTGGACCTGCGCAACATCGGCTCGGTGACGCTCGGGGTGACCAACGGCGGGCTCGGCGGCGTCATCGAGCTGCGCACCGGCTCCCCCACCGGCACCCTGATCGGCTCGGCCACCATCGGCTCGACCGGCGGGTGGGACAACCTGGTCTCGCCCACCGTCACGCTGACCAACAAGCCCGCCGGCACCACAGTCCTGTACGCCAGGTTCGTCAACGCCGCACAGGTCGGCGGCACACCGGACCTGCTCTCGCTCGACTGGCTGCGGTTCAACGGGGCCGGCGTCAAGCAGGAACCGGGCGGGACGCTGTCGCTCGCGGCCAACCCGGCCAGCGGCACCGCGCCGCTGACCACCACGCTGACCGCCACCGCGACGGCACCGTCGGGGCAGAGCATCACCGACTACGCGTGGGACTTCGGCGACAACAGCGCCGTCACGCACGGCGCGACCCTGCGGTCGACGAGTCACAGCTACACGCGCAAGGGGACCTTCACCGCCCGGGTGACGGTCACCTACACCAGCGGGGAGACCCGCTCGCTCAACCTCACCGTCACTGCCACCTGATCGGGAGTCGGGGGTGGACGGGCCAAACCCCCGTCCGCCCCGCCGAGACGGGCCCGCGGAGCCGCTGACGGCGCAGATCTTGGACAGTTTCCGTTCGGCCCGAACGGAAACTGTCCAAGATCTCCCCTCGGACCTCGGCGACATCCACCTGAGCGTGTGACATATTGCCCACGTCCGGGGGCAGCGAGTTCCGGCAGCCGATACCTACAGTCGGGGCCATGAGCACCGACACCGCCGTGCGGGGCTGGCTGCGCGACCGGGGCGCTGAGCAGATCGCGCATCCCGGGGGCAATCTGTACGCCCACCTGTGTCGCGTCAGCGACCGACTCGCCGCGCTCGGCTGCGACGGCGACGTGCAGGCCGCGGGCCTCACCCACGCCGTCTACGGCACCGACGGGTTCGACCTCACCCTGCTCGATCGGGCCGATCGTGCGGTCCTGCGGGATCTGATCGGCGCCGACGCCGAGGAGCGGTGTTACGGATCGCCGGAGATAGAGGATCACGTCGCGGCCACTGTGCCTAGATCGTCTTTCCAGGCGCTGGCAGAGCGGGGTCCGCGCTCCCAGGTGGATGGTCAGATCGGGAAGCGGCCCTGGCGCCATTGCCAGTGGCGGCCGGCCGCCAGGTGGTCGACGATCGCGCGCTGGAGGGCGGTGCGGCGCGGCAGTTGATCGAGCGGCGTGCTCAGGGTGCGGAACGTGAACCGCAGCACCTCGACGTCGGCGTCCAGCCCCTCCGGCTCCTCGTAGGGCTCCAGCTCGAACCGTCGCTGGAACCGGACGATGTTGGAGTCCTCGGGCAGGTACTCCCGCAGCTGCGGGTCGAGCAGCCACGAGCCGCAGGAGAACTCCGTGTAGCGCTCGTCGGGGAAGTGGCGCGGGAAGAAGGCGCGGGCCTCGTCGAGCGACGCCGTGATCGCCTCCGGCGTCAACGGTCCCGACTCCGGGATGTGCAGGCCGAGGGTCGTGCCGCCCCGGTGGTGCTGCAGCCGGCCCAGCTCGTAGACGCCGCCGCGCACATGCAGCGTCAGCCAGCTCTGCATCACCGGCCAACCCTCACCCCGCATCCGCCGATCGACGGCGAGATTGCGGCCCAGGTCCGCGAGGGTCAGCCAGGAAACGGCATCGGGCACGCCGTGGTCGCGGTGGTAACCCCGGACGACGTCGACCAGGGCGAGGTACGCGTACACGTAGAGGTGCCGCCACGCGTTGCCCCGTTCGCGCGGCAGCTCCGGACCGGGCGGCAGCCAGACGTGGCCACCGAGATCGGCACGGACCAGTGCGATCGAGCGGTCGAGCAGCCAGCACAGCTCCGGAGTCCACAGTGCGGAGTCGGGGTCCGGCCAGCCCGCCATGATCTCCGCGGCGTCGTCCGGCCGCACCGCGAGCCGGTCAAGGAGCGCGGGCGCGTCGGCCCTGGCTGGCAGCGGAGCCGACGGCTGGTCCCCGGCGAGCCGGTGCACACGCTCGACGTCCTGGACGGGCACCCCGAGCCGGGCGGCGATGTCCTCCAGATCCATGCCGACGAACCTACCGCCGGTCGGCGCCTTCCCACAGCCCGCGACTGCTCAGTCTCCAGGCACCGCCCCAGCGAGGTACACGGCGAGCGGGCGGCGCAGTACGGTGATGTCGCTGGTCGGGTCGCCGTCCACGACCAGCAGGTCGGCGTCATAGCCGGGGCGGACGCGGCCCTTACTCCGCCCCAGGCCACACACCTCGGCGCCGACCGAGGTCGCCGCGGCGAGGGCTGCTGTGGCGGGGATGCCACACGCGACGTACTCGACGAGCGTCTCCGGCAGGATCCCGTGCGGCTTCGCGGGGCCGAGGCCCGCGTCCGAGCCGGCCACCAGGCGAACCCCGGCCCGGTGCAGGGTGGCGGCGGCGGCGCGCAGCGCGGCCTCGCTGAGGCCGGCCCGCGCCGCCATCTCCACCACCTCCGGCGGGGTGATCACGGCTGGGTCGGTGCCGAGCGTGGCACAGACCGCCACCCCGGACATGGCCAGGCGATCCGCGAGGTCGTCGGGGACGTGGGCGCCGGCCGCGGTCACGCACGTGCAGTGCTCGATGCCGTCGACACCGACGCGCAGGGCCTGCTCGACAGCGCTGAGCGCGTGCGCGTGCGCCGTCACCGGCAGGCCGAGATCATGCGCCCGGGTCACCGCGGCGGTCAGCTCCTGGTCGCTGAACTGCGGCCGGGTGGTGTCGGTGCCGGGGGTGAACACCCCGCCGCTGGCCATGACCTTCACCAGGTTGGCGCCGGCCGCCGCCTGCTCACGCACGGCCGCGCGGATCCCGTCGACGCCACTCGCCTCGCCCCCCATCCACCAGCAGTGCCCGCCGACGCTGGTGATCGGCGCGCCCGACCCGACCACCGTTGGTAGGTCGTCGCGCACCCCCCGGTCCCGCCACCGCAGCACGGCACCGCGGCGGTCGCCCAGGTCCCGGACGGTCGTGACGCCGGCCGCCAGGTGCGCACCCAGTGACGCCTCGACGACCGCGTCGAGGTCCGTCTCAGGACGTTCGGCGAGCCGGCCGAGCGCGTCCGGCCCGGCATCGGCGCACAGGTGCACGTGCGCGTCGATCAAGCCCGGAAGCAGGGTGCCGTCCGGATGCTCGCGCACCGGCCAGTCCTCCGGCGCCTGCGCCCAACCCCGGTGCACGTCGGTGATACGACAGTCGTCCAGCAGGACCAGCACCCCGCCGTCCACGAGCCGCTCGCCGTCGAACATCCGCGCCGCCCGGACAGCATGCTTCGTCATCGGTCCTCCCCCGTCGAGCTGAACAGTTACCACCGGCTCTGCGCTGACGGCGCCCCGCGAACAAGGGGCCCTGGTCAGCCCGAACCTGCTCGCCGGTTTCCCGGCGCCTCCCGTGGGCACGGCTGGCGTCAGGCTCGGACCGGTCGAGGTGGGGCTCATGGCGTCCACGATCCGCGCCGTCGAACCCTGCCACCTCCCCCCAGGAGGCGAGCCCTGTCCCTCACCAGAGGGAACGGCGCCAGCTCATGGTGAGCGCCCCGGCGAGGGCCAGCCCGAGCAGCGGCGCGACGCCCACCCCGGCGAGCGTGCACCCGACCGCGAGCAGTGCCGGCGGCACCCAACACCACGCGGGCACGGTCCGTGGGGCACGGCCGCGCCGCCGTGCCGCCGCCTCCACGGCCATCGGCACGACAAGCACCGGCAGCGCGGCGGCCAGCAGGGTCAACCACGGCAGGACGAGGCGGTCGAAGCGGGCAACCGCCAGCATCCCGCCGAGCACCGCGACGGCGAGCATCGCCACGCGGGCCGGCACCCGGGGCGCCAGGCCGCGCACCGCCAGAGCACCGGAGTACGTCGTGGTCAGCGCCGCCGCGAAGACCGCCACCGCGACGAACAGATTCGCGTACGCCGCCAGTCCCGAACCGGCGGCGAGCAGCGCGACCACGTCCGCCGAGCCGGTTCGCAGCCACAGGCCGGCGCCCGCGAGCACCCCGAGCAGCGCGGGCCCGATCAGCAGGCCCACGCACCAGGCCAGGTCCCGCCGTCGGGCGAGGTCGACGCTGAAGTCCGGGGCGCGCAGCGCGAACACCGCGGCGTACCCGATCAGCGCAGCGGCGTCGGCGAGCCCGCCGGCGGCGACACGGACCGGAGCACCCGGTGGCGGCAGCACGGTCAGGCACCAGCCGACCAGCACCACCGCGCTGAGGGTGGTGACGACCGCGACCCGGTTGCCGAGCCGGGCCGGCGCCCAGGAGACGGCGAGGACCGCCACCTCCAGCAGCGCCGGCCCGGCCCAGCCCGGCAGGTGCGTCAGAGCGGCGAGGGAGGCGCCGCCGAGCCCGACGTTGAAACCGTTCCAGCCGATCATGGACACAGTCAGCACGGCCGCCAGCAGCAGCCGCGAGGTGTCGCCCAGGTAGGCGGGCAGCACCGCGGTAAGCGTTCCGCCGTCGCCGAGCGGCCGGCGCAGGCCGATCCGGCCCTGCCCCCACAGCAGCGCCGCCATCAGCACCCCGCCGACCAGCAGGCCGGTCACCGGCACCGGGCCACCGTGCCGGGCGGCCATCGCCGCACCGAGCACGAGGGTGGCCGGCGCGGTGCCGATGCCCAGCCAGGCGCCGACCGCCGCCGGCCACCGCCGTTCGGGAGCCTCAGACAACGTGGCGCAGGTAGCCGGTGATCGCCGCGTCCAGCACCTCCGCGCCCGGACGCGCCCACACCTCGGCGGAGAAGACCTCCACCTCGATCGGGCCGACGTAACCGGCCGCGTCCACAGCCTCGCGCAGCCGACGCAGCTCGATGCAGCCGTCACCGGGCAGCGCCCGACCCAGCAACACGCCCTCCGGCAGCGGAGTCACCCAGTCGCAGACCTGGAAGGCGGCGATCCGGGCCCCCGCGCGGGCGATCTGCGCGTACACCGTGTCGTCCCACCAGACGTGGTACGCGTCCACGACCACGCCGACCACCGCCGGGTCGAACCGCTCGGCGATGGCCAGCGCCTGGCCGAGGGTCGCGATCACGCACCGGTCGGCGCTGAACATCGGGTGCAGCGGCTCGATCGCCAGCCGTACCCCGGCAGCCGCCGCGTGCGGTGCCAGCTCGCCGATCGCGTCGGCGACCCGGGCCCGAGTGCCGTCGATGTCCCGACTGCCGGGCGGCAACCCGCCGGAGACCAGCACCAGCTCGGGCGCGCCCAGGACGGCCGCCTCCTCGATGGCCCGCAGGTTCTCCGCACGCCAGTCGTCGCCGGAGAAGAAGCCGCCCCGGCACAGCGAGGTGACGGCGAGACCCGCGTCCCGGACCAGCTTCGCCGAGCGGGCCAGCCCGTACTGCGTCACCGGCTCCCGCCACAGCCCGATGCCCGGCACGTTGGCCGCCACACAGCCGGCGACCACCTCGGGCAACGGCCAGTGCTGGGCGGTCGCCTGGTTGAACGAGAACCGCTCCAAACTCATTGCTCCACACCCGCCACTGTGAAGAACGACCGCGCGCGGGCGGCGGCCAGGTAGGCGTCGGGCAGAAGCCCGGCCGCGTCGGCCAGGGTGAGCAGGGTCGCCAGGTGCGCCGGGGACCGCCCGGACTGCGCGCCGCCGACCATGGTGAAGTGGTCCTGGTGACCGGCCAGCCAGGCCAGGAACACGATCCCCGTCTTGTAGTGCCAGGTCGGCGCCGCGAACAGGTGCCGGGCCAGCGGCACGGTCGGCGCGAAGATCTCGTCGTACGCCGCCAGGTCGCCCCGGTCGAGGGCCGCCAGCGCGGCGGCGGCGGCCGGCGCGATCGCCGCGAACACCCCGAGCAGCGCGTCAGAGTGGCCCACCTCGTCACCCCGGATCAGCTCCGGGTAGTGGAAGTCGTCGCCGGTGTAGAGGCGTACCCCCGCCGGCAGCCGGCGGCGCAGCGCGACCTCCCGGCCGGCGTCGAGCAGCGACACCTTGACACCGTCCACCGTGGACTGGTGCGCCTTGATCAGCTCGATGACCGTGTCGGCGGCCAGATCCAGATCGACAGATCCCCAGTAACCGGTCAGCGCCGGGTCGAACATCGGCCCGAGCCAGTGCAGCACCACCGGTTCCCCGGCGGCGGTCAGCAGCTCGTCGTACACCCGCAGGTAGTCCTCGGGGCCGCGGGCGGCGGCGGCCAGGTGCCGGCTGCACATCAGCACCGGCCGGGCGCCGGCCGCGCGGACGTCGTCGAGCTGTTCGCGGTACGCGGCGGAGACCGCCGCCAGGGTCGCCGGGCCGGCCGGCAGCTGGTCGGTGCCGACACCCGCGACGATCCGGCCGCCCACGGCGCGGGCCTCGGCGGCGCTGCGCCGGATCAGCTCCCGGGTGGCCGGATAGTCCAGGCCCATCCCCCGCTGGGCGGTGTCCATCGCCTCGGCGACGCCCAGCCCGTACGACCAGAGGTGCCGCCGGAACGCGAGGGTGGTGTCCCAGTCCACCGCCGCCGCGGCCCCCGGCACGTTCTCCGCGCCCGGGTCGGCGACCACGTGCGCGGCGGCGTACGCGATCCGGCCGGTCGCCGGGGCGGCCGGGCGGGCGAAGCCGCTCCCCCCGGCCAGCCGGTGTCGCCGCCCGCCCGGCAGCACCACGTCGGCGGCGCTCATGCGCGCAGCTCCGGAACCTGGACGCGGACGCCCTCGCGGGCCGCGCGCAGCCCCAGCTCGGCGAGCTGAACGCCGCGCGCGCCGGCCAGGAAGTCCCACTGGAACGGCTCGCCGGCCACGACGTGCCGCAGGAACGCCTCCCACTGCACCCGGAAGCCGTTGTCGAACTCCTCGTTGTCGGGCACCTCGGCCCACTGGGCGCGGAAGTCCTCGGTGACCGGCAGGTCCGGGTTCCACACCGGTTTCGGGGTGACCGCCCGGTGCTGCACCCGGCAGTTGCGCAGTCCGGCGACGGCGCTGCCCTCGGTGCCGTCGACCTGGAACTCCACCAGCTCGTCGCGGTACACCCGCACGCCCCAGGACGAGTTGATCTGCGCGATGATCCCGCCGTCGAGTTCGAAGATGGCGTACGCGGCGTCGTCGGCGGTGGCCGCGTAGGTGCGGCCGTCCTCGTCGACCCGCTCGGGCACGTGGGTGGCGGTCACGCAGGAGACCGCGTTGACCCGGCCGAACAGCTCCTCCAGCACGTAGTGCCAGTGCGGGAACATATCGGACGTGATCCCGCCGCCGTCCTCGGCCCGGTAGTTCCAGGACGGGCGTTGGGCCGGCTGCCAGTCGCCCTCGAAGACCCAGTAGCCGAACTCGCCCCGCACCGAGAGGATCCGGCCGAAGAAGCCGCCGTCGATGAGCCGCTTGAGCTTGCGCAGACCGGGCAGGAACAGCTTGTCCTGCACGACGCCGGTGCGGACGCCGGCCGCCTCGGCGGCCCGGGCCAGGTCGAGCGCGCTGGCAGTGTCCTCGGCCAGGGGCTTCTCGGTGTAGATGTGCTTGCCGGCCTCGATCGCCTGGCGGATCGCCTTCTCGCGCTGCTGGGTGACCTGGGCGTCGAAGTAGATCTCGACGTCGTCACGGGCCAGCGCCGAGGTCAGGTCGGTGGTCCAGCCGGTGAGGCCGTGCCGTTCGGCGAGCTCGCGCAGCTTCGTCTCGTTACGCCCGACCAGGACCGGTTCCGGCCAGATGGTCGTGCCGTCGGCCATTGGCACGCCGCCGGACTCGCGGATGGCAAGCAGGGACCGGACGAGGTGCTGGCGGTAGCCCATCCGTCCGGTCACGCCGTTGACGATGATGCCGATGGACCTGCGGGTCATGGTGTTCCTTCCGTCGTGCTGGTCATGCCGATCCGCGTTCAGTGGTTGGCGGCCGCGCTGCCGAGCAACCCGCGCAGTTCGGTGGCGAGCCGGTCGAAGCGGGAATCCGACATCACCTGCGCGTAGTCGCGGTGCGCCGGCAGCTCGACCGGGAAGGTGCGGATGATCCGGCCCGGCCGGGCACTCATCACCACGACCCGGGTGCCGAGGAAGACCGCCTCGGCGATGGAGTGGGTGACCAGCACCACAGTGGTGCCGGTCTCCCGCCAGATGCGGTGCAGCTCGGCGTTCATCTGCTCCCGGGTCAGCGCGTCCAGGGCGCCGAAGGGCTCGTCCATGAGCAGCACCGGCGGGGCGTGCAGCAGCGCGCGGCACAGCGCCACCCGCTGCTGCATGCCGCCGGACAGCTCGTGCGGCAACGCCTTCTCGAAGCCGGTCAGGCCGGTCATCTCGATCAGCTCGTCGGCGCGGCGGGCCGCCCGTGCCCGGTCCATGCCCCGCATCTCGGCCTGGAGCAGGATGTTGGCCCGCGCGCCGCGCCACTCGAGCAGCGCGGCCTTCTGGAAGACGAAGCCGATCTCCTTCTGCGGGCCGCGTACCGGGCGCTCCAGCAGCGACACCTCGCCGCTGGTGGGCTTGACCAGCCCGGCGACGATCTTCAGGAGGGTGGACTTGCCGCAGCCGGACGGGCCGACGATGGTGACGAACTCCCCCGGCTTCATGTCGAGGGACACGTCGTCGAGGGCGGTGGTCTGCGACCGCCGGGTGGTGAACCGGACGGTCACCCCGGACATCCCGATGGCGGTGCCGGTCGCTGCCGGCGCGGCGCTCACCGGGTCACCCCTGCGCCGCGTACGAGGAGTCCCAGTACGCGTTGGGCGCCCCCGGGTCCTTCAGCTCGGCGTAGCGCGACATCAGGTCGATGGTCTCGGACCACTGGGCCTCGGTGTTGACCCCGGGCGGGCCCTCCGCGCCGAGCAGCGGCAGGTTGAGGGTGAGCTGTTTGGTGAGCACCTCGGGGGCGGGCTCGTTCTCGGCGAGCGCGACCATGGCGCTCACCGCGCCGGCGGGGTCGCGGGCGGCGTCGGACCAGGACTTCTGGGTGGCCCGGACGAACTTGCGGGCCAACTCCGGGTCCTTCTGCAGGGTCTGCGTGTTGGCGATCAGGCCGGTGCCGAGCAGGTTCATCCCGTAGTCGGCGAAGAGCAGCACGTCGACCTTCTTGCCGGTCTTGCTCTCGATGGTCGGGGCCTGGTCGTGGAAGAAGCCCATGATGGCGTCGACCTTGCCCTCGGCGAGCGCGGCGATCTTGCCGGCGGCGTCCACGTTGACGACCTTGACGTCGTTCTTGTTGACGCCGTTCTTCTCCAGCCAGGCCGGGAAGGTCGCGTAGAGGGCGTCGCCGGGGGTGCCGCCGACGGTCTTGCCCTTGAGGTCGGCCGGGGTCTTGATGTTCTCCTCGGTGAAGAACTCGACCGAGGACGGGCCCTTCTCCAGGTACGCGCCGAGGCTGCGCACCGGCATCCCGCTGGCCACGGACTTGAGCAGCACCGGGCTGTCGGCCCAGCCGAAGTCGGTCTGCTTCTGGGCGACCTGCTTGACCGTGTTGCCGGAGCCGTTGCCGGGCAGGATCTTCAGGTCGATGCCCTCGGCGGAGTAGTAGCCCTTCTGCAGGCCGTAGTAGAAGGGAGCGTGCTCGCCGTACGGCACCCAGTTGAGGGTGAGGGTGACCTGTTTGCTGCCGTCGGCGCCGGTCTTGCCCGTGGAGTCGTCCGCACCGCAGCCGGTGGCGGAAAGGAGCAGGGCGGCGGTGGCCAGGATGGTGGTGGCGGTGCGTTTCATCGGTGCCTCCGTGATGGGGTCGGTCAGGAGGTGGTGAGGGACACGCCGGCGCGACGGCTGGCGTGCCACGGGATGAGCAGTGCCTCGGCGATCTCGACCAGGACGAACAGGACGATGCCGATGGCGGACATCAGGATCAGGTCGGCGAACAGCAGTGGGGCGTCGAGGTTGCCGTTGGCCAGCAAGAGGACGTAGCCGAGCCCTTCGCTGGCGCCGACGAACTCGCCGACCACGGCACCGACCACGGCGAGGGTGACGGCCACCTTGAGGCCGGCCATCAGGTGCGGCAACGCGTTCGGAAAGCGGATCTTGCGGAAGGTGCGCCACGGCCCGGCGCCCATGGTGGCGGAGAGGTCGAGCAGCTCCGGGTCGGTGGACCGCAGGCCGGCCACCCCGGAGATGACCACCGGGAAGAACGCGATGAGCACGGCCAGGATGATCTTCGGGGTGAGGCCGAGACCGAACCAGACCACCAGCAGCGGCGCGATGGCGATCTTCGGGATGACCTGTGCGAACAGGACGATCGGGTAGAGCGCCTTGTCCAGGGTGCGCGAGTAGGCGATGGCGACAGCGGTGGCCAGCCCCAGCGCGGCGGCCAGCACGAAGCCGAGCACCGTCTCGTAGAGCGTGACCATGGTGTGCCGGGCCAGCTCGGACCACTGGCCGGTCATCGTGGTCCAGACCTGGCCGGGAGTGGGCACCAGGTAGTTCGGCACGTACTCCCGGGCGGCGACGAACCACCAGGCGGCGAAGAAGGCGACCAGCACCAGCGCCGGTCGCCACAGCGAGTCGGCGAGGGCCGCCGCGCGCCGACCGAGCGTCGGGCGTGGTGGACGGCCACCGCCAGGCGGCGGTTGCACCACCGTGGACGACGTCGGGCCGCCGACGAACGCCGGCGCACCGACGCTTCCGGGCCCGGAAGCGGGCTCGGAGGCGGCTGCCCGCGCACCGCTCGCGTGGTCGGCGGCGGCCGGCCGGCCCGCCGTGTCCAAAGAGTTCTCGGTCACGCGGAACCTCCTCGGGGGCCCGGCACGGCACTCGTGGAGCGGGCCGGTCGGCGGATCAGGCAAACGCTTTCCTGGAGCGTAGGCGGCCCCCTCACGCCGGGCAAGGCCTTTCCTCGATCTATTCGTCGATCGGCCCGGCGCCGCACGCGCCGGGCCACTTCGAGATCACCTCGACCTCCCGAAGACGGCTGTCGGGACACCCCGACGTCAGTGTTCGAGGAGATCAGGACAGTCCAACCTGGACCGACGGCGCCGTCAGCCGCCAGCCGGGTAGGTGTCGAGGAGGCCGCACATCCCGAGCCGGCTCCGCTCGACCGGCTCGGCCACCGCGTACACCCCGGCGTCGCCCAGGTGCCCGGCGTCCCCCCGCTCGAGGGCGTCGAGCTGCACGGCGGTGTCGGCGGCGGCACGGCCGGCGCCGGACTCCCACCGCTGCCGCCAGCGCGTCAGCAACGGCCGGCGCAGCGCGATCGCGGCGGCGTGGAACGCGGCCAGCGCCGCCGGCCCGCCGGACCGCAGCGCCGAGAAGCCGGTCACCGCCAGATCCCGCCGCCGGTACGCGGCGCGCACGTCCGCGCCCGGCGCTCCCCCGTCGGGCAGCGCCGCCGCCGCGGCGTACGCCGCCGGATCGGCCAGCACCTCGGGTGGGAAGGTCAGCACCGCGTCGCCGGCCTCGGGCAGTCCGCTGTTCTGCATGAGCACCACGATGCTCAGCCCGCCCCCGTTCACCAGGCGGTGCACGGTGCCCGGCTCGAACCAGACCACCACCCCCGGCCGCAGCGGCGTCTCCCGGAAGCCGGCCGTGGTCAGGGTCTGCACCGCGCCCTCGCCGTCGGTCACCACGTACCCCTCGGTGCAGCACAGGTGCACGTGCGGGGTGCCACCGACCACGCCGTCCGGCGCGACCGTGTCGTAGACGCGCAGCCGGGAGACGCCGATCCCGCCGGGAAGCGCCGCGAAGCGATCGGACATGGCCGGGCCTCCCTGCGGGAAAGGGCTTTCTCTGCGGTACGGTGACGCTAGCCGGCGCGGCGAAACGCCGTCAACAGACCGAGGGGGCGGGCCATGGCGACCCTGTCCGACGTGGCGCGGCGCGCGGGCGTCTCACCCGCCACCGCCTCCCGCGTCATCAACGGCAGCAGCAAACCGGTCACCGACGAGCTGCGCGAACGGGTGCTGGCCGCCGTCGCCGAGTTGCAGTACGTGCCCAACGCGCACGCCCAACTGCTGGCCCGCTCGCACCGCAGCGCGGTCGGCGTGATCGTGCACGACGTCTCCGACCCGTACTTCGCCGAGATCACCCGAGGGCTGCAACGGGTCGCCACGGACCAGGGCCGGCTGCTGATGATCTGCAACAGCTACCGCGACCCGGATCGCGAGCTGGAGTACGTGGAGCTGCTGCGCGGCCACCAGGTGGCGGCGCTGATCCTGGCTGGCTCCGGCTACCACGACGAGGCGTTCACCCGGCAGCTCAACGAGAAGCTCGCCGCGTACGAGGCGACCGGCGGGCGGGTCGCGGTCATCGGCCGCCACGAGCACTCCGGCGACGCCGTCATGCCGGACAACCGGGCCGGCGGTCACCTCGCCGGTCGCGAACTGTGCGAGCTGGGGCACCGGGCGATCGGCGTGGTCGCGGGCCCCCGCATCCTCACCACCACCACCGATCGGCTGGCCGGGCTCAAAGAGGCCCTCGCCGAGCAGGGCCGCGAGCTGCCCGAGCGCCGCATCCGGTACGCCGAGTTCGACCGCGACGGCGGCGCCGAGGCCACCGCCCGGCTGCTCGACGCCGATCCCGGGCTGACCGCGATCGTGGCCCTCAACGACTCGATGGCCATCGGCGCCCTCGCCACCCTGCGGGCCCGCTCGCTGGCGGTGCCGCAGCAGGTCTCCGTGGTCGGCTTCGACGACATGCCGATCGCCCGGGACGTGACACCCGCGCTGACCACCGTGCGGCTGCCGCTTGTCGACATGGGAGTCCGGGCGATGTCCCTGGTGCTCGGCGCGGAGGCGCCGGCGCCCCGGGTCGAGGTGCTCCCCGCCGAGCTGATCCGCCGCGACACGTCCGGGCCGGCGCCGGCCCATCGGCGCGAGACGGCAGGGTCGGCGCCCCGCGCCCGGCGGGCCGACGCCGCCTCCTGACCGGAGTCGGCCCCGCGGCGTCCTGTCACGACTGTCGACCGGGCGTACCTGGTCTGCGGATCGAGGACGAACCGGAGCGACACGCCCGCCCGACGGCGCCGCGGGACGAGAAGATCAGGCCGGGGCTGTCCCCACGGCGCGGGCCGCGCGGGTGGCGGCCGACGCGGGGTCGGCCGCCACCCGGGTGGGTCAGGGCAGGTCGATCGGGCGCAGCACCCGGTCCACGGTGTGCGCGATCTGCCGGTTGCCCTTGTTGACGTCGAACGCGACCACGCGGGCGTCACGGTCGTTGGTGTCGGCGTCGACCAGCCGCAGCTGGCGGAAGATGTGCCAGTAGGTGCGGACGTCGACCTCGACGGTCGGGCCGAGGGCGGTGGTCAGCTCCGCGCCGTCGGCCTTGAGGGCCGCCCGGCGGTCGATGGTCGCGCTCGGCACGACGTGGTAGAGCAGCACCGTCTCCACGGTGTCGATGCCCAGCCCGGCGACCGCCGCGAACGCGGCGCTCTCACCGGGCAGCTTCCGGGCGTGGGTCAGCTCGCGCACCAGCTGCTGGAACGCGGCGTCGTTGGGCAGGAACGCGGTCAGTGCGACGGTGCCGTCCGTGAGCACCTTCACCGGCGAGTCCGGCTTGGCCTCGAGCACCGCCAGCACGGCCGCGGTCAGTACGTCGAAGTCCCGCGAGTTGCGGTCGAAGCCGCTCGTGTCCTTCGTGAGCACCTGGGCGAGCGACTTCGTGCCGAGCGGCTTGGCCTTACCGGTCGCCTGGGCCGGCACGGCCACGGCGGTGGTGGCCAGCGCGGTGGCCACGGCGCCCACCGCCATCCGGGCGGCGAATCGTGCGATCTTCATCAGCGGGCCTTTCGTCGAAGCGACGGATCCGTGACGTCTCGTCACGACACATGCTTCGCGGCCTGCACACCGCCCGGATGCAGCCACCGCCGGGAAAGTTCGACAGTCGAAATCCGCTGTCCCCACCCGGAGCGCCGCGCGTAGCCTGCGCCGGTGCTGATCCGCGAGTTCGACGACCAGGACTGGTCGCAGGTGTGGCCGATCATCGAGGAGGTGGTCCGGGCACAGGAGACCTTCCCCTACGACCCGGAAATGACGGCGGACACGGCGTACCGCATCTGGGTGGAGGCCCCGCCCGGGCGGACCGTCGTCGCGGTCGACGGCGAGCGGGTCCTCGGCACCGCGAAGATGGGCACCAACCGGCCCGGGCCGGGCGCCCACGTGTCCACCGCCAGTTTCCTGGTCGCCGCCGACGCGCGCGGCCGGGGCGTGGGTACCGCGCTGTGCCGGGACGCCCTGACCTGGGCACGGCGACGGGGGTACGCCGGCATGCAGTTCAACGCCGTGGTGGAGACCAACCGATCGGCGGTCGAGCTGTACCGCAGGGAGGGCTTCCACGTGGTCGGCACGGTGCCGGGCGCGTTCCGCCACCCCACCCTCGGCCGGGTCGGCCTGCACGTCATGTACCAGGAGTTCTGACCGCCCCGCCGGTGGTCAGCCGGCCTGACCCACCGGGACGGCCGGAGGCGACAGACGGGGCTGCGCGCCAGCTGTGCGGATCGGGGTGAACAGCCCGCCGACCGCGACCAGCAGGCAGCCCGCTCCGGCCACGAACGCGACAGCCGCGACGCCGTACCGGCCGGCGGTCCAGGTCAGGATGGCGGCGCCGGCCGGTCCGAGGGCGTAGTGCGTGCTCCAGAACGCCGAGGTGACCCGGCCGAGCAGATGGTCGGGGGTGATCTCCTGGCGCAGTGACATCGAGCAGATCCCACTGACGCTGAGACAGCACAGGTAGACGGCAGTCAGCGCGGTGACCGCCGGCACGCTCGTCGCCATGCCGGCGCCCGCCACCGCGAACCCGCAGACGGCGTGCGCCCCGATCCAGGTGACGCCGAAGCCGCGCCGACGACGCAGCGGGGCCACCAGCAGCGCCCCGGCGACCGTGCCCAGCGCCGCCAGGCCGAGCACCGTGCCGACCGTGCGCTCGGTGCCGCCGAGGTCGTGCGTCACGTGGTAGATCAGCACATCGGTGAAACCGTAGGTCAGGAAGATGAACACCGACAGCAGGACGGTCAGCGCGCGGAGCACGGGCTGTCGCCACAGGAACCGCGCCCCGGCCAGGAACTCGGCCAGCGGGCGCTCCCGGGGCACCGGCGCGACGTCGGCGGCCTGAGCCCGGCGCAGCCGGACCAGCCGCAGGCCGGCGGCCGAGAGCGCGAAGCTCGCCGCGTTGACGGCGATGGCGACCGCCGGGCCGAAGCGGGCCGACACCACACCGGCGAGCAGCGGCCCGAGAACCGCGGCCGCCGCGAACGTCGCCTGGAGCCGGCCGTTGGCCTCGGTGAGCCGGTCGGAGTCGACGAGGTTGCGCACCGCGGTCACCGCCGCGACCTGGAACAGCATGCCGGCCGCCTCGCAGATCGGCAGCACGACGAAGAGCAGCCAGACCTGCGGGCCCGCGAGCCAGGCCAGCGGCACCACGGCGTAGAGGACCAGACGGGCCAGGTCCGCGACGATCATCAGCGTACGGCGGTCGTACCGGTCGACCAGCACCCCGCCGAAGATCCCCGCGACCACGGACGCCGCGCCCGCGACGGCGGTGAGCAGGCCCATCTGCGCCACCGACCCGGTCGCCTGCAACACCAGCAGCGGCACCGCCAGGTAGGCGAACGCGTCACCGGCCGCGGAGAGCGACTGCGCGATCCAGTACGTGCCGAAGGAGCGGTCCCGCCACAGCGGAGCCCGCTGAGGGTTGGCAGCTCGGCTCATCCCGCCGAGGGTAGTGGCCCTCGTAGCGCCGTGCTGACCGTCACACCGGCGCCGCCCACCACGTCTGGTCGAACTCAGACGGCCCCGGGAAGGACTCCCGAGGCCGTCTTGAGGCGTACGCGAAGCGGGTCAGCCCTGGCGCAGCGGCGCGAGCGCGGCGCTCCAGGCCACGACCTGGTCGAGGGTCACGTTGAGCGCGTCCCGGTGGTGGTCGTTGGGCTTGAAGACCCTGAAGTTCTCGAAGTCGGTGAAGAGCGAGAGCGCGACCTGCGCGCGTACGTCGGCCATCTGCAGCTCACCGGCGATCAGGCGCAGGAGGTTCAGGCTGGCCGGCCGAGACGTCGATGGGGTTTGTCGACGTGATTCAGCCCGCTGGTCACCGGTCGGCGGCCGGCGCCGTCTCCGCCTGCTCGACCTGCTGGATGAGTTGCTTGAGGTGGGCGATCTCTACACGCAGGGCTGCCCGACCGGCAGCGGTGAGAGTCACCCAGGTGCGTGGGCGCTTGCCCTCGTAGCCCTTCTCGATCTGGATCAGCTCGGCCTTCTCCAAGACGGTCAGGTGCTGCCCAAGGTTGCCTGCGGTCAGCTGCAGGGTGGTGCGCAGAAAGCCGAACTCGACCTGGCGAGCCTGGTGCGCGATCGCCAGGATGCCCAGTCGGACGCGCTGGTGGACCACGTCGTCGAGGCCATTGGTGGGATGGTCGGTCATCGCCCCGGAACCTCGGTGCTCGGCCGGAACAGGGCGAAAGCGGCACTGCCGAGCAGCAGTAGCGCCGCCGGGACGAGCAGCTGAGGCAGGAAGAACCACTGCGAGGTCGCGTGGATGACCTGGCCGCCCTGCACCATCACGATCGCCAGGAAGGCGAGGCTGTACGCCAGCAGCGCCCAGTTGCGTTCGACCCACGCGAGCACCAGCAGCGCCAGCGCGATGACCGCGATGGGACTGGCCAGCCCGTTGACAAGCCATGCCGCCGGCCCGACCTCGATCGCGGCCGGGTCGGTGGAGAAGGGGTCGGCGGGGACGGGGATGAGCGGGTGGAACGTCAGCCAGATCGACACGGCCGTCATCAGCACGGCCAACGCGACGCCGACGACGACGTAGGGGCGGATCGGGGTGCCCACGCCACGCCGCCGGGACTGCCTGACGTAGAAGCCCGCGATCGCCGCGTAGGCGAGCACCAGCGCGACCGTCCAGTATCCGAGCTCGGTCGGGTTGGGCGCCATGCAGACCCTGTCCTGTGGGCGGGATCGGCAGGTGTCGAACAGGTCGAGGTAGGGGGCGTACCGGTAGACGGGTATCGCGACCAGGGTGACCACCGCGAGGACCAGCAGCGGAAACCAGGTGCCGCGCTGGGCGACATGGACCTGGCGTGTCAGGTCGCGCACGGCCGCCAACAGCTCGCGAGGGCCGTCGGCCTGCGGAGCGGATTCGTGTGTCATGAAGTTAGCTTTGCATTACAGACCTATCCGCGCAAGAGAGTACGGCAAGATCTCGCGACCGTGCCGAGACAGCACCAAGGGCGTGTGTCGAAGCCCTCGGTTCAGGATTTCGACACACGCCCCGGCCAGGCCGAGCCATCGACGTGACGGTCTAGGCGTTGGCCACCAGCCGCCAGCGGTTGTCCGCGCTGCCGTTGTCGGAGTCCTGTACGGCCTGCGCGCCACGCGCGGTGGACCCGTTGAGGATGCCGAGCAGCTTGCCGCTGTTGACGTTGCGGATCTTGTAGGTGCCGTCGCCGTTGTCCACCAGGGTCCACCGGTGGTCGGCGGTGCCGTTGTCGGCCCACTGCAGGACGCGGGCGTTGTCGGCGGTGGACATGTTCTCCACACCGAGGACCTTCCCGCTGTTGACGTTGCGGAACCGGACGGCGTTGCCGTCGGTCACCACCACCCAGTTGTGGTCGGCGGTGCCGCTGTCGTCCCACTGCAGAGCCAGCCCACCGTCGGCGGTGGACATGTTCTGGATGCCGAGCACCATCCCGCTGCCGACGTTGACCAGCCGGTGGCTGCCCCCACCGCTGCTGCCGCTGGTGTTCCAGTAGACGGTGTAGTTGAAGCCGTGGGCGTCCTGGAACGGCCCGAGGTTGACGGTGGACCCGTTCGCGGTGGCGGTGAACGCCAGCGAGCTGGTGCTGGTCCGGGCGATGGACGAGACGTTGAGTGCCGGCGGCGCGCTCAGCGTGGTGTTGCCGTAGTTGCCGCAGAGCACGCTCGGGCCGTAGGTGACGGCGGCGACGCTGGGGTTGTCGTTGGTCGGCTGCACGACGACACGCATCGGCAGACGCACGGTGATGGTGTCTCCGGCGGCCCAGGTACGCGTGACCGTGGCGTAGCTGCCGGGCGTCGTGGCGACGGACTGCGCCACACCGTTGACGCTGATCGTCGCGCCGCTGGTCCACGCCGGAATGCGGACGCGGACGCTCCACGAGCCGCTCATCGTGCCGCCGAGGGTGAGCGTGGTGGTGTCGCTGACCGGGTACGTGGTGCTCTGCGTGACCGTGATGCCCCGCTGCGACCAGGTCAGCTCCGAGGGCACGAACAGGTTCACGGTCAGCGTCGTGCCGCTGTAGAAGTAGATGGAGTCCATCAACTTCGTGTTGATCTCCACGCCGGTGCCCTGGCAGCACCAGAACGAGTTGTAGTCGGTGCTCCAGGTGCCGCCGCCCCACGCCGGGCCCACGCCCCGCCGGCCGCCCGGCTTCAGCGGGGTGAAGTAGGTGATGTGACCGTGGCTGTCGGCCGGGTTCTGCGCGCCGATCAGGTGGTTGATCGTGGCGCGCTCGTAGTAGTCGAAGTAGTCGGTGCGGTTCGGGTCGAGCAGCCACAGCTCCCGCGTCAGCTTGAGCATGTTGTAGGTGTTGCACTGCTCGCAGGTGTCGTTGGTGAGGTACCCGGCGATCGCGTTGGGCGCCCGGAAGTGCTCGGCCTGGCTGTTGCCGCCGATGACGTAGGAGTGCGCGCCGACGGTGATGTTCCACGCGTTGCTGGCGATGTCCCGGTAGCGGGTCGTCCCGGTGGCCTTGAACTCGCGGGCGGCGCCGACCCACTTGGGCACCTGCGTGTTGGCGTGCAGTCCGTTGAGCTGGTCCTGGTTGGAGGCCAGGGGGTTGAACACGGCGGCGTGGTCGAACCGCTGGGCGGTGGTGAGCCACCGGGTGTCACCGGTCTGCTGGTAGATGTCGGTCAGCACCTCGTTCATGCCACCGAACTCGGTGCCGAGCATCGACTGCATCTGGCTGGAGCTGAGCCGGGACGTGCGGGTGTCGACCCAGCCGGCGAGGGCCAGCAGCACCGTACGGGCCTGGGTGTTGCCGGTGTAGCGCCAGACGTCGAGCAGACCGGCGAGCGTCTTGTGGATGCAGTAGTAGGGCACGTTGCCGTTGGACAGCGTCCGTGCCTCGAGCGCGGTGAAGTCGGACTCCGGGAAACCGGAGAGGTATCCCGACCCGAACCCGGCCGCGCCGTTGTTCGCCTGGCACTTGGCCATCTCGGCGACCATGTAGTTCGCCTTGTCCCGGCAGGTGGTGTCGCCCAGCACCGCGTACGCCTGGGCCCACGCGGTCAGGAAGTGCCCCTGCATGTGGGTCCGGAACGGGAAGTTCGGCGCGTCCCAGCCGCCGTTGGTGGCGGCGCCGTTGGTGGAGAGCCGGTGGTTGGCGCGGAAGTTGTAGAGCATCCGGTCGACGTCGACGACGCGCAGGTAGTTCAGGGTGCGGGTCTGGTTGTCCAGCCAGCGGCCGGCGGTCAGTCGCACCTGACCGAACTCGAAGGGGTAGGCACCGACGCCGATGTCCGACCGCGCTGGCGGGACCACGGCAGCGGCGGCGGGGCCCGCGCCGAGCGTCGTGGCTCCGGTCGCGGAGAGCACGGCGGTGGCGCCGGCCGCCTGCAGCACGCGGCGTCGGCTGAGGGGCAGGGACGACATGGGACCTCCAGATGAGCGCTACCGGCGACGGGGCGACAACCGGGCGGGACGGGCTCGGTGGGATGCAGGGGTCCGAACGTTAGCGTTCACATCCGTGTCCGGCATGTTACGGCCCACCGACCCACGAATTCAAGATGGTAACTGTATTCGTACGTCGTACACCTGTGCACGAGCTTGGAGAACCGGCGCGGTGAAGGGGATGCGGTATGCCCTGCCACCTCGTGTTATCGATAACACCGAAGGAATACTGCAAGATCGGTCCCGGGTAGGCGCACCCCAAAAAGGGATGCGCGCCGACGGGCGCCGCTGGTTGAATCTCGGGATGAAGCATGATCTTGTGCGTCCCCCGAAGGCACGACCGGGTGACCACATCGCGGTCCTGTCGCCGTCCTTCGCCGCGGCCGGCGCCTATCCCGAGATCCACGAGCAGGCCATGCGGCGGCTCGCCGACCTGACCGGCCTCGTCCCGGTCGAGTACCCGAGCACCCGCACGGTCGGCGCGAGCGCGCAGGCGCGCGCGGCGGACATCAACGCCGCCTTCGCCGATCCCCGGGTACGCGCGATCCTCGCCGTCGTCGGAGGCGAGGACCAGATCACGGTCATCCCCCACCTGGACGCCGACCTCGCCCGCGCCGACCCGAAGCCCTTCCTGGGCACCAGCGACAACACCAACCTGCACCAGTGGCTCTGGGGGCTCGGCATCGGGAGCTTCTACGGCGGGTCCTCCCAGGTGCACCTCGGCCCCGGGCCCGCCGTGGACGACATCCACGCCCGGTCGCTGCGGGCCGCGCTCCGCACCGGCGAGCGGTTGGAGATCACCGATCCGGGCGAGTCCGAGGACATCGGGGTCGACTGGGCCGACCCACGGGCGTTGCAGTCGTTCGGAGAACGCGAACCGACGGCGCCGTGGAGCTGGTACGGGCCGCGCCGCACGGTCACCGGCCCCAGCTGGGGTGGGTGTCTGGAAGTCCTCCAGTGGACCCTCACGGCGGGACGCTTCCCGTTTCCTCCGGAGGTTCTGCGCGGCGGCGTGCTGATCATCGAGACGTCGGAGAAGCTCCTTCCCGCCCGCGAGGTCGGTTGGATCGTGCGGTCGCTGGGTGAACGCGGTCTTCTCGACGCCGTCGACGCGGTCCTGGTCGCCCGTCCGCCGGTCTCCGACCACACCCGCCGACCCGCCGCCGAGGAGAGGGCGCGCCTACGCGAGCAGCAGCGCGACACGGTCGTCGACGTGGTGAACCGCTACAACCCGGAGGCGGTCGTCTGCGTCGGCGTCCCGTTCGGCCACACCAAGCCGCAGTGGATCCTCCCCCACGGCGGCCCGATCACCGTCGACGGTGTGGAACGTCGGATCTTCGCCGACTATCGCTGAGGTATGCCGCGTCCGCGTCCCGGCCGGCGGACGGACTCTCGGAGCCTGCCGGGACGCGGACGGCGTCAGCGGGCCGGAGCGTGGGCGGCCAGCGGATTCGTGAGGGTGCCGACGAACTGCAGGGCGGCCGACGGGTCGGCCAGGTCGATCATCTGCTGGTTGTCGCGCAACTGGAGGCGGTTGAGGCAGGACAATGCGAACTCGGGGGCGAACAGGTCGTAGTGGCGGACCCGCTCGGCCAGGTGCGGCACCCGCTCGAAGTAGTCGGCGGCGCAGGCCGCGACCGTGCCCCAGAAGGCGTCCTCGGTGAGCACGTCGGCCTCGACGAGCACCGCGTTGAGGTGGCGCAGGAAGCAGTCGACCACGTCGGTGAAGATGGTCAGCAGCTTGGTGTCGTCGGGCACCTCGACCCGGATCCGCTGCACCTCCGCCGGCAGCTCGACGTCGGCGCTCAGCACCGCGATCTCCTCGGCGATGTCCTTGAAGATCACCCGCTGGACGGTGTCGTGCTCGTCGAGGACCAGGATGACGTTCTCGCCGTGCGGCATGAAGGCCAGGTCATGGGCGTAGAAGCTGTGCAGCAGCGGGGTCAGGTAGGCGTCCAGGTAGCGGCGCAGCCACACCTCGGGCGCCAGGCCGGACCGGTCGATCAGGGCCGCCGCCAGTGAGCCGCCGTCGTCGTCGACGTGCAGCAGCGCGGCCATCGTGGACAGTCGCTGCCCCGGGGCCAGGCCGGGCACCGGGCTCTCCCGCCACAGCGCGGCCAGCATCTTGCGGTACGGGGAGGTGCGCTCGGTGGCCGCCTCGTACTGCCGGTGCCGGTAGCCGACCGCGGCCCGCTCCCGGATGACGGTCAGCCCGGTGCCGGTCAACACCTCGTCGCCGGCGATCAGGTCGGCCAGCCAGTCGTTGATGGCCGGGGTCGCGGCCATGTACGCGGCCGACAGCCCCCGCATGAAGCCCATGTTCAGCACCGACAGAGCGGTCTTGACGTAGTGCCGGCCCGGCTCGGTGACGTTGAAGAAGGTCCGGATGGACTGCTGCGCGAGGTACGAGTCCGGCCCGGGACCCAGGTGCACCAGCCGACGCTGGGCCAGCTCCCCCGCGAACGTGACGGCCAGCTTGTTCCACCACTGCCACGGGTGCGCCGGGATGAGGTGGTAGTCGGCGAGGTCCAGGCCGAGGTCGGCCATCGTGGCGGCGAAATGGGCCCGGGTCTCGGCGTCCAGCTCGCCGGAGATGAGCGTGTCGTAGTCCAGGTCGGTGGCGCTGCTGAACATCGAGTGGTCCCGGTGCGCGGCCAGCCACTCCAGGCGTACGGGGGTGGCGGCCTCGGGGGCGTACCGGTGGTACTCGTCGACGCCGAAGCCGAGCCGGCCGTTGTTGGCCACGAAGCAGGGGTGGCCCTCGGTCATCGACGTCTCGATGGTCTGGAAGTCCGCCCCGGCCAGCTCGGCGGCGCTCGGCAGGGACTGGGCCAGCTTGTACGCGGTACCGGCGAGGGTGGAGGTGATCTCCTCCAGGTAGACCGGGAGCACCCGCGCGGACAGCCCGAGGGTGCCGCGCAGCTCGACGATCAGGTCCACGGCGTCCGGCGGCAGCGCGACGCCGTCCCGGTGCCGGGTGATGCTGTCGGCGTCGACCTGCCAGTGGGCCAGGGCGAGCACCCGGGCGACGAACCGGTACGTGACGGCGCCGTCGTCGCTGCGGACCTCGTACCACTGCCGGTCGTCGGGGCCGGGCACGGGCGCCGGGGTGAGCAGCCGTTCGTGGGTGAACTCGGCGAGCGCCTTGCGGACCAGCATCCGGTTGGCCCGCGCCCAGCGCTGCGGGGTGAGGTGCGCGACCGGGTCGCCGGGGGCGGCCTGGCCGGCGACGGTCGGCGGGGTGGGGACGGCGGTGGTGGTCACGCCGGGGCTCCTTCGGTTCGGGTGGCGGCAGCGGACTCGGCGGCGGCGGTGTGTCCGGCTTGCTCGGCGTGCTCGGCGGCGGCCTCGAACTGGGCGCGGGTGCAGACGCTGAGCAGCGCGTCCTTCTCCGGCTTGGCGATCGGGCCGACGACCTCGAAGCCGACTGCGGCGTTCAGCGCGTGCACGGCGGTGTTGCGCACGTCCGGCTCGACCACCACCCGCCGGGTCGCCGGGTCGGCGAAGAGCCACGCCATGACGGTACGGATCACCGCGCGGGTGAAACCGTGCACGGGAGCGCCGGCGGGCGCGCACAGGAAGTGCATGCCCACGTCACCGGGCTGGTGGTCGTAGAGGCCGACCAGTTCGACGCGGGCCGGGTCGTAGCGCTCGGCCAGGAAGGCGGGTTCCCCCCGCCACAGGCCGAGGTACGCGTCGTGGTGCGGGTGCGCGGCGATGCGCCGGTACTCCTCGATCACCTGTGCCTCGTCGGCGTCCTGCATCAGCCAGAACGCCGCCTTCGGGTGGGTCACCCAGCCGTGCAGCAGCGCGGCGTCGGCCTCCGGATCGAGAGTACGCAGGGCGAACGCGCCGAGCCGGTCGTCGACGCGGGTGAAGACCACGCTCACGAGGTCACCCCGAACTCCTGGAAGGTGATGCTCTTCTCGATCGGGTAGTGCTCCCGGCCGAGCAGCTCACGGATGATCCAGGAGTTGCGGTACGCGCCCATGCCCAGATCCGGCGAGGTGATGCTGTGCGTGTGGGTGCCCGCGTTCTGCAGGAAGATGCCCCGCCCGCTGTGGTCGATGCTGTAGTTGCGGGCCACGTCGAAGCGGCCGTGCGCGTCCCAGCGGATCCGTTCGCGCACCGGGGCCAGGAACTCCGGCACCCGGTAGTGGTAGCCCGTGGCCAGCACGAGCCCCTCGGTGCGCAGGGTGAAGTCCCGCTCCTGCTCCACGTGCCGCAACCCGAGCGTGTACTCCCCGTCGCGGTGCGCGGCGTCGACCAGTTCGGTGTTGGTCAGCAGCCGGGTGCGCGCCGGCCCGTCGACGCTGTGCGCGTAGAGCAGGTCGAAGATGTCGTTGATCAGGTCGGCGTTGATTCCCTTGAACAGTCCCTTCTGCTTGGCCTCGAGCCGGTAGCGGGTCGTCTCGGGCAGCGCGTGGAAGTAGTCCACGTAGTCCGGTGAGGTCATCTCCAGCGTCAGCTTGGTGTATTCGAGCGGGAAGAACCGGGGCGAGCGGGTGACCCAGTTCAGCTGGTAGCCGTACCGGTCGAGGTCGCCGAGCAGATCGTGGTAGATCTCGGCGGCGCTCTGCCCGCTGCCCACCACCGTGATGCTGCGCTTGGTGCGCAGCGCGTCCCGGTGCTCCAGGTAGCGCGAGTTGTGCACGGCGTCCCCGCTCAGCCCGGCGACGGCTGCCGGCAGGTGCGGCGGAGTGCCGGTGCCGAGCACCAGGTGCCGGGCCCGGTAGGTGACGCTCTCGGACCCGCCGGTGGTGGCCCGGACCACGTACCGCTCGTCGGCGCTGTCGTACTCCACTGTGGTCACCGTCTGGCCGAAGCGCAGGTTCGGCAGCTTCGCCGCCGCCCACCGGCAGTACGCGTCGTACTCGCTGCGCAGCGGGTAGAAGCTCTCCCGGATGTAGAACGGGTAGAGCCGGCCGATCTCCTTGAGGTAGTTGAGGAACGAGTACGGCGAGGTCGGGTCGGCGAGGCTCACCAGGTCGGCGATGAACGGGGTCTGCAACCGGGCCGACTCCAGCAGCATGCCGGGGTGCCAGGCGAGGCTCGGCCGGGCCTCCAGGAACACCCCGTCCAGCTTGTCGATCGGCGCGGTGAGGCAGGCCAGACCCAGGTTGTACGGGCCGAGCCCGATGGCGACGAAGTCGTGGGTGGACATCTTCTTCTCCAGGCGCGGATTCGGGGTCAGCCGACGGGGCAGGTCAGGTCGGCGGCGGTGTTGTCGCGCACGTACCGGCCGGCGTGGCCGGCGATCAGTTCGAGCACGTGGCCGACGTCGTCGCCGGTCGTGGCCGGGTTGAGCAGCGTGAACTTGAGGAAGTGCCGGCCGTCCACCCGGGTGCCGGCGACCACGGCGAGGCCGGAGGCGGCCAACGCCTCCCGGGCGTACAGGTTGGCGGCGTCGGCCAGCTCGCGACCCGGGCCGGTGGGCAGGTAGCGGAAGACCACGGTGCTCAACTGCGAGCGGGTCACCACCTCGAAACGCGGGTCCTCGCTGACGAGCTGCCAGGCCTCGGCCGCCCGGTCGACCACCTCGTCGAAGAGCGCGCCGAGCGCGTCCGGGCCCATCACCCGCAGGGTCAGCCAGAGCTTCAGCGCGTCGAACCGGCGGGTGGTCTGCAGGCTCTTGTCGACCTGGTTGGGGATCTGCTGCTGCACCATCCGCGCCGGGTTGAGGTAGTCGGCGTGGTACGTGGCGTGCCGCAGTGCCCGCCGGTCGCGGACCAGCAGGGCGCTGGAGCTGACCGGCTGGAAGAACGACTTGTGGTAGTCGACGGTCACCGAGTCGGCCCGCTCGATGCCGTCGAGCAGGTGCCGGCGCGTCGGCGAGACGAGCAGCCCGCAGCCGTACGCGGCGTCGACGTGCAGCCAGACGCCCGTTGCCGCGCAGATCCCGGCCAGCTCCGCGAGCGGGTCGATGGAGCCGAAGTCCGTGGTGCCGGCGGTGCCGACGACCGCCATCACGACCAGTCCGGCCTGCCGGCACCGGGTGATCTCGTCGCGGACGGCGGCGGGCCGGATCCGCCGCTGCGCGTCGGTGGGCACCGCGATCACCGCGTCCGGGGCGAGGCCGAGGAGCTTGGCGGACTTCTGCACGCTGAAGTGCCCGGCGGCGGACGTGAGCACGCGCAGCCGGGGCAGCAGCTCCATGCGGGCCGCCGGGGTGGTCGCCGCGGCGCACGCCTCCTCCCGGGCCAGCAGCAGCGCCTGGAGGTTGGACTGGCTGCCCCCGCTGGTGAACACGCCATCGGCGTCCGGGCCGAGGCCGACCCGGGCGGCGGTCCAGTCGATCAGTCGACGCTCGATGAGCGTGGCGCCGGCGCTCTGGTCCCAGGTGTCCAGAGAGGAGTTCACCGCGCTCAGCACCGCCTCGCCGAGCAGCGCCGGGATGACCACCGGGCAGTTGAGGTGGGCCAGGTAGCGGGGGTGGTGGAACCAGACGGCGTCGCGCAGGTAGACGTCCTCCAGCTCGTCCAGGGCCGCGCCGGCGTCGCCCAGGGGCCGGTCCAGGTCGACGGTGTTCACGAGGGGGGCCAGCTCGGCCGGAGCGACGCCGGTGGCGGGCCGGTCCACCGTGGCGACCCGGCGGGCGACCCGGTCGACACCGTCGGCGATCGCCCGCCGGTACTGCTCGACCGAGCCGCCGTGCAGCAGCTGCGCCCGCGCCGCGGGCAACGCGCTTGTCGACACCGGTGGTGGAGCGGCCTGCGCGCCGGTCGGCACGGGCGGGTCGGTCTCGACGGGGTACGTCGGCACGGTCACGGGAGGTCCTCCACGTTCTCGACGATGGGCAGCCGGAACCCTCCCCCGGCGCGTCCGCGCGCCGGGGGCCGTGCTGCGGGTGTGGTGGGTCGCTACTCAGGCGGTGGCGCCGGCCAGCGCCGCGGCGCGCAGGTCCTCCTCGGACAGCCCGCGCCGCCAGTAGCCGGCGAAGGTCACCCGTCGACGGTCGAAGCCGCGCTCGCCGACCAGGTGCCGGCGCAGCGCCCGCACCACGCCGGACTCGCCGGCGATCCAGGCGTACGGGTTACCGGCGGGCAGCCGGGCGGCGCGGAGCGCGCTGACCAGCAGGTCACTGCCGGGTGTGGTGCTGCCGCGCACGATCCAGCGGATCTCCGCGGCGGCCTCGGTGGGCAGCTCGGTGATGTCCGCGGCGTCCGGGACCTCGATCCAGGCGCGGACCCGGGTGCCGGCGGGCAGCCAGGCCAGGATTCCGGCGGTGGCCGGCAGCGCGGTCTCGTCGGCGACCAGCACCACGAGGTCGGTGTCGTCCGGCGGGCGGAAGCAGACGCTGCGGTTGTCGTACACCGCCGGGCCGAGCAGCAGCACCCGGTCGCCGAGCCCCGCCAGGCTGGCCCACCGCGAGGCGGGACCGGTGCCCCCGTGGCCGACGAAGTCGATGTCCACCTCGCCGGCCGCCGGGCGGTGCTCCCGGATGGTGTACGAGCGCATGACCGCGCGGACGTCCGGCGCAAGGGCCCGCCAGGCGCCGAACCAGTCCTCGCCCCGCTCGACCGGGACGACCGGGGCGTCCTGCCCGGGGTGCGGCAGGAACAGCGAGACGCTCTGGTCCCGGCCGCCGCCGGCGAAGTCGGTCAGCTCCGCGCCGCCGAAGGTGACCCGGATCAGCGAGGCGCCGACCCGCCGGGCCCGCAGGACGTGCGCGGCGAAGAAGCGGTACTGCAGGGCGACGGGTTCGCGGGTGCTGGTGCTCATGGCGTCAGCTGACCTTCTTCGCGTTCCGGATGGCGGTGGCGAGGTTCTCCAGCAGCGGCGCGGCGCCGGCGTACGAGAAGCGGGGCACCGCGTCCCACGGGGTCACCTGGTTGGCCCGCACGGCGGGCAGCTGCTGCCAGGTCGGCTTGGCGGTGAGGTCCTTGGGCTGCAGGGCGGTGCTGCGGTTGTCCAGCAGGATCAGGTCGGCGGGGAACTTGCCGGCGTTCTCCCAGCTGAGCGCCTCGAAGTAGTCGCCGGCCTCGAGCTTGGTGGGCACCACGATGTCGACGCCCAGCTCGGCGAAGTACATGAGGTCGGTGCTGACCTTGGGGTTGGAGACGTAGAACAGGTCGGGGCTGCCGGAGCAGGCCATCACCTTGATGCCCGGGTTGGCCTTGACGGCCTGTCGGACGGCGTCGGCGGCGGCGTCGAAGCGGGTCTTCGCGTCGGTGACCTTCTTGGCCGAGAGGTCCGCGCCGAGCGACTGGGCCAGCGCGGCGTACCGCTCGATGGGCTTGGTCATCGGCACCCGGGCGGTGGTGATCGCCACGCTGGGCGCGAGCGGCAGGATCTTGTCCTTGCTCTCGTCCGGCACGTACCAGAGGGCGTCCGGGTCGTACATGTGGGTGACGAGCAGTTCGGGGCGCAGGGCCGCGTACTTCTCCAGGCTGAACTCGCCCCACACGTTGCCGAGGATCTCGACGCCCTCGAGGTTCAGGTCGCCCGCCTGCGGGTCGGCCGTGCCGTCGGCGCGCTTGGTCTCCCCGAACACGCCGACGAGCTGCTTGTCGAGACCGAAATCGACCAGTGCTGCCGCCACTCCGGTGAAGGCCACCACGCGCGCCGGGCGGGCCGCCGCCTCGATCTTCTTGTTGCGGTCGTCGGTGAATGACCAGGGGCCACCGGCATTTCCGCTGCCAGCGGGCTTGGCGGCATCGTCCTTGCCGCAGCCGGCGAGCAGCGCGGCCAGCGTGGCGGCGCCGCCAGCGGCCAGCAGGCCACGACGAGAGAGGCGACGGGCGGACAGTGCATCGGGCATGGTGTCGTCTTTCGATCAGGGGAAGGTCGGGGTCGACCGGGACAGCGGAGTTAGGTTAGCCTAACCTCGGTCGTTGTCAACAGCGGTTCGCCGTGTCGCCACACCCCCGGAGCCCACACTGGACGCCACACCCACCGTCACCACGCTGGCACCCTCCGCGCCGGCCGGGTCGACGGCCCCTCCCCCGCAGCGACACCGGGCGGCCCGCGCCGCCGGCCTGCTCGGCGCGGTGGCGCTGCTCGGCGTGATCCTGGTGCTCAGCATCGCGGTCGGCGCGAAGTCGTTGCCGCTCGCCGACGTCTGGTCCGGGTTGCTGCACCGCGACGCCGCCGAGTACGCGGTGGTGCACCGGATGCGCCTGCCCCGCACCCTGCTCGGGCTGCTCGCCGGCACGGCGCTCGGAGTGGCCGGCGCCGTGATGCAGGCCCTCACCCGCAACCCCCTCGCCGACCCCGGGCTGCTCGGCATCAACGCGGGCGCGTCCGCCGCCGTGGCCACCGCCGCCGCCTTCCTGGGCGTCACCGCCATCGGCGGGTACGTCTGGTTCGCGCTGCTCGGCGCCGCGCTGGTCACCGCGCTGGTCTACGCCGTGGGCGGCGGGCGCGGCGCCACCCCGGCCCGCCTCGCGCTGGCCGGCGCGGCGCTCAACGCCACCCTGTACTCGTTCGTGAGCGCGGTCATGCTGCTGGACACCGCCTCGCTGGACCGGCTGCGCTTCTGGACGGTCGGCTCGCTGGCCAGCGCGGACTCCGCGACCGTGACCCGGGTGGCGCCGTTCATCCTGGTGGGCCTGCTGGTCGCGCTCGGCGCCGCCCGTCCGCTGAACGCCCTCGCGCTCGGCGACGACGCGGCCCGGGCCCTGGGCGCCCGCCCGGCCCTGATCCGCGCCGCCGTGATCGTCGCGGTCACCCTGCTCTGCGGCGCGGCCACCGCGGCCTGCGGCCCGATCGTCTTCGTCGGCCTGCTGGTGCCCCACCTGGTACGCGCGCTGACCGGGCCCGACCTGCGCTGGCTGCTGCCGTACTGCGCGGTGCTCGCGCCGGTGCTGCTGCTCGGCGCCGACGTGCTGGGCCGGGTGCTCGGCCGACCCGGTGAACTCCAGGTCGGCATGGTCACCGCCGTGCTGGGCGGCCCGCTCTTCCTCTGGCTGGTCACCCGGGGACGGGTGGCGCACCCGTGAACGAACGAACCAGCAGCTGCGCCAGCGCGCAGCGAAGCGGAGCGGTGACGTGACGGTTCTGCGTACCCCCGGTGGGTTGTCGGTGCGGTTCCGCCCCCGCGCCCTGGCCGTCGGCGTCGGCGCGGCGGTGCTCGCCGCCGGCCTCGGTCTGGTCGCGATGGGCAGCGGCGACTACCCGATGGGCCCGGCCGACGTGCTGCGCACCCTGACCGGCGGCGGCAGCGCGGCGGAGCAGTTCATCGTGACCGAGCTGCGACTGCCCCGACTGGTCACCGCCCTGCTGGTCGGCGCCGCGCTGGCGCTGGGCGGCACGGTGTTCCAGTCGCTGGTCCGCAACCCGCTGGGCAGCCCGGACATCCTCGGCTTCACCCAGGGCGCGTCGACCGGCGCGCTGGTGGTGGTCGTCCTGGGCGGCGGCAGCCTGGCCCTGGCCGGCGCCGCGGTCGTCGGCGGGCTCGCCACCGGCCTGCTGATCTACGCGCTCGCCTGGCGGCGGGGCGTGCACGGCTACCGGCTCGTCCTGGTCGGCATCGGCGTCGCCGCGATCCTCACCGGCGTCAACGGCTATTTGCTGACCCGGGCCCCACTGATGGACGCCGCCCGTGCGGTGCTCTGGCTCACCGGCAGCCTGGACGGGCGGGGCTGGGCCAACGCCGGGCCGCTGCTCGCCGTCACCGCCGTGCTGGCGCCGCTGCTGCTCGTCGCCTGCGCCCCGGCGCTGCGGATGATGGAGCTGGGCGACGACACGGCCAACGCGCTCGGCGTGCCGGTCCGCCGGCTGCGCCTGGTGCTGCTCGCCGCGGCCGTGCTGCTGGTCTCGTTCGCGGCGGCCGCCGCCGGCCCGGTGTCGTTCGTGGCGCTCGTCGCGCCGCACGTGGCCAAGCGGCTGACCCGGGCGCCCGGCCCCAACCTGCTGCCGTCGATGGCCCTCGGCTCGGCCCTGCTGGTCGGCGCCGACCTGCTGGCCCAGCGCGCGTTCACCGGGCACCAACTGCCGGTCGGCGTGGTGACCGGAGTGCTCGGCGGCGGCTACCTGGTCTGGCTGTTGGCCGTCGAACGCCGGGCGGGCCGGCTGTGAACACCCCTTCCGAAGGAGCCCTCATGACGTCCCGCCTCGGCGGCACCGCGCTGACCCTCGCCTACGACCGGCGCACCATCTCCGAGGACCTGACCGTGGCGGTGCCCGACCGGTCGTTCACGGTGATCATCGGGCCGAACGCGTGCGGCAAGTCGACAGTGCTGCGCGCGCTGTCGCGGATGCTGCGCCCGAGCGCCGGCGCGGTGCTGCTGGACGGTCGGGACATCCACGACCTGCCCGCCCGCACGGTGGCCCGCACCCTCGGCCTGCTGCCGCAGTCGTCGATCGCGCCGGACGGGATCGGCGTCGCCGAACTGGTCGCCCGGGGTCGCTACCCCCACCAGGGTCTGCTGCGGCAGTGGTCCCGCGAGGACGAGCGGATCGTCGACGAGTCGATGGCCGCCACCGGGGTCGCCGACCTCGCCGACCGGCCGGTGGACGAGCTGTCCGGCGGCCAGCGCCAGCGCGTCTGGATCGCCATGGCGCTGGCCCAGCAGACGCCGTTGCTGCTGCTCGACGAGCCGACCACGTACCTCGACATCGCCCACCAGATCGACATCCTGGACCTGTGCGCCCGGCTGCACGAGGAGCAGGGCCGCACGCTGGTCGCGGTGCTGCACGACCTCAACCACGCCGCCCGGTACGCCACCCATCTCATCGCGATGCGCGACGGGAAGGTGGTGGCCGCCGGCGACCCCCGCGAGGTGGTCACCGCCGATCTGGTCGCCGACGTGTTCGGGCTGCCCTGCCGGGTCATCGACGACCCGGAGACGGGCACCCCGCTGGTCGTCCCCGCCGCCCGCCGGCGCGCGACCGAGCCGGCATGAGCGCGCGGCGCTTCCGCGACCCGTGGGGCGTGCCGCACGTACGCGCCGACGACCCGCTGGCCCTCGCGGCGGCGCAGGGTCGGGTGACCGCGTACGACCGGGCGTGGCAGATCGAGGTGGAACGGCACCGGTCGGCGGGCACCAGCGCGGCGTTCCTCGGCGTCGACGCGCTCGCCTGGGACCGCTTCGCCCGCCAGGTACGGCTGGACGACACCGCCCGTCGTTGCCACGCCAACCTGGACGAGGCGACCGCCGAGTGGGTGGGCGCGTACGTGGACGGGGTGAACGCCGGCCTCGCCGCCGGGGCGGCCCGGTCACCGGAGTTCGCCGCCGTCGGGCTGACGCCGGGCCGGTGGGAGCCGTGGACGCCGCTCGCGGTGTGGCTGGGGCACCACATCCTGTTCGCGGGGTTCCCCGGCAAGCTCTGGCGCGAGCACGTCGCACAGTGCCTCGGCCCGGCGGCGGTCGAGGTGTTCGCCACCGACGGGCCGGCCGTCGCCGGCAGCAACGGGTGGCTGCTCGCCGGTTCCCGCACCGCCACCGGCGCCGCGCTGCTCGCCGGCGACCCGCACCGGTTTCTGGAGGACCCGGGCGTCTACCAGCAGATCCGGCTGGCCTGCCCGGAGTACGACGTGGTCGGCCTGGCCGTGCCCGGTGTGCCGGGCATCGCGCACTTCGGCCACACCGGAACGGTGGCGTGGGCGATCACCAACGCGATGGCCGACTACCAGGACGTCTACGCCGAGCGGCTGCGCCGGCACGGCACGGGGGTGCGGGCGCTCGGCCCGGACGGCTGGCGCGAGGCGCACGTCCACGTCGAGACGATCGAGGTGGCCGGCGCGGACCCGGTCCGGGTGGAGGTGGTGGAGACCGAGCGGGGGCCGGTGATCGCCGGCGGACCGGACGACGAGACGGCGGTGAGCCTGCGCTACCCGCCCCGGGTCCGCGGCGAGCTGGGCTTCGCGGCGCTACCGGAGCTGCTGCGCGCCCGTGGCGTGTCCGATGTGGACGAGGCTCTGCGGCACTGGGTGGAGCCGGTCAACGTGGTGCAGGCGGCGGACACCGCCGGCGGGCTGCTGCACCGGGTCGCCGGGGTGGTGCCGCTGCGGCATCCGGACAACGGCCGCCGGGTGGTCCCGGCCTCAGACGCCGCGTACGCCTGGCGCGGCTGGCACGCGTCGATGCCCCGCGCCGAGGTGACCGGCCGGGCGGTGATGGCCAACGAGCGGGGGCTGGCGGCGCCGCTCGGCGTCGAGTTCGCCCCACCGCACCGCGCGCGCCGGATCACCGAACTGCTCGACGCCGGCCGGGACTGGACGGCCGCGCAGATGGCCGCCGTGCACACCGACACGCGCCTCGGCTCGGCCGGGCCGCTGCTGGCGGTGCTCGACGGACTGACCGGGCTCGGCCCCGCCGCCGCCGCGCTGCGCGACCGGCTGCTGCGCTGGGACCGCCGGATGAGCGCCGACAGCACCGACGCGGCGGACTTCGCCGTCCTGCGGGCCGCTGTCGTCCGCCGGATCGCCGCCCATCCGGCCCTGGCCGCGCTGGCCGAGCCGCCCGCGTACCCCGAGGTGTTCGCGCCCTGGTTGGCGCTGACGCCGCGGGTCGGCTACGCGCTGGAGCACCTGCTCGCCGGCAGGTCGCTGCCCGGCGTCGACGCGCCGGCGGTGGTACGCGCGGCGGCGGAGGAGGTCGCCGGTGCGGCGGCCGGCCCGGTGCGCTGGGGTGACCTGCACCGGTTGGCGGCCTGGCGGGCGCTGCCCGACCCGGACGCCGCGCCCGGTCCCCGGCTCGACGGCGACCACGACTGTGTGCTGGCCACCTCCAGCGTGCCCGGGGTCACTCACGGGTGCTTCCGGGGGCCGGCCGCGCGGTTCGTCTGGGACCTGGCCCGCCGCCAGGACAGCCGGTGGGTGGTCCCGCTGGGCGCCAGCGGCGTGCCCGGCGACCCGCACCACGACGACCAGCAGCCCGCGTGGCTGGCCGGCGAGCTGCTGCCGGTGACCACGGACTGGCACCACCTCACCGAGGAGCCCGATGAGCACTGACGGTCAGCACTACCGGCGCGACGTCACCGGGTTCGGGGTGGTCACCATCCGCCCGGTGCGCCCGGACGAGGACGCCGACCTGCTGCACGGCTGGGTCACGACCGAGCGGGCCCGGTTCTGGGGGATGCGCGAGGCCAGCCGCGAGCGGGTGCACGAGATCTACGCGTACCTGGATTCGCTGACCACGCACCACGCGTACCTGGCACACCGCGACGGGGTGCCGGCCGCGCTGGTGCAGACGTACGACCCGGGGGCCGATCCGGTCGGCGGGTGCTACGAGGTGCGCCCCGGCGACATCGGCCTCCACCTGCTCATCGGGCCCCCGGTGAGCGCCGAGCGGGGATTCACCGGCGCGCTGTTCGGCGCGATCCTGGAGTTCGTCTTCGCCGACCCGGGGCGGCTGCGGGTCGTGATGGAGCCGGACGCCCGCAACGACCGGATGCTGCGGCGGCTGCGGCGCAGCGGGTTCCGGGCCGGTCCGTTGATCGAGCTGCCGGAGAAGCAGGCGCGGCTGCACTTCCTCGACCGGCCCGAGGGCACCGGCTGAGCCGGTCGAGCCCGCGACGCGCCGGCCGCCGGAACCCCTCCCCGGGGGCGCGTCAGCGTGGGTGGTTTGTCAGCTTGGCCAGTTGGTCCAGCTGGGTGGGGTCGGAGAGGGCTGAGCCGACGGCTGCCACCCGTACGCCCGCGTCGAGGAACGCGGCGGCGTTGCCCGCGTCCAGGCCGCCCGTGGCGACGAAGCGCAGCTGCGGCAGGGGGCCGGCCATGGCCCGGAACCAGGCTGGCCCGAGGGAGATCGCGGGGAACGCCTTGAGCCAGGTCAGGCCGTGCCGCAGCGCCTGCTGCGCCTCGGTGGGAGTGGCGACGCCGGGCAGGTGCGGCAGGCCGCGCGCGGCGGCGGCGTCGGCGATCGCGAGGTCCAGACCGGGCGCGACGGTGAAGGCGGCGCCCGCGTCGGCCGCCGCCGCGACCTGATCGACATCGAGCACGGTGCCGGCGCCGACGATCCGGTCCCGCGCCGCGCCCGCCTCGACTGCGGCGCGCAGGGCGGGCACCGCGTCGGGGGTGGCCACCGGCACCTCCACCACGACGATGCCGAGGTCCCAGGCGCGCTCGGCGAGCCGGACGGTCTCGGCGACCGGCAGGCCGCGCAGGATCGCCATCACCCGGGCGCCGCCGAAGATGTGCTCGAAGTCCGCTGTGGTCATGGTCCACTCCATCCGAGGTCACGGGAGATCTGCTGGGTGGTGCCCAGCAGACGGGGTAGCAGGAGGCGCAGGTCGGCGAGGGTGGCCACCACCGTCGGAGCGGTCACCGACACCGCCGCGCTGACCGACCCGTCGGCGTGGCGCACCGGCGCGGCCACACAGGTGATCAGCGGCTCGAACTCGCCGTCGTCGGCCGCCCAGCCCCGCTCGGCGACGGCCGCCAGCTCCGCGCGCAGCGCGGCCGGGTCGCAGATGGTGGCCGGGGTGTACGCCCGCAGCGCGGCGCCCTCGACCAGCCGGGTCAGCTGCGGGCGGTACGCGAGGACCACCTTGCCGACCCCGCTGGCGTGCAGCGGCGCGGTGCGGCCGATCCGGGAGTACATCCGCACCTGACCACGGGCCTCGATCTTGTCCACGTAGACGAGGTCGTCGTCGACCAGCTGTGCCAGGTGGATGGTGTGCCCGCAGTCGCGGCCGAGCGCCGCCAGGTGTGGACGGGCCACCGCGCGCACGTCCAGGGAGTCCAGTGCCTGCTGCGCGAGGTCGATCAGTCGCAGGCCCACCGTCCAGCCGCCGTCGGTGCGGCGGGCGAAGCCACCCGACTCGAGGGTCTGCAACAGTCGCAGCGCGGTGGACTTGTGCACGCCCAGGTCGGCGGCCACACCACCGAGCTGCGCGGGCTCGCGTGCCAGCAGTTCCAGCACGCGCATCGCCCGGTCGACGCCCTCGGACACCCCTCAGCCCTCCGCTCGTACGACGGTCAGGTCGGGTGGTGACCAGGGCGCGTCGAGCAGCCGCTGAAACCAGGACCACGGTGGCAGTGGCGCGTTGTCGCCGGGGCTGCCCAGCGCCTGCGCGGCGACGAGGTGGCCGAGGCGCAGGCGCCGCGTCGGGTCGAGGTCGCGCAGCAGCCCGGCCAGGTAGCCGGCGGCGAACGCGTCTCCGGCGCCGACCGGCTCCACCACCGACACGCGGGGCGCCGGGACGACGACCGGTGCGGCGTCGCGGCACAGGGCGGTGGCGCACACCGCGCCGTCCTTGACGACCACTGTCCGCGGGCCGGGCAGCAGCCGGCGTACCGCCGCCGCGTCGGCGGTGCCCCAGAGGGCGTACGCCTCGTCCTGGCCGACGAAGACCAGGTCGCTGCGGTCGGCGAGGTCACGCAGCACCGGCGCGGCCCGCTCGGCGGGCCAGAGCCGCGCCCGGTGGTTGACGTCGAAGCTGACCAGCGCGCCCGGCAGCGGCCGGTCGGTCACCGCGTGCTCGACCAGCGCCCGGCAGGAGGCGGAGAGCGCCGGGGTGATCCCGGACAGGTGCAGCACCCGCGCGCCGGCCAGCCGTGGGTCGGCCAACGCTCCGGGGTCCATCCGGGACGCGGCCGAGCCCGCCCGGTAGTAGTGCACGGCGGTGGCCGTCGGGCCCGGATCCTTGAGGTAGAGGCCGGTCGGGGCGGCCGGGTCCACACCCACCAGGTCGACGCGGACGCCGGCGTCGGCGACGTGCCGGACGACTGCCCGGCCGAAGGGGTCGTCGCCGACCCGGCTCACCCAGGTCGCCCGGTGGTCGAGGCGGGCCAGGTAACCGGCCACGTTGGACTCCGCGCCGCCGACCGAGACGGCGACCTGCTCGGCGTGCTCCAGCGGCTCGCCCGGCGGTGGGCACAGCACGACCATGGTCTCCCCCACCGTGACCACCTCGGCCGGCGGGGAGCCGGCCGGGGCGGCCGCGTGGTCGGGTCGGGGCTTGCTCGACATGGCGGCACACGTCCTCGGGGAGGGGGTCCGGGGCGTCGCCGAGCCTAGGCGCGTTGTGCCAGACGAGCAACCTGTTGCGCTCAGCGCAACGGATGTCAGGGCAGGGTCAGTCCGTACGCGGCCAGCACCTCGGCGATCGGCTGGTAGTAGGTCGTGCCGCCGGAGGTGCAGTTGCCGCTGCCTCCGGAGAGGATGCCGATGATGGTGCCGGTGGACGCCACGTACAGCGGTCCGCCGCTGTCTCCCGGCTCGGCGCAGATGTTGGTGCGAATCAGGCCGTAGATCACGCCGGTGGCGTAGTTGACGGTCTGGTTGAGACCGGTGACGGTGCCGCAGCGGACGCCGGTCGTGACGCCGCTGCGGCAGACCGCCTGCCCGACGTACGCGTTGCCGGGGCCGTTGATGGTGAGCAGCCCGGGGTAGGTGTAGACGGCGCTCGGGTGGGCGATCCGGCCGGTGTAGCGGATCAGCCCGTAGTCGTCGCCGGGATAGCTGGTGGCGGTGCGGGTGCCGAGGGCGGTGGTCTGCGCGCTGTCGGCGTACCAGGTGGCGGCGGCGGTGGTGCGGTGGCCGGCCGTGATCACGTAGTAGGTGCTGCCGCTGCGCGCGTTCGCGCCGAGCGAGCAGCGCGTACCGCCGGCCCGCGCCGACGCCGCCGATAATCCTCGCAAGACACGGCGGGAGGCCGGGCATGACCACCGGAGGCACCGGGGCGCTGGTACGCCGGCTGGACGGGTCGACCCGGGCCACCCTGCTGGAGCTGCTCTTCGACGTGGTCTTCGTGGCCGCGCTCGCGCAGACCTCGAAGCTCCTCGCCGACCAGGAATCCTGGGCCCGCAGCGCGGCCGTGTTGCTGATGCTGACGGCGATCTGGTGGACCTGGTCGGTCACCACCACCACGACCGAGTTCTACGACCCGCAGCAGCGCCCCATCCAGGCCATCCTGATGATCGCCATGGTCGGGTCGGTGGGGATGGCGGCGTCACTGCCGATGGTCACCAGAGGGCAGGCCACGGCCTTCGCGCTCGCCTACGTCGGCACCCACGTGGTGCGTGGCATCGTCCTGGTCAGCACGTTGTACCGGCAGCAGCACCACGCGGCCATGGCGCGAGCCACCCGGTTCCTGTTCTGGTTCCTGGTCTCCGGCGTCCTCTGGATCATCGGCGCGCTGGCCGACACCGCGTGGTGGTGGATCTGGATCATCGCGATCGCGATCGACCTGATGTCCGCGGCGGCGCGGTACCCCACACCCCGGCTCGGGCGGGTGCCGCTCGACCAGTACGACCGGACCACGGCGCACCTGGGCGAGCGGTACCAGCAGTTCGTCATCCTGGCCCTCGACGACATCATCCTGGTGCCCACCCTGGAAGTCAGTCGCAGCGAATTCGACCGCCTCCGAGTCACCGCCCTGCTCTGCGCGTTCGCCATCATGCTGCTGCTCTGGCAGATCTACGTCCACCGAGCCGGCGAGTTGCTCGAGACCGCGGCCGCGTCGGTGCCCGGCAGGTCCACCCGGATCGCTCCGTACAGCCATCTGGTGCTGCTGGTCGGCGTGGCCGTCACGGCGGCCTCCTTCGACCTGGTCGTGGAGCGACCGACCGGACCGACCCCGGTGCGGTGGCTGATGCTGATCATCGGCGGGCCGCTGGTGTTCGTGCTCGGCCGGGGGCTGGCCACCGGTGCTGGTCACCGCGGTCGTGGCCCTCACGCTGGCCGGGCACGTCCTGGTCCCCCACCACGGCAACCAGGAAACCACCCGAGGGCTCCAACCACGAGGGCCCGCCGGATGACAGTCGACGGTCAGGCGAGGTGCCGACCGGCCCAGTCGGCGAGGTCCCGGGCGCAGGCGTCCACCGACTCCCGCCACGTCCGGGCAGCGCCGTCGCCCGCCTCGTCGCTGACCTGCTTGATCAACCGGCAGGGCACACCGGCCTGGGCGGCGGCCCACGCCACCGCGTACCCCTCCATGTCGACCAGGTCGGCGCGCTGGGCCAACCGGTCCCGCGCGTCGTCGTCGGCCACGAACGTGTCGCCGGTGGCCAGCACCGCCCCCTCGGCGGCCAAGGCCAGCGGCGCCCCGTAGGTCTCGCCGGTGAGCGTGCGCAGCAGGGCCGTGTCCAGGTCGTGTTGGAGCACGGTGGCGACCTCGTGGATGCCCGCCCACCCGGGGCGCAGCGCCCCGGCCGTGCCGAGGTTGAGCAGCAGGCTGGGGCGCGGCCCGGCGGCCAGCACCGCCGCGACCGCGCTGGCGGCGTTGACCTTGCCCATGCCGGTGAGCAGCACCGGCAGGTCGGGTGGCAGGTAGCGGGCCTCCTCCCCGACGGCGAGCACCACCAGCGGACGATCGGCGCGGACCGTACCCCGAAGAATCACCGCAGCATCCTAGGGGCCGTCGTCGACCGGCCCGCTGTGCACCCAGTCACCATCCAGGTTCGTCTCACCGCACGTCCAGGCACGTGCGGCAGGCTGGTCCCGCGACCATCGGGCCCACCCGAGCACACCGCCGCCGATCACCGGCGACGCCGCCGGGGGGTCCGGGCCGTCGACGAAAGAGGTGACGAGGGTGTACGACGGACAGGAGTTCCTCCGCGACAAGCGGTGGTGCCTGAGCAGGCGGACGCTGCTGACCGGAGCCGGCGCCCTCGGCGCGGCGGGGCTGCTGAGCGCCTGCGGTGGCGGCGACAGCTCCGCCGACCAGGCGGCCGCCACCCCCGGCACCGTGCTGGCCCGCACCGGCGACGTGCCGGTCGGCGGCGGCACGGTGGTCGACGGGGTCCTGGTCGTCCAGGCCGAGGCCGGCACCTTCACCGCGTACGACGCGACCTGCCCCCACCAGGGCGTACGGGTCGGCGCACCGCGCGACGGAGTGATCACCTGCCCGGCGCACAACTCCACGTTCGCGATCGGCGACGGCGCCCGCCTGGGCGGGCCCGCCAGCCGGGGGCTCACCGAGATCCCCGTGCGGGTCGACGGCACCGACATCGTCCGCGCCTGACCGCTGCCCGGCCGGCGGTCAGTCGTCGGTGAACCGGTACACCACGAAATCCTTGTCCGCGCCGCACGCGATCACCCGCGTGTTCCACGAGCAGGACGCGCTGCGGACGTCGACGAGCTGGCCCAACTCGTCGACGGCGCCCGACTCGGCCCACACGCCGGCCACGCTGCGGTTGTCCGCCACCGTGCTGGTCGGCTCGGCGAAGACGAGCAGGTTGCCGGCGTCCAGTCGGGCCGCTACGCCGGGGCGGTCGGCCAGCACCGCCTTGCCGGTGGCGTCGAAGAGGGTGACCGTCGCTTTCGGGTACTCCCGCTGGATGAGCACCTGCTCGCCGACCGGCACCAGACCGGTCGCGCCCGGCGCCGACCAGGAGATCGCCGACTTCCCCTCGGTCGCCGCCACCACCTCGGCGCGCTCGGCGTCGCTGTTGCGCACCTGCACCAGGCAGGCCCGCCGCTCGCCGCAGGCCACCAGCGCCTTCGGCCGGTACTCCGCGTTCTCGGCCCGGTAGAGGACCACCGGCGCCGCGTCGGAACCCAGGTCGTACGCCAGCACCTGGTACCCGCCGTCGGTGGGGGCCACGTAGAGGCGGTCCTCGTGCGCCACCACCAGGTCGTCGAGGTCGGCGACGTTGCCCCACTCGCGCAGAACCGAGCCGGAGGACATGTCGAGCAGCCGCGCCGAGCGGTCCGCCCCGACCTGCACGAGTCGTCGCCCCTTGCCCGTCCACGGGTCGCGGGCGCCGCCGTCGAGGTACGCCGGCCCACCCGCCGCCTCGTCGGTGCCCACCGGCCGGACGACGGTACGCGCGCCGCCGTACTGGTCACGCGGGTTGGGCTTGCTCCACTTGTCGGTGCCGTCGCCCAGCCGCAGGCCGACCAGCCGCCCGGCGGCCCGGTCCACCAGCACGGCGGTGTCGTCGGAGAAGTAGACGTCGTCGTCGCCGCGGACCGCCCGGTGCCAGCGCTGGGCGCCGGAGCGGCCGTCCAGGACGGCCAGTTCACGCGGTGTGCTCTCGCCCGGCGCGTCGGCGAGGACCGCGACCGCCCCCGGTACGGCGACCAGGCCGGCCCAGTCGTCGGCGGTGACGCCGGTCTGCCGTCGCCACAGCTCGTCGCCGGTGCCGGTGTCGACGGCGACCACCTCCAGCCGGTCGTCCGGCAGCGGGTACCCGAGGTAGGCCCGGTCGCCGAGCACCGCGGTCCACATGCCGCTGGGCCGTTCGGCGCCGGCCGGCAGCCTCGACAGCTCGCCCAGCGATCCGAACTCCAGGTCCGGGTAGCGGTCCCGCAGCAGGTAGAGCGTCGCCGCGGTGGCCACCCCGGCCAGGGCGAGCACCGCGCCGAGCACCACCCAACGGGCCCGCCGCCCGGCGGTACGACCTGGCGGCGCCGGGTCAGCGTGGCGACGACGAACGGCAGGTCCATGCCGCAGACCTCCTTGGGGT